>CAZRRG010000005.1:33667-48152 GCA_964602455.1 uncultured Eubacteriales bacterium | reverse complement strand
TTGGTCGGGCTGCCGCGATTTGAACGCGGGGCCTCTTGAACCCCATTCAAGCGCGCTACCAAGCTGCGCCACAGCCCGACCGCAAGCAGTATTCTAACACAACGCAGGGCTGATCCACAACCGGACCAGACATCTGCACGTGATTTAGCGCTGGACCCTGATCCGCCGTGGATGCGACTCAGCGCGGGGCCGTCCCCGCCTCCATGAGCGCCTTCAGGTTTCTGCCCAAGAACGACTCCATCTGCAGTTGACCCAGCGTCGTGAGTTTCTTGGCAATCGATTCCCACACTGGACCCTCGGGCCGTACCCACTCGGCGGACGTGCTCTCCCCTGCCTCCGCTGTGGCGAGGATCGCTTCGGTCTCTTCCCTGGTGAATGACTCAGGAGCCTCCTCAAACACAAGGTGGCCCTCGTTGCGGGGACAGACCTCCTGGCACCGCATGCAACCCACTATGCTGTTGTGGACCATCGGCGACAGCCACTCAGGCCACGGTCCCCGGTACTCGTTTAGGTGAGTCACGCAGCGAGAGGCATGGATAGTAAAGCGGTCACCAGTCAAAGCACCCGTCGGGCATGCCCGCACGCAAGCATCGCATCCCAAGCACATGGCCGAATTGCCCGCGTGTCCAAAGGCTTTCTCCGGGTCAACCATCTCCACCGGCATCGGAGGCTTCGCGTTTGTGAAAAACCCCAGCAGCTGGTGGCTGCTCCCGCACCCCTCCGCATAGGTGATGTTGTTGCGTCCGTAGGTCACGATGCTGGTTCTAGCCGCTACCGACTTGTAATGCGCGCTCATGTTCTCAAAGCGATACCCCGCTGAGGGGAACAACTCCGCGACTCGAGACTCGAGCTCGTCGCGGACCTTATCCCTGAGCCCTCCGTACTGCAGGTAAGTAGCAGGTAGCACCGCCCGGAACGGACCCTCCGCTGTCTCAAAGACTATGTAGTGGTGGGGACGCGGGATCGAGACGATTATGCCGGTCGTGAGGTCCTCGGATCCTTCCTTTGGCCTGTAGCTAAACCCCCACTTACGCATGCTCTCATAGAGTTCCTTGTCGATCATGTCCCTCGCGGCCAGGTCTTCAATGGTGTTCCTTGCGTTATCCAGCGTGGCGTAGTCTACCCAAGCTGCCTGATAGCCTCTCTCAGCAGCCCATTCCTTAAGCCAGTCGCTCACGGTCTCTTCCTCCTAAGAGTTGGTCTTACTAACCCGCGCCGCCTTCATCTCGCGAAGCGTCTCCAGGGCCTTGCTGTACTTAGGGCCCCTCTCAGTGAACTTCTCCAGCCGCTCGCACGGGAACTCACCGCAATCTGAACACGAGTTCACCTTGTGATCGTCTACCGAGCAACGCAGGATGTCGCAATCGGCCGACCAGTGCTTGGCCCTGTCGCCGAGGCATCCCTCGCAGACGACCTGCTCAGGACTCATATCAATCTTCCGTTCGTTCCGGTACCAGTCCAGGACATCCTTCATAGCCTCGGGCTCGTCCTTCGCCCGGTAGATAAGGCACTTGGAGCAATCGAGCCCGCACGGAGCAATGAGGGGCATTGACACGTGGCAACCTCCCGACCAAATGTTCGCCTTGCTGAAAGGATTATACTATCTCGCCGCAGAACCACACAACGAGATCAGAACACTGCAGAAAGAAGGCCCGATCGATGAGCAGTCCCACGCCGGTCTACCAGCATGACCTGTCGGACCTGCGCTGGTTGGCAGTCAGAGCAGAGGTCGCCTCTCCAGGTGCTATCAAGGGCAGGAACGGGATTCGACTCGAAAACGGGCTCATAACCATCCCGAACCTTGATCTCACGTCGGGGGCGGTTGAGGTGGATATCGCCGCGCCCGGCCCCGCTTACCCAGGCATAGCCTTCCGCATACAGGACCCTCTGAACTTCGAACTGGCCTACACCCAGCCCCATTGCAGCGGCCTCTGGGATGCCATCCAGTACGACCCGGTGTTCCACGGCTCAAATAGCTGGCAGATATTCCACGGCGAGGCGTTCCAGCAGAAGGCGTCACTTCCCACTGGCGACTGGTACACCTTCAGGGTCGACTTTGAGGGCAGCACAGCTTGGGCAACCATTGAGGGACAGCCGCCGCTGGTAGTGAGTCGCCTTGCCAAGCCGGCAGTCCCCGGTTCGACAGGCATCTGGACGTACCTTCCGGCCTACTTCTGCAACCTGCGAGTCTATGGGCCCTCCCTAGTCGACCAGCAGTACGCCCTGATAGCGGACCCAACGCCGCCAAGGCCCTCTCGCGCAACCAGGCAGAAGCTACCGCCCGGCACGGTGACAGAGTGGTTCGCCGAGGACTACGGCGTGGTTGATGTAGAGCCGCACGGAATTCTGCTTCTAAACAGGTACTTCCCGATGGCGCTGAAGGAAGTGACGCTCTCTAGGCGCTTCGTGCTGGAGTACGACGCTGAGGTCAGAATGGCGTTCGGCTACAGCGATGATATCGCCATCATCATAGACGGCGAGACAGTCTTCGCAGGCTCCCACACCTACCGTCCAACACCGGACAGGGCCGGACGCGGCTATGTCCAGCCTGGGCAGGTCAAGACAACCAAGAGACTCCCCGCGGGAGAGCACACCATCTCGGTCAAGCTCCGGAACTCGGAGCCGTTTGGCTGGGGCCTGGCGTTCGCTTTGGAAGCCGAAGGCTTGGCATTGGTTCCGGCAAGCGCCTTGTAGCTAGGTTAGCGTCCCCACATCTATCACGCCGTGACTATCCGGATCCACGGGTATCACGGCATGATTATTAGGAATCTAGTTATATTCCCTCGGGTGACCATCATGTCGAAAAGTCGGGTCTCCGGATGACTAGTAGATCTGATCTAGTCACCAGATGACCCGAGTTTTCGCGCTATTAGTCATGGGAGGTGAATATAACCTCGGATGTAATAATCCTCCTGTGACCCTTGCTCATCCGACTAGTCGTGCCATGCCATATAGAAATCCATATTGGTCGCGCGGAGAGCCATGCCTCATCGCAACGGTCATCAGGCAACCCTCGCAAAGGGCCTCGGACCGGCCTCCGCCGGCCCAGAGAAAAACGTGGTCACGGAGTGACCACATTTCGCCCCTTACATTGTGACGCGGGGCACAATATCGGGTTGACTACTTACAAGATGATGCAAATGTCGGGTTGACTGCTTACAAGATGATGCAGATGAGTCCGCCGGATCCCTCGTTGACCACCCTGCCCAGCGTCTCCTGCATCTTGTTCCTGGCGTTCTCCGGCATCCTGGCTATTTTGGAGGTCACCCCGTCGAGCACCAGGTCCTTCAGGGACTTGCCGAAGAGGTCGGTCGCCCAGATCTTCCTGGGGTCATCCTCGAACTTCTCCATGAGGTAGGACACCAGTTCTTCGCCCTGCTCCTCGGTGCCGATGACCGGGCTGACCGATGTCTCAACCTCTGTCTTGATCATGTGGATGGCCGGACCCCGGGCCCGCAGCCGCACCCCGTAGTTCCTGCCCTGCCTGACCATCTCCGGCTCCTCGAACACCATGTCGTCAAGCAGCGGCTCCACGATGCCGTACCCGGTCTCGTCAAGCTCGCGAAGAGCCAGCGAGAACTTGTCGTAGGTCTTCTTTGCGACTGTCAGGTCTCCGATCAGCGTCAGGAGATCCGCCTTGTCGTTCACGGTCATTCCGGCCTTCTCGCTGGTGACCTGCAGGAACGCGTGGTCGCTCACTTCCAGGTCCAGCGTCGCCGAGCCGGTGGCCATGTCGACCCGGTCAACCTTAACCGACGCGACGTGCTCGCCAGCCTGCAGCCGCATGACGCAGGAATCGATGTCCCGGATACGCTTCACCGAGTTCACGGCATCTTTGATGTCGGCGTCGATCTCGCCCCGCAGCCAGTGGGAACCCGAGAGTGTCTGGACCCACCGCGGGATCCGTACCGTCATGTCCTTGACCGGGAACTCGTAGAGGACCTGCTCCATGATCAAGGTGATGTCATCCTGGTTCAGCTCCATGGCGTTGGCGGGGATGACGGGGACTCCGTACTCGCCTTCCATCTGGGTGGCGAGGTCCGAGACCTCCTTGGAGTAGGGATCCTTGGCGTTGAGGACGATCACGAACGGTTTGCCCAGCGCCGTCAGCTTCTCAACGACCTTCCTCTCGGCCTCGACGTAGGATTCCCTGGGAAGGTCCACTACGCTCCCGTCTGTGGTGACAAGCACGCCGATCGTCGCGTGGTCGCATATGACCTTCTCGGTGCCGATCTCAGCCGCCTGCACGAATGGGATCGGGTCCTCCAGCCAGAGAGTCTTGACCATCCTGGGCTCGTCATCCTCGGTTATGCCCTGAGCCCCCTCCACCGGATAGCCGGTGCAGTCGACGACCTTGACCCTCAGCGAGAGGCTGTCGGCGATGTCGACGGGGACGGCGTCCTCAGGGATGAACTTGGGCTCCACCGTCATCACCGTCTTGCCCGAGCCGGCCTGCGGCATCGAATCGATGGCGCGCTGCCTGTCGTACTCGTCGGTGATGTTGGGGAGAACGAAGAGCTCCATGAACTGCCGGATGAAGGTGGATTTCCCGACACGCATTGGGCCAACGACGCCGATGTAGATATCGCCTCCAGTGCGCCGGGCGATATCTTCGAAGATATCGAATTTCTCCACCTGGACTCTCCCTCCTATACACGTTCACGCTAGACTATATGCCAACCTGTCCGGGGCCTAGACCCCAGGCGAACAGTTGAAGAAACAAGTTACATAAATGAGATATGAACGGGGGCCAAATGCTAGAACACCCGGAGGATACTGGGGCGGGACCTACTCGTGCTCCGGACGCTTGTCCCGGGACATGATGTCGGCGAGGCCTTTACGGATAGGCATACCCAGGTAGAGGATTCTGTAGACTACTTCGGTTATGGGCATAGTGATGCCGCGGTCGTGGGCCAACTTGATCGCGCCCTCGACGGTGACGAAGCCTTCGACGGTATATCCGGTCCGCGCGATGAAGGATTGCATGGACTCGCCCTTCCCGACAGCGATGCCGGCCTGCCTGTTGCGGGAAAGGTGCCCGGTGGACGTGAGCACCAGGTCACCTACACCTGATAGACCCGCGAAGGTCAGCGGATCGGCCCCGAGGGCCACTCCGAGGCGAGTGACCTCGGCGATTCCCCTGGATATGATGGCAGCCTGAGCGTTGTAGCCCACTCCGAGGCCTTCAGCCATGCCGCAAGCCAGGGCGATGATATTCTTTAGGGAGCCGCCCAGCTCGACGCCGGCGATGTCCCAGTGTGTGTAGGCGCGAAGGTACGGGGTCATAAAAGCTGATTGGGCAACCATGGCCGCCTCAGCCGACTTGGACGCCACGACGGTTGCGGCGGGAAGCTTCTTTGCGATCTCGATCGCGAAGTTGGGGCCGGAAATGGCAACTACCCTGCCGTCCAGCGATGGGTTGCTACGGATCCAGGCCTCTGATGGCCTGAGCAGCGTCTCTGGCTCCAGCCCCTTTGTGCCGGTGACGAGCGTGGCGTCTGCCGGGATGAGGTTGGCGAAGCGCCGCGTGACTTCCGGAAGGCCGGGAGACGATATCGCGGAGACAACCATCTGGGTTCCTTGTAGAGCCCGGGCCGGATCCTGGCACGCGGTGATGGACGGAGGAATCTGTACGCCAGTCATGCCCGGGGCCAAACCCCTGTTGATGGAATCGACGACGCCTTGGTTCCGGTCCCACATTGTAACGTCGTACCCGGTATCCACAAGAACCAGGGCGAGAGCAGTCCCCCACGCCCCGGCGCCGATTACGCAAGCCTTCATCTGGTTGCTCCACCCTTCTGGCCAATCTTACGCTCGGTCCCCGCAATGAGCCGCCCAATGTTGGACCTGTGCTGGTAGGTAATGAGGGCCACCATGGCAAGCACCGGGATCCGCTCCCATAGGGTGTAGCCGGGCATAAGACAAACCACGAACGCTGCCCACGAGCCCAGGATGCTTCCCAAGGAGACGTACCTGGTGGCGACAACGGTCAGGACGAAGACCGCCAGGCCGACGACGAGCAGCATTGGGAACGCGACCATCACAACGCCTGCTGAAGCCGCAACGCCTTTGCCGCCGCGGAACCTGAGGAACGCGGACCAGTTGTGTCCTACAATGGATGCGGCGCCTGCGATCAGCGCACCGAAGGTGCCCAGGCCGAGGTATCGCAGTCCGAGGTACGCCGATAGGGCGCCCTTGCCAAAATCAAGGAGCAACACAGGGATGGCGTAACCGGGTCCCAGCGTGCGGAGCACGTTAGTCGCGCCGGTGTTGCCGCTGCCCTGCTTGGTTATGTCGATCCCGCGAATCCTGGCAGCCAGGACGCCAAACGGCACTGAGCCGAGCAAGTAGGATACCACGATCACTATCACACGGAGTCCCGTATCGCCGGGGTTCATTTCCGCTTCCTTCTCTGCCTTTCGCGAAACTCCATTACGATGGGCACGCCTCGCATTTCGAACCGCTTGCGAAGCTCGTTCTCGACGTAACGCTGGTACATCTCGGTTACCTTTGAAGGATCCCTAACGAAGAACAGCATCTGGGGAGGCCTCTCGCCCACCTGAGTGGCGTAGTAGAACCTGGCCTCCTTGGGCGGCGGGCTTATGCCGGTGATCTCGCCCACAACCTGGTTGAGGAGCGAGGTTTCTATGCGCCGCGAGAACTGCTCGTACAGCCTCACCACTTCCGGCATGACCTTATCGATGCCGACGCCGGTAAGGCACGATACAAAGAGCACTTCGGAATAGTTGATAGGCCTGCACTCATGCAGGACTGCCGCCTTGAACTGGGCCTTGGACACGTCGGCGTACATCCCCAGGTCGGTCTTGTTCACTATAATGGCCGACGCTTTGGCGTTGCGGCGGATGTACCCGGCAATGCGCCGCTCCTGCGCCGATGGAGCCTCGCTCCCGTCGAGCACCAGGAGGCAGATGTCGGCCCTCTTTACAGCTGATAGAGCACGGCCGACCGACAGCTCCTCAAGCTTCTCCCCGATTACCTTGGGACGGCGGAGTCCGGCTGTGTCGACCAGGACGAAGTCGCGCCCCTCCCACGAGAACGGGGTGTCGACAGCGTCGATGGTCGTGCCCGGCATCTTGGACACCGTCATGCGCTGGTCCTTGAGCAGAGCGTTGGTGAGTGAGGACTTTCCAACGTTGGGCTTCCCCACAATAGCCACGCGGATGGCTGTTCCCGGCCCCTTTTCGGCCTCGGATGGCGAAACAGGCTGCGGCAGCTCGCCGGGGCCCGAACTCGCCCGGGCATCAAGGCGCAGGTCACGGGCATCGTAGGGCGAAGCCAAAGCTGCCTCGTCAGCCTCGTCCTCCTCATCGTCTCCGATGGGTACGAGTTCCTCGCCATAGGCCTGCACCAGGAGTTCGGAAACCAGGTCCAACAGGTCTCCAACCCCCAAGCCGTGGGCAGCGGAAACGGGCATCACCTTGTCGAACCCGAGCTGGTGGAACTCCAGCACGCGGTCCTCCCGGGCTTTGACGTCCACCTTGTTGGCTACGAGGACAAGTGGTTTCCTGGTCTTTCGCAGATACTCGGCCACCTCAAGGTCGCCTGGAGTGAGCCCGGCCCGAACGTCCACAACGAACAAGAGGGCGTCGGCCTCTTTCAGGGCCTGCTCCACCTGGACTTTGATAGCCTGTACCAGATCGTCCTCAGATACAAGGTCCAGGCCGCCGGTATCCAGCAGCGTGAATGCGCGGCCCTGCCACCTGACGGTCCCGTACAACCGGTCCCGTGTGACGCCGCTCTGGCTGTGCACTATTGATGCGCTGGCTCCGACCATGCGGTTGAAGAGCGCGGACTTGCCCACATTGGGCCTGCCTACGATTGCTACGACATACTTACGGGGCATAGGCCTCCTACTCATCTCCCGCGGCAATGACTCTGGCCAGGCCTTCAGGCGACGGCTCCACGGGGATGGCCGCAAGCCCTGTAACATTGGCCAAGTCGTCCAACTTCATGTCGTCGAGGAACTTCCCCTCGAACAAGGCAATCCCCGGCACCATAAGGGCATTGTACTGACCGGGATGCTCCCGCATCAGGGCCAGCGCCGCCGCGGCGATGTCCTGGCCCGTCAGAAGCCCGGTTACGGTGACCGTGTCTCCGTAGAAGACGTTCCTCACCGGGCAGACCGACACCCGGTCCTCCAGGCCGAGGTACCGCACAGCATTCTGGATCTCGGCTGCCGAGATCATACCTGTGACGGCGATCGCGCGACCGGGACGTAACGCCTTCCCTTCAAGGATGGCCTTAGCCCTGGGCAGGCCATTCCTGAACTCAGGCACAATGCCGATGCCGTTCTCGTACTGGTGAAACTCGCCGTAATACTCGTAAGGCGGGAACTCGCGTCCTGCTACGATGTAGAACTCGTCGGCTGCGTGGACCCAGGCGTCTCCAGTCCGTTCCCTGACGCCACTCGCGTAGTTTTCTATGAGGTCCAGGGTTTCCCCTGCCCACGCCGGGTCAATGGGCGGCGACGGCGGATTCTCCCTGTACTTGGTGTAGACAGCTGGAACGACGCCCACCGAGACCATATTGGGCCCCAGTGACTCCAGGTCCCTCAGGGTACGGACGAGGTTCTCTCCGTCGTTTATTCCCTTAAGCAGCACTATTTGCGCGTGCAGCCTGATGCCCATGCCGGACAGCCTGCGCAAGTGCTCCATCACGTCAGCTGCCTTGGGGTTTCGCATGAGTTCCTGCCGCAAGGCCGGATCCGTGGTGTGGACCGATACCCGTAGCGGCGAGAGGCGCTGCTCCTCCAACCTCTGCCAGTCTTCTTCCGTGAGGTTTGTGAGGCTTATGAAGTTTCCGTAGAGGAATGACATCCTATAGTCGTCGTCGCGGACGTGAAGCGTCCGCCGCATTTCCTTGGGGATCTGGCGCACGAAGCAGAACTTGCAGTTGTTGGCGCATTCCTTGATTCGATCGAAGATGGGTTGAACGAAGGTCACGCCGAAAGGCTCATCGGGATCCTTGTCTACCTCGAAGGCCTGCTCTTCTCCATTCCTTTTGCGGATGAGGATGGTCAGGTCTTCTTCAGAGGTGAGGAAGCGGAAGTCCAGCTCATCCCGAAGGGTGCGCCCGTTGACCGCCACGATCCTGTCGCCGGGCTCGAGTTCGAGGTAGGCCGCAAGGCTGCCCTCACTGACGTCCTGGACGATCCCGCCCTCTTTCCGCGCCATTGATCCAGACTACCTCCCCTTTTTGCTGCCCTTCATTATCCTTCCACCTTCGGGAGAGGTCAAGGCAACGGTTGGCTGCCCGCTGCATCTCGGGGATCCGCCTGCCAAGCGCGGCGGCGATTATCTGCCTTCCTGGCCCTACCAGCCTGCAACGCCTGGACGCGAACCCGCCGCACCTGGCGGGCAAGTCCAGGAATCCTCGAACGCTGCATATGCAAGCCTTGGCGTTGGGTGAGGCGACCTCGATCAGGTCGCACAATGGCTTTTCTACCCTTTCTGATAGCCACCCTGTGCCCATGGCATATATCTCCGTCCCGTAGGCGTCGACCCCGACGCGGACCGGGACGCCGATGTCCTTGCTCTCGCGCCGGTCGAAGAAAGGGAGATCGCAGAGGTCATCGCCGTCCTTGACGCGACCTAAGTGCAAGGAAGCAGCCAGCACCGACGAGTGAGTGCCGGCGTAGCAGGCATAAAAGATCCGGTTGGGAGGAGCGCCTCCGTGTGCGGCACCCTCATGGGTGGCCCCGGCGTGGGTGGCCTCCGCACCAGCCGCTCCATCGTATAGGGACAGGATGTTCTCAGCCACCTTCACCGCCAAGGGAGACGGCACCACGCCCCACAGCAAGTACGTTTGTCCGATACGGGCCGCAAGGCCGTAGGGTCCTTCCCTGCCTCCTGTGGGAGCGTAGCCAAAGCGGTCCTCGTGGGCCGCAAAGACGGCTTCCCTGGTCTGTCCCATGATGAGGGTCGAACCTGCGTCAGCGGCGTAACTCAATGCTTTACCACTATGAGCACGCCGTCACCCAGGTCGTGGACCGCGCCCGCAAGGATCCGCGACAGGTAGAGGGCCTTCTTCTGCCTCGATCGATCGTCCTTGGCCAGGAAGGCCGGTACGCCGGCGACCTTCGACAGGTCGTCGGTGACAGCGCACATGACGGCCTTTTGGATAGTGACTTCCACTTGGTCCGCATCACCCCTACCTGCGGTGCGATCTACCGCGCGCCGACTCCAGCACGATCGCGTCTGACAGGAGTCTCACGAGCGCCTCACCGTCTTTGTCCATGGGGACGAAGTACACCGCCACTCTCCCGGTCTTGAGGTCACGCTTTGCCATCGGCGTGAACTCAGGCGTGTCGTTGTCCTTGCGCACGCCCAGGATGGCGGTGGCGTCGTGGAGGATGGCCTGCCTCTGCCCCCGGTTTGATAGGGTGTCCCGGCCGACCTCGTCCCTGGGAGTGAGGATGGCGCCGATGGCGTGCTCCTCTATGAACTCCCGCGACTCACGCAGGCCGACGTTGAAGATGAAGATATCGCCCACCCATATGTCGGCTCCATCGACCCGGACCGGAGCTATCTCCACATCAACCGAATCACCCAGTCTTTCCCGCCGCATGAGCGCGGCGGCAAAGCCGAAGGCCAGCGCGGCGAAGACTACTCCCGTCCGGACCGACCCGAACTCAAACCCCAGCGTAGCCGATGCCGAGACAAGTATGACCGCATAGTACCTGGTCTCAAAGACCCGGGAGATGTCCTCGATGTACTCGGTCCCCCGCGTCACAAGCTCGTCGTCCTCAAGGGCCTTCAGAGAGTCCCTTTCCATACCCCTTATCCCTCTGAACTGCTCGGCGACCAGGAGGAAGAAAGTGACGGCCGTCCACTCCCCGGCGATCATCGCCGCAACCGCCACTGCGCCTGCCAGTGAGGCGATGATACCCAGGAACAGGTGGGTCGTGTATCCGTGGGGATATGTGGGATACTGGCGAAAGTCAGACCTCAGAAGCGCGACCCTCGCCAGTACGCCGAACATTAGCCCAAAGCCGATGGCGCTGCCGTGGGGCATCAGGACGCGTCAGGACCGCCGTTCTTCTTTCCTCCACCGACCTTGACCCCGCCTGAGCCAAACCAACCCATGATCTTGGCCCGCATCTCATCCCAACTGCCGGTCGAGATCCAAAGGTAGATGAAGGTTCCCGCTACCGCCAGCCCGAGGATCCAGCCGATGCTCCTGCCAGTGGCGCCGCCGCTCGGCCCCGAAGCAACCCCCAAGACCGAAGGGACAACGCTGCCGATGAGTTCAACGCCCTTTGCCGCGGCTTCGCGGGAGGTCTTCTCGGTCCCCATCTCGAGGAGGAGAGCGCGGTCGTACAGGTCCTGGTTGAAGTCCGCTTTGCCCATGAAGATGCCCTTCACGAGCCCGGGATACTTTGAGTTCACCGCGTTCATCAGGCGCCGCGCGAAGTCCAGGTTCGCGTTCATCTTGGGGTTCGTTCGGCCGATGACGATCATCCCTTTAGCGACTGTTCCGGCTCCGGGGACGTCCTTCAGGTAGGGTTCTGCCGGACCTGCGTCGCGATGGACGTCAAATACCGCCGCCGGCCTGTCCTTCAGCAGTTGCACGAGGGTGCGCCTCGACCTGTCGTAGGCGCCGCCGTCGTGGGGATCGTGGGAGGTCGTGCTGTGAATGGCCTTGACGCCCTTCTGCGTTAGTGAGGCCGCTAGAGACTTGCCGACCTGCAGCACGCCGCCCTTTGCGGGGATGGAGTCCGTGCCGTCGGTAGGCTCATAGGACTCGTCAGAGTGAGTGTGATAGATGGCGACCGCGGTGTTGCCGCCGCCCTTCGCCTCAGCGCCTATGGCTGGAGGGAAGCTCAACAGGGCGTCCATCTTACCAAGGCTCTTCGCCACCGCGGTGGTCCCGGATACCTCCGTGACCTGGTACCTCACGTCTTCGTCGGATATGAACTCGTCGCCGGGGTGAACCAGGTGTCCGGTGGTGAAGATCACGTTGCCCGCCTCATCGTTTACTGTGAAGTACTGGCCCGAAGGCGCCTCGTCGGCCCCTCCCGGAGATGAGGCGAGTACGGGAGCCGGGGGCGTGTACACGTTCCTGTAGTAATAGATGCCGCCCGCGGCCAAGAACACGATCAGCACAACGAGCCCGGCTATCTGGCTACTCTTTGGTCTCATCGCGTCGACCCTCCCCTGCCGGCTTCACAGCCTTTTCCCGCGCTTCGCCGGTAATCTCGACTATCCCGACGGAGATGATGGCGGCGATCACCGTGGCGTCAAAGGTGCCTGCCCCTCCAAAGGCGACAGAGCCGGGGATCCCTTTGATGGCGAGCTCAATCCAGTGGATTATGTCCGCTACCAGCAGGCCCCCGATGCCGCCGATGAATGCCGCCCGCCGCGACCTCCCGGCCAGGGCGGCGATTATGCCGGCGGCGATGCCGAAGGCGATCATCGGGCTCCATCGCATGAACTGCTCGTCGGGGTTCAAGACTTTGGTCAGGCCCCAGACCACCGCCCCGGTCGCGAGCGCAGCGAAGATCGCCCGCCACTTCTCAGAGGCCTCCTCGGCCGTCACCGTGAGCCAGACTGCGACTATAAGCGGTATCAGCGCGCCGCCGACGTTGACGGTGACGGGGATGGCTCCACGAGAGAGCGGGAAGTCCAGGAAGGTCCCTGCGGCCATGAGGAGCACGATGACCAGGGCCGTCGTGTCGTTCATGCGCATGCGATCAAACACCCTGTGCAGAAGGCCGAAGTAAACCAGAATGGCCACTATGATGAGCAGGATCGTTCCTACCGGTAACTGCACGAGAACCCCTCCTTAGCCTGTAAGGTTAGGCTTTCCGAGAGGCTTTCGGGGTATTCCGTAACGAAGCGCCCCGGCGGATGCCGGGGCGCCATATGACTCGACTGTTCATGATTCTACTGCTGACGATCGCTGCTGTCGGCTACACTAAGCCAGGAACTCTCGGCCAAGGATCTATTCGGGCTTTGGCGGTTCCTCCTCAGCGGGAGCCTCTCCCGCCTCAGGCTCCTCCGGAGTTTCCTCGCCAGCGACCTCCTGAGCCTGCTCCGGCGTCGCTTCCGGAGTCTGTTCAGCCGCAGCCTCCGGGGCCTCTTCCGGAGTAACCTCTGGAGCCGGTTCCGGAGTAACCTCCGGAGCAGCGTCTTCCGGAGCTGCCTGCTCATTCTGCACGACAACCTGATCGGCCTGCTTGATCGAGAGGCTGATCCGGCGCTCATCGGGACGCACCCTGAGCACCTTAACGCGGACCTTGTCTCCCGAAGCAACCGCTTCTTCAGGCTTGGTTATATGCTGCATGGAGACCTCCGATATGTGCACGAGTCCCTCGACTCCGGGCTCGAGCTGCACGAAGGCGCCGAACGGAGCTGTCCTGGTGACTACGCCGTCGACAACGGCCCCGACAGGGTACTTCTCCTCGACGGTGCTCCAGGGATCAGGCAGGACCTGCTTGCGTCCCAGGGAGATCTTTCCCTTCTCCTTGTCGACGCGGAGCACTTTGACGTCGATCTCATCGCCTTCCTTGACTACCTCGGAAGGATGCTTCACGCGGCCCCACGCCAGCTCGGATATGTGGAGGAGGCCATCGACCCCGCCTAAGTCCACAAAGACGCCGAAGTCGGTTATACCTTTTACGGTCCCGCGCCTGACCTGGCCCTCAGCGATCGTCGCCCAGGTCTCCTTGCACAGTTTGTCGTGCTCGCTTTCCAATACGACTCTCTGGGATAGGACCACCCTGTTCTTTGAGCGGTCGAGTTCCAGCACCCTTACGCGAAGGTTCTTGCCCACGTATCTGGAGAGGTCGTTCACGTAGCCGCGCTCAACCTGAGAAGCCGGCACAAATCCGCGCAGTCCGACGTCGACCACCAGTCCGCCCTTCACTTCCTGGGAGACCGGGGCCTCGAGAACCGTGCCCTCCTTGAACGCCTCTTCTAGCTTGCGCCACGCGCTTTCTTCGTCAGCACGTCTCTTGGAGAGCCGTAGGCCGCCCTCACCGGCGTCGGAAGAAACCACATAGACCAGTACCTCCTGACCGGGGACCAGGGGTTCCTGCTGGAACGCGCCTTTTCTTTGGAGTTCCGACGCCGGTATTGTTCCTTCCGACTTCGCGCCTACGTCGACGAGAGCGCCGTTTTCATCTACCGAGACAACCTTGCCCAACACTATTTGACCTTCCTGCAGAGACTTGAACGACTCATCGTACATGTCTACCGCAGTCTTGTCCTGGGACTTGTCTTCGGCCTGCACGCTCTCCTCTTTGGCATCCTTCTCCTCAGGTTTGGTCTCCTCCGTCTCCAGAGGGACATTGGACTTTTCAAGTTCCTCCACTTTGCCTACAACCTCCTTTATCACCCAGTCAGGAGTAGAAGCGCCGGCGGCTACTCCGACCGTCCGTTTCCCCACGAACCACTCCGGGGAAACGTCTTCGCAAGATTCCTCGAGGTATGCCTGAGCCCCGCTCTCGCTGGCAATTCTGAGG
>CAZRRG010000005.1:0-33657 GCA_964602455.1 uncultured Eubacteriales bacterium | reverse complement strand
CGGGGGTGGAAGCGCCCGCGGCTACCCCGACCCGCTTCCCCGCTACCCATGCCGGGGAAACGTCTTCTGCCTTCTCAACCAAGTATGCTTCTGCACCGCTCTCCTGGGCGATGCGAAGCAGCTGTCCCGTATTGGCGCTTGTCCGCCCTCCGACCACCAGGACGACTTGGCACTCGCGGGCGAGATCTTTTACCGCTTCTTGCCTCTCATGGGTAACAGTGCAAATAGTATTCTCTGATTGCACCGAAATACCTGCTGACCTCAGTTCGTCAAGGACTTTTTCCACTGTGTCCCTTCGAGCGGTGGTCTGGGCGATCACCGCGACGTCGCGCCCCGCCAACACGGGCAAGAACTCCCCCAGTTCCTCGCCGGACGCAATGCATGCCGCGGAAGGGCCGGCCCATGACATCACAGCCCTGGCTTCGGGGTGAGCCTTATCTCCAACTAAGAGGACGAACAAACCGCGGGAGGCAAACTCCCGCGCCATTGCGCAAGATCTCTTGACGCACGGGCAGGTGGTATCGACCTGCTTAACTCCAGGCGGTATGCGGCCCATCTCTTCCACTGTGGTCCCGTGGCTGCGGAGTATGAGAGTCCCGCTATCGGCCTGCTCAGGCGCAGTAGCGGTCCTTACTCCCTTCTCTCGAAGGGATGTAATCACCGCAGGATTATGGACTACGTCCCCCAGTGTCCAGATCGGATGAGGGCCGTTCCGGATAGCTTCCTCCACCATCTCCATGGCCCGGCGGACCCCAAGACAATACCCGCTAGAAGGCATGATCTTGACGGGAGTCATGCCACCCCTTCCCCCAATCTCTCCCAGAGAGCTGTGATAGCTTCCGTAATCGTGTTTGCGCCCTCGACCATATCCTTAGACGCCCGACCGGTGGAGCCCTTAAGGACCATGGGTTCTCCGAAGAGCACTGTCACAGTTCCCCTGAAGGCGTACCGGCCACGTATGGCGACGGGCACCACTGGGCTTCCCGTGCGAAGGGCCACAAGGGCCGCGCCCGGATGCATCTCGCCCAGAACCCCCTTATCCTTAAGCCTGGTCCCCTCGGGGAAGATGCCCAGCGCCTTGCCGCTCTGGAGGACGTCGATGGAGTCCCGTATGGCCGAAAGGTCCGGCTTGCCCCTGTCCACCGGAAAGGCATTGACCCGCCTCATAATGAACGCGAAGACCGGGTTCCGGAACAGCTCGACCTTGGCCATGAAATGTATGGGACGTCCAATGGCGTTGGCCACCAGTATGGGATCCCACCATGATATGTGGTTCGCACAGATCACGACGGGGCCTTGGGCCGGCACGTTCCCTGCCTGTTCCACCCTGACCCTGAAAAGCAGCTTCGAGATGAACCCGAGGATCGCCCTTATCGTCCAGTACCACACGTGAGTTTCGCCTCGCAGATCTCCGCTATCTCCAAACAGGCCTGGTCCAGTGTCTTACCCGTGGTGTCCACTACCACGGCGTCAGGGACTAGTACGAGCCTACCCCAATCCCTTTCGTGGTCCTTCCTGTCTCTTGCTATGAGTTCCTGGAGCACTTCGTCCCAGGATATCCGGACACCGGCGCACTGCAACTCCTGCCACCTGCGCCGCGCTCTCTCCCGGACTTTTGCCGTGAGGAAAATCTTCACCTCGGCATCCGGCAGCACGACGCTGGTAATGTCCCGGCCTTCCATCACCACTCCCCCGCTTGAGGCCAGACGTTGCTGGATGGCGACCAGGACTTCTCTCACAGGACGGTGCATAGCAAGGAACTTTACCGCCCGGTCCGTGTCGGGCCCCCTCAGGGAACCGGTCAACTCTAGGTCATCGACCCAGACGCGGAAAACCCCTTCGTCGTCGGCCACCCGGATATTCAGTCCGCGAGCCATCCTGCCCAGGGCTTCGCCGTCGTCGAGGGGAATGTGACGCTCTACCGCGGTAACCGCCAATGCGCGGTACATGGCGCCGGTGTCCAGGTAGATGTAACCCATCCGCCTGGCGAGCCACCGCGCCACCGTGCTCTTGCCCGCTCCGGCCGGTCCGTCAATCGCGATGCGCAGCCTGTCCATGCCAGGGAGCTTCTCCTTATGGCGGGCTAACTCCTCCACGACGCGAGGCCTTGGGCCAACCGCCTTGGCTACGTCGCTTGGCGGAGCCGGACACGGCCGACAAGCACGGTGCCTTGCCCGGCCACGAAGACACCTACTCCGGGGAACTCCACGTTGGAGGAAGCGGCGGAGACCAGGACCCGTACCTCTCCGTCCCTGGAGTAGACCTCGACGAAGTCGTCATCCTGGACCGTGACCGCTTCGCCCTCCTCGTCGAGGACCTTGACGGCCCGCTGGTTCACCAGGATCCAAACCTCGCCCCTTGGCCTCTTGAGAAGCCGTAAGTAGATAGTGCCAGTCTCGGCGCCGGGGGAAGCGTAATCAAGCCAGGGGTACGCAGGCGTGCCGAGGCCTTGGACCTCTCTGGCCAGTGGCAGTCCTTCCAGCCTTATAGCCAGGTTGAGGTAACGCCTCACGCCGTCGAACCTAAGGAGTATCTGGAGGACGGCCGCGAGAAGGACCAGCGAGGCAAGAGCATAGAAGTACCGCCTGCCCAACCGCGAGTCGCTCCTCGGGTCCGGCGGGGGATGCTTTCGCCTATACCTTGCCCGGTCCATGCGCAAACCGCCTCTCTCCTCAAGTTTTCCAGAGGTTAGGCAATGGAATACGGAGAATAGCCAGGCGGGAGGCGATCATCCATGAAGATCGACGTGAACACTGATACCGGAGAAAGCTTTGGCAGGTGGCAACTGGGCGACCATGCCCGCCTGCTCCCATACGTGTCCTCAGCCAACATCGCTTGCGGGATGCACGCCGGCGACCCTACGGTGATGGATCAGGTCGTCTCAGACTGCGTCTCCGCCGGCGTCGCGGTAGGAGCACACCCCGGCTTCCCCGACCTGCAAGGGTTCGGAAGACGCGAGATCAAGATGTCCCCCAAGGAAGTTGAGTCCTTTGTCATGTACCAGGTGGGAGCGCTGAGAGTGTTCGCCGAGTCCCACGGCGCGGGCCTCACCCACGTGAAGGCCCACGGATCCCTGTACAACATGGCGTCGGTAGATGACGCGCTGGCGCTTGCTGTGGCCCGGGGCGTCGCCCGTTCGACCCGCAAAGGGGAGCACCTTGTGCTTGTCGGGCTGGCCGGATCCCGTCTCCTGTGGGCCGGTCAGAAACTGGGGCTTCCGGTAGCCGCCGAAGGTTTCTGCGACCGGGCGTACACGAGCGATGGCAACCTTGTACCCAGAAGCGTGCCCGGATCCCTGGTGACAGACCTTGACGCCATCGCGGAGCGGGCGGTGTCCATGGCCAGGGATGGAGCAATCACGGCGATCGACGGCAGCCGCCTCTCGCTCAAGGTCGATACCCTGTGCATCCACAGCGACACCCCCGGCGCGGCTGAGATAGCGGCGGCCGTGAGTTCGGCGCTCAAGTCGGCCGGGATCGAAATCGTCTCGCTGCACGGAGTGCTGGGGCTATGACGAACGGCTCACCTGTCTATCAAAGCCTAGGCGACGACGCGCTGCTGGTCACTTTTTCCCATGAAGTCTCGGTCGAGGTAAACGACCTGCTCCTGCGCGTGGCGCGTGCCGTGGAGGCAGCGGCGGTGCCGGGGATCGGCGAAGCTCAGCCCGCGTACTCGTCGCTGTGCGTCTACTTTGACCCACAGGTAGTGCGGCTCTCCTGGGTCAGAGGCTTTGTGGAGCAGGTGGTCTCTCAGGTCACTTCCGGGCTCACCCCTCAGGGCGTCCCTCAGTCTACATCCAGGGTTGAGATCCCCGTGGTATACGGCGGAGACGATGGACCGGATCTGGAGTCATCCGCCGGCGAACTCGGCATGACCCCGGACGAGCTTGTCCGCAGGCACTCCGGGCGCGACTACCGGGTGTACATGGTGGGGTTCACACCGGGATTCCCTTACCTGGGCGGTATGGACCAGCAGATAGCCCTTCCGCGCCTGGCCAAACCGCGGGCCAGGGTTCCAGCGGGATCCGTGGGGATCGGAGGAAGCCAGACCGGAGTGTACCCGTGGGAGACCCCGGGGGGATGGCGTATCCTCGGCCGCACAGCCAAGAAACTGTTTGACCCGGAGAACGACGACCCTTCTCTCCTGCATCCTGGCGACACCGTCCACTTCGTTCCTGTGGACCGGCATGAAGCAGCGTGCCAGGCCGGCGCAAAGGCGCCCCTCGTGGCACAGGCCGGCGGCAAAGCGGCGCTATCCGGCCACGCCAGGCCCGGCGTTCCGGCGCTCCTGGTGGAGCACCCCGGCTTCTTCAGCATCATCGTCGACCGGGGAAGGTCCGGCTTCCGAAAGCTGGGCGTGCCGGTATCGGGAGCGGCGGACCTCACCTCATATCGCAGGGCCAACCTCCTGGTCGGTAACTCCGAGGGCGAGGCTGCGGTGGAGATGACGTTGCTCGGCGGCAAGTTCCGGGCGATCATGGACTGCCTGGTCGCCTACACGGGAGCGCGCGCGGCGGTAACGGTTGATGGACTTCCGGCGCCAATGGACTGTCCCTTGCCGGTCAAGGCCGGATCGCTTATGGAGATAGGTTCCTTCGCGACCGGATGCAGGGGGTACCTCGCGGTGTCAGGCGGCATCGACGTGCCTTTGGTGCTGGGCTCCAGGTCTACCTACGTAAGGGGTGGGTTTGGGGGTTTTCAGGGGCGAGCCCTCCGGGCGGGAGACATGCTCCCGGCCGGACCCGCTCCCTGCTCTCCACGCCTGCAAGCCGCGGCTGTCCCGAGCCTCACTCCGGCGCTGGATGAACCGTGCCTGGTGCTCCGGGTCCGCAGCGGCCCTGAAGGCGAGCCGGGCCTCCTGGATGCGCTTTGCAGCGGCGAGTACACGGTGAACCCGGAGTCGGACCGCATGGGGCTGCGGCTTACGGGGCCCGAGGTGCCGGTTGGGAAAGGCGACATCCTATCCTCGGCAGTGGTACCGGGGGTAATCGAGGTACCGGCGGACGGAAAGCCTCTGTTGCTCCTGTGCGACTGCCAGACCACCGGCGGCTACAACCGGATTGCGGTTGTCGTGGGGGAGGACTTGCCGCTGGCCGGACAACTGAGGCCGGGAGCCAGGCTGCGTTTTCAACTCCAGCTTACACGCGAGACGTAGGCAGCGCCACCGGACATCCCAGTGTTGGGTGGTGGATTATGCTTGCGGTCACTCCATAGACGTCCCTGATCACCCGCTCATCCACTTCATCCGGTTGGAGGGAGTACGCTACCTTCCCGTCCTTCATGAAGTACAGCCTGGACGCAAAACGCAGGGCCAGGTTCAGGTCGTGAACTACGGTCAGGACGGTCTTCCCCTGAGTCTGCGCCATATCCCGGACCATCTCCATGACCGAGAGCTCGTAGGCCATATCCAGGTGGGCCGTGGGTTCGTCCAGTAAGAACACGCCGGGATCCTGGCAGATTGCGCGGGCCAGGTAGACCCGCTGCCTCTCTCCTGAGGACAAGGAAGTGATCGCCCGATCCCTCAGGTGAGCGACTCCCATCCGCTGCATCGCCTGTTCCGCCGCCGCGGCATCACCGGCTCCGTCGCCCCGGGACACCCTGCCCATGAGGACCGTCTCCATTACCGAGAAGTCGAACGCCGGCTCGGGTTCGTCCCCGCAATAAGTGACAAGCGCTGCCCGTTCGGCGTGACCCATTGAGTGGGGGTTTCTGCCGTCTATGATCACCGACCCGGAAGCGGGACTGAGATACGCCGAGATGACCTTGAGGAGAGTGCTCTTCCCGGACCCGTTGGGACCCACAACTGTGGTTAGCGTGCCCGAGGGTACCGAGAGATCCATCCCTCGGAGCACAGCCCGTCCGCCGGTGGAGGAGCCGTAGCCAAAGCTGAGGTTTGAGACCAGTATCTGACTCATCCCGAAGACCTCCTGGAGCGGAGCAGTAGGAAGAGGAAGAAGGGCGCGCCCGACAGGGCGGTAATAACCCCTACCGGGATCTCCCTGGGCGCCGCAATGGTCCTCGCGATCAGATCGGCCAGGAGCAGCGCGTTTGCTCCCATGATGGCCGACAGCGGCATAAGCCTCCGGTGATCCGGACCCGCGACTAGCCGGACCGCGTGGGGCACGATCAGGCCGATGAAGCCGATTGGCCCTGTGAACGCGACGCCCGCCGCCACCACCAGGGAGCTCACCCACAGCAGCAACCTCTTCACTCTCTCGACCGGCACTCCGAGGTGAAAAGCCGGCTCCTCGCCGAAGGACAGAGCGTTCAGGGCTCGGGCCTGGGAGACAAGCACGAGGGTAGCCGGGATCGCGTAGGGCAGCGAAGCCAGAACGGTGGACCACGAGGCCCTCGATAGCCCGCCCATCGTCCAGAAGACTATCTCTTCGGCTCTCTGCCGGAACATGACCATTATGAACGCTATGGCTGAGGAGACCAGGCTGGACACGGTTACTCCCGACAGCAGCAGCGTCCAGGTGTCAGTCCGTCCCTTGCGGGTTGAGAGCATGTACACGGCGCCGGTGGTGAGCATAGCTCCCGCGAACGCCGCGATGGGCATGGACCAGTATCCCAGGAGCCCTGACAGTCCCGTGACCATGCCGAGGACCGCGCCCAAAGACGCCCCCGATGAGACGCCCAGCACGAACGGGTCAGCCATGGGATTCCGGAACAGGCCCTGCATGACAGCGCCGGCAATGCCCAGCGAGGCCCCCTCCACGATAGCCAGGAGCACTCTGGGGAACCTGAGGGTCCAGATAATGAACGCGGAGTCGCCTTCCGCTCTGGGACCCTGGGCGAGCACGCCCAGCACTTGGCCCAGGGGGATGGGCACCGCCCCAAGAGCCAGCCCCAGCGCCAACAGCGCGGCGAGCAAGGCAAAGCCCGCGACGAAGAACCTACCTGTTCCCTTGCCCGCCGGCGCCACTGGCGTTCCTCCTTACTCGCCCCTAAGGGCCTCCGCTACGTCTTTGATCCCCTGAACAACCGCCGGACCTGGCCTCGCGACGATGTCCGGATCCACGAAGTACACTTTGCCTTCCTTCACAGCGCGAAGAGAGTCCCACCCGGGCATAGAGGTGAGGGCAGGCGCCTGGTCCTCCGGTATCGTGACGACTATGGCGTCGGGATCCTTGGTTATGAGGATCTCCATGCTAACCTGCAGGTACTGGAGCTCTTCCCTTTCCATGACGTTGACGCAACCCGCGGTTTCCACCACGTCGGAAAGGAACGATGTGGGACCTACCGTCCAGAGGTTGGGGTCCACCACTATGAACACTCTGGGGAGGCTGGAGGCCTCAGAGAGGCTTTCCGTCACAGCAAGCAGGTCCTTCCTCAGGCCCTCCACTAGCTCTTTGCCCTGCTTCTCGGCCCCGACTACCTTTGCCAGAGCCTCAATGTCGGCAAGGACTTCCTCTACCGTGGAGGGTCCGGAGACATAGGTGGGGATACCGAGCCTCTCCATGTCGGCCAGCTGGGCAGGCGGCATGTCCTTGCTGCCGGCGATGATCACAAGGTCCGGCTTGAGGGATACGATCTTCTCAAGGTTCAGGTTGAACGCGTCGCCCACCTTTTCTTTCTTGGCCGCTTCAGCGGGCCGATAGGAGTACTCGTCGACTCCGACGACCTTATCGCCTAGGCCAAGGGAGAACAGCGTCTCGGTGTGGGCGGGATTGACGGACACGATCCTCTGGGGGGTACCCTTTATCTTCACCGCGCGTCCAATGCCGTCGGTGAAGGTCTTCTCGGTCCTGCAAGCGCTGGTGGCCAGCGAGACGACTACCAGCAGCAGCGCTACCAGCGCTACTCGAACAGCAGGGCGGCTTCTTCGTGATATTCTCTTCAACACCTAGACCTCCTCAGTTTCTCACCTTGTTCTGCGTTAAGACCCGGATGCGCCCCGCTACGAAAAACCCCGGCCGAGGGCCGGGGGTTGGGATACGCACATGAAAACGTTCCCCCCTTTCGCTCGAAGGTAAGGTACGGGAACGTTCAGGCAGGTCTCCTGGCTCCCGGATCCGCCTGGCCCGCCTTCCCAAAGGCTCTCGCCTTCAGTGGCGCTTAGGGCCAGACTCCCCGGTTACAGTGGCGGCACCGCGCCGGATTCTGCGCAGATCGCGCATCACCGGACTTCCCTATTCTCCCTCACGGGCACCTGAACGCTGGGAATATTCAGTTGTTCTCTGCGCACCCTAACACCGCTGGGGGGGGTACCGGATGCGCTACCGAAAAGATAAAGACCTCGGATGGATCATTACTTTCGCGTCGTTCCTGGTTTTCCTTCTTTCAGCCATAGTATCCGCGGCTGCCGGGGTGCAACCGGTCGATGTCCCCGAGGCGGTCATCCTAGCTAACGCCAACCTCAACAGGGCTTTTGTCTCAGTCGCATCGACTTTCGTCCGGTACGCCGCGCTGGCCAGCCTGATCTACGGAGTCGTAGGGATCGTCACCTGGCCTCCTGGCAACGGCTGAGTCCTACTTTACCCTCTTTAGCTTCGGATTCGGCACCTGCCCGGGAATGCGCCCGCGCTTGGCTATGGGCTTGCCCTCGATCTCCTTGATATCCATGGTCATGTCGATGGGCCGCGCGCGGGTGATGTAGCTGCCCACGCCGAAAGCATCGGCTCCCGCAGCCGACAACTGCGCGATGCGCTCCGGGTTCAGACCGCCAGAGACAAATATCTTGACGTGGTTGAAGCCTGCCTGGTCCAGCCTGGCCCTGACTTCCCTGACCAGACCCTCGGTGACCCCTCCGCGCTCATGGGGCGTGTCCAATCTGACGCCGCCCAGTCTCTCGCCCAGCACTTCCGCGACCCTGAGCGCTTCCTGGGCTTCGTCGTTGAACGTATCGACAAGGATTGTCCTGGGGGAATCCGGCCCCATGTACTTGTCGTAGGCCACGGCCGCCTTCACTGTGTCGCCTACAATAAGCACCAGGGCGTGAGGGATGGTTCCCACCGGTTCCTTGCCCGCGAGCTTGGCTCCCAGTATGCAGGCAGCGCCGTCGAGCCCGCCGACGATGGACGCACGCTCCATCACCGGAGCTACGGCAGGATGGATGTGGCGGGAACCGAAGCACACCAGGGGGACGCCGGGCGAGGCTTCCCTGCATTCCCTTGCCGCGGTGGCCCAGCCTGAGGAGCTGGCGAGTATGCCCAGGAGAGCGGTCTCGTAAGGTCCAAAAGCGGAGTACGGCCCGATGATCCGGAGTACGGTGTCCTTCTCGGCGAAGGTTTCGCCTTCATCAACCGCCCAGACCTCCACAGGCAGGTCCTTCAGGAGTTCCAGGCATTCGGGCACGCCGGCCAGAACACCCGCCCGGCTGGTGAAGATCTCGGCGGTAACCACCGTATCGTTCTTGCCCAGTAGCTCCAGGATCTCCTGGGTTTTCACGAAGTAGACGTCGGCAGTGGCGCCTGACAGTATCTCCTCGTGAGTCGCCGAAAACAGTCTATTTGTGTCGGGCTTGTACTCCTTTACGTCCTGCGAAGTGCGAAAACGCACCTTACCGTTTTCCATCCTGCTCCCCTTCCCATCTCCTGCGCGCATCCGCGTACAGTGCTGCTACTTCTTTGTCCTCCAGATACCGCCACTTCCCCTGAGGAAGGTCCCCAAGCCGGAGCGGACCCATCTTCACGCGCTGAAGGCGCTTCACCTGCAGGCCCACCGCGCGGCAAATGTTCTTGACCAGATGTTTTTCGCCCTCATGTACCGCTATAAGGATCCTGGACCGGCGTTCCGGCTGCGCGGGCGGGGCGCCTGCCGTCCGGGTTGACGCTCCCTGGCGAGGCTTCTTGCCCTCGTTCGCATCCCGCGGCCTCAGGAACCTCACGTAGTCCACTTGGACCTTCTTACCGTCCACGATTATACCTGAACGGATAGCCTTGGCTTTCTCCCGGGCTCCGTCCCCGGTTACCTCGACAAGGTACTCTTTGACCACGTGGTGCTTGGGGTGGGTAAGGAGGTAAGCCAGGTCTCCGTCATTTGTGAGAAGGAGCAATCCCTCGGCGTCCAAATCCAGCCGCCCCACAGGATACACTCTGGCCCTAACGCCGGGTATGAGCGACAGGACGGTCCTCCTGTCGAACGGATCCGAGCAGGTCGACAGATACCCTGCCGGCTTGTTCAGGAGCACGTACACAGGCGGCTCCTTGGACCCGACCTCGCGGCCGTCGACGGCTACCCTATCGGTTCCGGGCACAACCTTTTGTCCCAGCTCCGCTACCTCGCCGTTGACTGTTACTCTACCTTGCTCGATGAGTTCGTCAGCATGCCTCCGCGACGCAATCCCCGCTCCGGCCAAGAACCGGGAGAGGCGCATGGCCGTGCTTTGGCCCTGCGATGCGCTCTTGGCCTCTGACCGGGCCGGTCTTGCGCGCGGAGGCTGTCGCAATGCTACTTCAGGAGCGCTATGAGTTCTACTTCGACGCAGGCGTTGAGCGGAAGCTCAGCCACTCCCACAGCTGCGCGGGCGTGCTTCCCGACCTCGCCAAATACCTGGCCGAGGAGCTCGGAGGCGCCATTTACGACCTTGGGCTGGTCATTGAACCCAGGTGCCGATGCCACAAATCCTGTCACTTTCACGATGCGAAGAACGTTATCCAGATCGCCGGCGACGCTCTGCAGAGCTGCCATGCAGTTGATCGCGCACTGCTTGGCTTCAGCGTAGGCTTCCTCGAGGGTTACCTCGCTCCCAACCTTGCCGGTCTTCTCGAGCTTGCCCTGTCTGAACGGAAGCTGGCCTGATACGTACACCCACTTGCCGGCTTCTACCGCCGGGACATACGCCGCGACAGGTTTTGCCACAGCCGGAAGCTCGATGCCAAGGTTCTTCAGTGTCTCTGCTACTGTCACTCACGTCCGCCTCCCAGAAATCAGTTACCTAGATGATACAGCGTGCGCACTTCTCGCACAATCTCGCAGGACTCGAAGCGCCTGTGGTAGAAGTTTTGTTGGAGAATCCATCGAGGGAGGATCTCCAGTAGATGATAATCCAGGCTCTCATGACGCCGAGGATCGACGTGCACTGCGTGGAGCCCGGTGACACGCTAAAGAAGGCCCTCTCAGCTCTAGAGGGGCACGGGTTCACGACTTTCCCTGTGGTCGATGGACCGACTTTCCTGGGAGTCATTACCCGTCGCAAGATTTTCGAGGACTACTTCCGCAGCGGTTCATCTGACCGTGAGTCGTTCCTCGAGAACAACCTGGTGAAGGATCACCTGATAACCGACGTCAAGGTCGCCAGGAGCAACGACCTTCTGGACGAAGTGCTGTTCCAGTTCCTGGAATCCCGGTACGACTTCCTGCCCGTCATCTCAGACAACAGGTTCATCGGGATCGTCACCCGCAACGCAATGCTGAACGCTTTCATCAAGGGAATGGGGCTCACAAAGCGCGCTCACAAGATTGCGGTCCTAGTCAACGACTTCAAGGGCACCCTGGCCAAACTCGCCAATCTTATCTCCAACCAGGGCGCCGACATCCTCGGGATCGTCTCATTCGACCCCGAGATCATGAACCTGAAGTTCGTGGAGATCAGCGTGCGCTCGGATCACTTCAAACAGCTTGTGGACATCCTCGAGCTGAACGGGTTCCACGTGCGCGAGAGCAGGATGGCGGTGCTCTAGACCGCTCGTCACCGGATGAGCGCTCTCCATATCAGGAAACCAGCAATAAACCCGCATGCGTCCCCGATGAGGCAAGAGGTGAGGACGCGGCGGGTTTTCGCTATTCGCACCGATCCGAAGTACAGCGTTACAACGTAGAACGTGGTGTCGGTGGCGCCCTGGAGGATCGACGCCAGGACGCCCATGGACGAGTCCGGACCGTAGGTCTGCAGGAGCTCGCCAGTCACCGCCAGAGCGCCGCTCCCGCTCACGGGACGCACGACGATGAGCGGGATGATGTCGGCAGGAACGCCCAAGGGCTTCAGGAAAAACGCCAGGGTCCTGGATAGGTAGTCCAGGGCGCCGCTTCCCCTCAGGCAGGCAATCCCCGCAAAGATGGCGACGATGTACGGGATGACCGATATCGCCATCTTGAACCCTTCTTCCGCACCCTCAACAAACGTCTCGTAGACCGGCACTCGCTTAACGTAGGCGTATACCGGCACCAGGAGGAGCAGCGCCGGAAACACGTAGGTTCCGATAGCGGCAAGCACGCGCACGTGGATTCACTCCCGCCTTCCGAGCAACCGGTACGCCAGGAGTCCACCGGCAGTGGCGGCCAAGCCGGCCAGGGCAGTAGGACCGGCTACCAGCGCGGGCGCCTTGGAGCCAAGCGTAGCCCTAAGGGCGATGATGCTGGAAGGAAAAATGCAGAAGCCGGCCGCGTTCAGGATCACCAGCGTGGCCATAGAGTCGATGCCGCGCCTGCTGTCTCCGAGGGCATCCTTCATCTCTGCCATAGCCTTGAGGCCCAGCGGAGTTGAGGAACTGAGACCCAGAGTGTTGGACAGGACCGACGCAGTAACTGTCCCCAGCGGTTTGGCGTGCTTGCGCAGGGCGGGAAACAGAGAGCCGAAAAGCGGCGCCAGCAGGCGCGCCAGGGAGTCCACCAGCCCCGCCTTCTGCGCAAGACGCTCGATACCCATCCAGAGGCAGAAGACCCCCGAAAGACCGATCATGAGTTGGACCGCGTCGTACGCGCCGTCGAGGACCGAAGTCATCATGGCGTCAACCCGGCCGGTCGCCAGGGCGGTCAGGCATCCCGCGGCTATCATCAGCACCCACACGAAGTTCATACAGAAGACTATGTCAAAGCAACGACAGGTAATGCGCCGGCGAGGGCCGTGGCCGTCCAGTGAAGTCACCCGGCCACCCGGTAAAGCCCATGGACAGTAGAGCCCCCCGGAGATTCCGGGGGGCGTCTGCTACCGCTGCTGTGGATCGCCAGCCATGTTGGCTTCGGCGAACTCGATCATCCTCTTGACCATCTGGCCTCCGAGCCTGCCTCCCAACCGGCCTCCGATACGGCCGCACTCCCGGGAAGTCATGTTGCCCCAGCCTATGGTCTTGATTTTGTCGAGAAGGCCCATCTCCTCAGCAACCTCGTACTTCATGCGGTCGAGATTCTGGCGGAGCTGTTCCTCCTGTTCGTTGGGGTCAGCAGTTTCGGCCCCGATCTGGCCGACCTCCTGGCCCCACCTGCCTCTGCCTGGGCCGCCCGCCGCGCTCCCGCGCGGTTGGATATACCCTAGCTCCTGGGCGACTTCGTACTTCAGCCTGTCAACAGCCCTGCGTGCGTCAGGGTTGACGAGGCGATTCCGCCGTCTCCCCAAAGAAGGATCCCTCCTTCGAGCGGTAGCCTAGTTATGTTTCCCTGAGGCTGCCCCCGCTAGAAAGGGATCGATGCTCTGACGCACTGTTAATACATGGCTGAACAGGTCTCCAACTTCCCGTATCCGCTCTGGAGCGGTCATAATGCTCCACGACTTGGGGTGAACCCGCTCGAGTTCGTCCCACGTGACCGGCATGCTGACCGGCGCGCCGGGAGTGGCGCGAACGCCGTAGACAGAGGAAATCGTTTGCCCGCGAGCGTTCTGCGGATAATCGATGTAGACCCGCCCGGTCCTGTCTTTCACCTTGCGCTCCAGGGTGACCTTTTCCGGATACGCGTCGCGGATAAATGTAGCGCCGTACTTCACAAAGGTCGAGATCTCCTTGTAGGAGTACCTGGGCTCCACCGGTATGTAGATGTGCAGGCCGCTGGCCCCTGAAACCTTCGGAAACCCGACTAACTTCCACTGATCCAGCAGGCTTTTCACCATGCGAGCGACAACCTTGACGTCGTCCCAGGTAGTGCCTTCCGATGGGTCTATATCCACCACCGCGAAGTCCGGGCAGTCCGGGTTATCGTACCTGGACAACCACGGGTTGATCTCAATTGCTCCCGAGTTGGCCATCCAGACCAGGGTTTCGATGTTGTCGCAAAGGATGAAGTTGATGTACGAGTTGCGGTCCTTTGACCACAGAGGCGCGATGCGCACCCAATCGGGCATCCCTTGGGGCGCGTCCTTCTGGTAGAAACCTTCTTCGAGAATGCCGTGAGGGTATCTGACCAGGGATAACGGGCGGTCCTTCAAGTGAGGCAGCAGGACGGGCGCCACCGCAACGTAGTAGTCGATGAGGTCCCGTTTGGTGAAACCTTCTCCCGGCCAGTAGACCTTATCAAGGTGGGTGAGTTGGACTTCCCTCTCGCCCACCCGGGCCATCACGGCGCCCTTACTTGGCACGGTTAGCCGCCTCCTTTGTCTGCATATGCCACGTCTCTGAAGACCGGATGCCTCAGGTGCCCATCGGGCGTCATCTCGGTGTAGTCCACCTGTACGCCGAAGAACGGCTCCACCCATATGACCTTTCTGGTCTCGGCTTTTGTCGGAAGAGGAGACGCAGCGGCGAAGGCCCGGGCCTTCGGGTCCTCCGCGGCAAGTGGGTTCAGTAAACGGAGCAACCTCTCCTCATAGTCCCGGTTGAGGCCTGAGGATACGCGCCCCACCAGCCGGAACCCTTCCGGTATTCTCTCGGCTACAACCAGCGACCCAAGCCGGCGTCCGGGCGACGGCAGGTAACCCACAATCCAAAACGTGTCCTCGTGAAGGTTTTTCACCTTGAGCCAGTCTTTTGTGCGCTGGCCCGGGAGGTACAGACTGTCGCGTCGTTTGGCCATGATGCCTTCCATGTCTTGCTCTTTAGCCCACGCAAAGAGGGCCTCGCCTTCGGAATCGATGGCGGAAGATAGTATGACCGGTCCACCCCACTCCATGGACCGGGAGAGTTCTTCCTTCCGCTCGTGCAGGGGCACCTCTAGCAGCGCCTTGCCGTCCGCCCACAGGAGATCGAAAGCGACAAAGACGACTGACGACGGCCCTCTCCTGAGGTAGGAGAAGTCGACCTTGCCGGCTCTCACTGCTACGATTTCACCATCCAGGATGGCCTCTTCGCGTCTTAGCGCCCCCGGCATCGACGATAGCGAAGGGAACTGGGGTAAGAGCGGCTTACCGTTGCGGGAGTCCAGGTATACCTGGTCAGTCGACAGGTAGGCGAGGCACCTGTATCCGTCCCACTTGATCTCGAAGAGCCAGTCATCGTCGCTGAACGGCGCCCGGGCGGTCCCGGCGAGCATGGGGCTCAGCCGGGGCATCCCCAGGATGGTCTCACCGACAGGGCTGTCAGTGGACTCGCGCATTCCTGCCTTCCGTATTTCTGCCTTTCGTACTCCTACCTTGCGTACTCCTGCCTTCCCCATTCCTGCACTCACTGCACAGGCGGAGGCGGCGCCTCAACCTGGTCTTCACCTACGGCTTTGCGGCGCCTTCTTGGCCTACCGGCGGTAGCTTCCGCGGCCACTGCTTCATCATCACCCGCGCCAACACCCTCCGCGACCGCTGCATCGTCACCACCAGCGCCTTCTACACCTGCTCTTGCGCCGCGCGCGCGAGTCCCCACCGGCTTCTTCCCTTTCTTGGCCTGTTCGACGCTCCTTTTGAGGGCCTCCATGAGGTCAATCACCTGAGCCTGCGCGGCCGGCGCTTTCACTATCTCCTGGCCCTGGATCTTCTTCTGGATGAGCTCGGCGACTGCTTCCCTCTGCCGGTTCTTGTACTTGGCAGGCTCAAACGGCCCCGAAAGCGTTTCGATCAAGGTGCTGGCCATTGTCCTCTCCCGGGCGCCAAGCTCCACTTCAGCCGGGATCCGGAGTTCTTCGCCGGAACGGACCTCGTCCGACCAAAACATGGTCTCCAGCAGGATGTACTTGTCTCCGTACACCCGGACGACCGCGAGCGTCTCCTTCGCGCGGATGGCAACCCGGGCCAGGGCTACCTTTCCTTCGTCCTTCATGGAGGCGCGGAGCAACGCGTACGCTTTCTCGGCGCCCTCCCTGGGCTCAAGGAAGAAACTCTTCTCGTAGAAGACCGGGTCGACATCGGACAGTTTCACGAAGTCCAGTATCTCTATGGCATGGGCATCGGGACCGGGTATGGCCTCCAGCTCTTCTTCGGTCACCACCACGTGCTCGCCTTTCTGGTACTCGTAGGCCTTCACGATCTCGGCTTGAGGGATCTCCTTCTGGCAGTGTGCGCACCACTTCATGTACTTCACCGGGGTTCCGCAGGGCTCGTGGAGCAAGTGGAAGGAGACCGACTTTCGCTCGGTCGCGGCGTAAAGCCGGACAGGGATGACTACCAGCCCAAAGGTCAGAGTCCCGTTCCATAGGGGTCGCAATGCTACTCCTCCAGACCGGTTCGCCTTGGGCGCCTGCGATGATAGCGGTCGTCGTGAACGTCTTCCTCATCCTGGTCGCGCTCGCCATCCCCGTGTCGCTCGTACTCGTCCTCGCCGCGGCAGTCGAGCCAGTTCTTAAAGCGGTCCAGCAGCTCCGGGGCTTCCTCGAGCAAGCGGTCAACCAGAGCCCTGCTGTCTACGGGGAGGAACCTAACCTTGTGCGTACCCACCACCAGGAACCCAACCGGACGGACAGACACGCCTGCGCCGGTACCGCCGGTGAACGGCATCTGCTGGCAGACCTCTATGGTACTCTGTTCGTCCTCATCGTCCTGGCTCTGCCCATTTCTGCCGGAGTCGCCGTGCCCCGAGTCACCCATCCCGCACTCGTCGCCGCCACCGGTCACAAACCCGAACGATACCCTGGACACCGGGATGATGACAGTTCCCTCCTTGGTCTCCACCGGTTCCCCGACTACGGTGTTGACGTCGACCATGTCCTTGAGGCTCTCCATCGTGGTCCTCATGAGGCTCTCAATCGGGTGATATCCCATGCGTTAACGCCTCCATTCCTGCGTTGATGCCGCGTTTGGCCGCTATGCCGCCAAAACTGCGCCGGCCTTACGCCTTAGTATTCCACCCTAAACGGTTTGCCACGACGGAGCAGAAGGCGGGTTTTTCTGCGAACGCGCACATGCGTGCCTGCCCTGGCGTTCATCTTCATGAGGTGGCTACGGAGGCGACCCAACGCGATAATAGCCTGCATCATGATCACTGACGTCTGCACCCGAACCCCGCCTTCCAGGCACAACCGGTTGTACGCTGGAGTCACACGGATCCGGGGACGCCGGGAGAAGCGGACCCCATGGCGACACAAGAGTCCAATCCACACGCTCGCCGCCGATTGCAGCGCGCCTGTAAGGAGGGCGGTTTCGGCCGCCTCATCCAGGCCAAGGGTAACATCCAGCCGGAAGTCCTCTACAGTAACGGTGCGCGCCACATGCAAGACCACGCCGGAGATCTTGCGGTAAAAGGACCGGAAAGCCTGCACAGCCCGCCAGATCGCCCCGAGGCGCTCATGGGCTGGCCCCGCCTTGGTGCCAGAAGGCTTCTTAGTGCTTTGAGGCGTGTTACCGGTAGGCTGCTCCTTGCCCTGCGCGCCAAACGAAGGCTGCTCCCCGCTCTTCCCGGCACTGCGGGAGGACTTCTCGCCGCTGCGCCGCGAACGGCCTGCCCCGGTCTTGGGAATGCGTATGTACCAGGGGATGAGCGGCAACCGCAGTCTTGCGTCATACTCAAACTGCGTCCCGCAGAACGTGGCAGAGAACACGAAGTGCACCGGGAGCAGAAGATTCGCGCCCAGGAAGATAACGACAGCAGCGACGGCGATGAGGATGACCGTCCAGACTCCCACGTTGGGTCCCCTTACTCACGTACCTGCTCCCAGTATGCTTCCAAGGGCCGGAGGATAGACATGAGAGGCGGTGCTCACCCTTGCTGATCGTGGAGTTCGCCGCACTCGCGTAACCCCGGCGAGGAAGCGCGAACAGGTAGGCAAAGAGGAGAGCAAAGAGGAGAGCGAAGAGGAGAGCAAAGAGGAGAGCAAAGAAGGGTGCGAGGAGTACCTAACAGTCACCGCATGACTACTCGATTTTGGAGTGGTCGTATCGTGACCATTGGTCGTTTCCGCAAAGGTCTCCAGAAGGCTAACGTGTCGAAAAGTGTGGTCACGCGGTAACTAATCAACCCTGATTAGGCACGTGATGACCCGACTTTTCGCGTCAACGGTCACGGGAGGGAATATGACTAAGTTAGTAATATGCATCCCGTGACCCTCGAAAATCTGACTGGTCGTCGCGTGACAATGTTGGGATCCTGATGGATCACGGGGCGAGCGATGCGGATCTCCACTAGTCACCAGATGACTGACTCGGAACCCTCCCAACGGCGATGCCGAGCGGAAGCTAACGGACGGCTCATGCGGCGACCAGTTCACTCCGTCATTGGTCATCCGGAGACCCCACTAGCGCGGTCCATAAGCGGTCCATAAGCGGTCCATAAGCCGTCCACAGGTAGTCCATAGGCAGTTCACAGACCATCCACTACAGGTGAGCCAAGGCGCTCCCTGCTAGGTCTCTTCAGGGGGATCGGGAAGCAGCTTCGCCCCGGCGTTCTCGTCGGGGCCGTCAAGCGGGGGCAAGTCCTCGATAGAGTTGAGACCTGCCTTGCGCAGGAATTCGTCGGTTGTTCCATAGAGCTTCGGCCTGCCCAGGGTCTTTTTGCGGCCAACCTCACGGATCAGGCCCTTCTCAAGGAGAGTCTCGATGCTGGCCTCCGGGTTAACGCCACGCACAGACTCGATGTCCTGCCTGGTCACGGGCTGCTTGTACGCCACAATAGCCAGCGTCTCCATTGTGCCTTTGGAAAGCGATAGCGGGACCTTTTTGGACAGCGTCTTCTCGATGACATCCGAGAACTCAGGCCTGGTAGCGAACATGAACCCGCCACTTACGCGCTTGAGCGTCACACCCCTGTCGGAGTAGACCCGCTCCAACTCTGCGATGGCGGATAGGATCTCCTTTTCGGAGGTCTCCAGCGCCTCCGTCAGCCGCGGCAGCGATACCGGCTCGTCCGAGGAGAAAAGAATCGCTTCAATCAGCAGAGGAAGGTTCATAGGTCGCTGTTGCCCTCCCGGTCGACTATTTCTCGGCGTGTCCCAAACTCGATTTCGCCGAAGAGTTCCTTCTGGCGCGCGTACAGCCTGCGCCGCTTGATGAGCTCGAGGAACGCGAGGAAGTTAAGGATCGCCTCCTGCTTGGTCTTGCCAAGGAACCTGGAAAAGCGCAGGACAGCGCCTCTCGCCGTCAGCCTGCGCACCTCACGCCAGAAGTCGCGGAGGTGGGCCACAAAGTTGAACCGGGGCACCACGAGGACCTTAGCCGAGGGGCCTGTCCGCCTCTGAGCCACAAGAAGGGACCGGCGAAGGACAAGCGGATCGATGTCTCCGACGACCAGCTGCCGCCCGCCCTCAAAGGTGGGAGTATGGCCCTTGGGGAACATCTTGGCTGCGTACCTCATGCTGGACTCCACGGCGCCGACGGCTGCGGCCAGCTGAGACGGCTCCATGACAAGGGCAGCTGTGGCAGCGACCAGTTCGTCGCCGACGGGGATGATCTCTTCAGCCTCCTCGGGACTCTCTGCGGGCAGCTTTGTGGCAGGAAGCAGCCATCTGAGCTTCAGGAGCACCAACTCAGAGGCTTGGGACAGCGTTTTGACCGATTCCTCCAGCGGCATCTCGTCCTTCTCCACTTTCTCCCGGAAACGCCTCACCAGCGGGGACAGCTGGAGGACGCTCAAGACCTCAAGGAGCTTCATCCGCGGTTCACCGGAAAGAGCAGGAGTGAGAGCGCGACCGCCACGCTCTGGGCAATCCTCACCAGGACGTTGACGATGGGCTGCATGATGGACGTGAGGATCCCGGTGGACAAGAGGACAACCAGGATGATGAAGCCGTAGCGCTCAAGGTTCTCCCACGTGTCCAGCATGGACGAGGGCAGGAACCTCGCTAGGATCCGTGAGCCGTCGAGCGGCGGGATAGGGATCAGGTTGAAGACTCCCAGGCCGAGGTTTATGTTGGCTGCAGCCTGCAAGATGTTCGGGACATGCTGCAGGCTGGTCCCATAGAAGCGGATCTTGCTCGTCAGCAACACAACGGCGATCTGGAGCACGAAGAACATTATGAAGTTGGCGATGGGGCCGGCGAGGGCGACTTTGGCCATGTCCTTGCGCGGGTTACGCATCCGGTAAGACTCCACGGGTACGGGGCGCGCCCAACCGAAACCAAATAGGATGAGCATCGCGGCCCCCACCAGGTCGATGTGGGCCCACGGCTCAAGAGTCATCCTGCCCGCACGTTCGGCAGTGTCGTCTCCCAGATTAAAAGCCATTCTGGCATGGGCGTACTCGTGCACGCTTATCGCCAGCAGAAATCCCGGTATCCGGAGCACCAACTGCAAGGGAGACAACGAAACTCCTCCTCCATCTGCCTCTACGTAGACGTTTACCTCGATCCTAGTATCAGTTCGATCTTTACCTTGCGGTTTCCTCGCAGGACGTCCACAACAACCCTGTCGCCCGGCTTGTGCCTCAAGATCTCATCCGACAAGTTGGACCCCGTAATGGGTACGCCGTCCAGACCCACAATGATGTCGCCCCCGAACGGAACTTCCGAGCCGCCGACAATGACCACTTCATCGCAGGGCCTCAGTCCGGCCTTCTCGGCAGGGCCTCCCTCATCGACGCCGGTCACCAGCGCGCCCCAACTAGGAGGAAACCCTGCTTCCGCGAGCGCCGTCCCGCCGAGTTCGGCGCTCATATGGTCGAGCCGGAGGAACGAAACGCCCATGTAAGCCCTTACGACCTTGCCGTGCAGGATGAGCTCGGGCACCACTTCCGCCACTACCTGGGATGGTATCGCGAAGCCTATTCCGTTGGCCGCATCCATTATAGCTGTGACGACTCCGACGACCTCGCCGCGGGAGTTGAGTAGAGGTCCGCCGCTGTTGCCAGGGTTGACGGCGGCATCGGTCTGGATGAGATCCTCGATCGTGAAGTCGTTGACGTTCGGCCTTGTCAGGCTCTCAATCGGCATTGACCGGTCTTTGGCGCTGATGATCCCGGTGGTGATTGTCGGCGACCGGTCTAGGCCCATACTGGACCCAGTAGCCAGCGGACTGCCCAGCACTATGGCCTTCTGCCCTACTCTGACCAGGGAGTAGTCGGCAAGGACAAGAGGATACACTTCGGACTGGGGTATGTCCACGCTCAAGACCGCCAAGTCCGTGAGCCGGTCGGCGCCGGCGACCTTGGCGGTATAGGAGCGACCGGAGATGGTCTGCACTTCTATGCTGGTGGCATCCTCAATCACGTGGTAGTTGGTCACTACGTGGCCTTGCCTGTCCACGAAGAATCCCGACCCGTTTCCTTTGCGGGCGCTGACTGGGGATCCATTGTAACTTCGTTCAGTCCGCGAGGTCGTCACTTTGACGACGCCCCACTTTGCGGACTCAAAGACCTGGACGGTGTTCTGCTCGTCCTCGATGCGCCACGTCTCTTCGTCGGAGGCAGAGGGACGAGTGTATGTGGTCGGAGTCGGCAGGCCCGCGTAGGATGGGGTGAACCGGTCCCCAAGCGTGGCGAGAGTGCCAAGGACGATCCCAGCCACTGCGAGGACCAAGAGCCAGTATTCAGGTTTCAGGCGCAATGGCTTCCGGGACACGGGTTCTCACTCCGGGTTTCACGCTGGCCGTTTTGACATTTGCCGTCTTCACACTTATCTAAGTCTACAACGAACTCACCCCCATTTCCAGGTAGAGTTGGGTTAAGTGCCTGCGTGCACCCATTCGTCCAACCCTTCAACCCCTTCCGATTCCTCGTGGCGGGTGACGTCCGCCACGTTTTCGGTCCATTGCGGGTCTTGCCCGCCAGTCGCGGTTTTTGTGGCGGGCAGAATCCGCCACGAAATCACGTCGTTGCAGGTTCCACCCGCCAGAGCCTCTCAGAGTGGCGGGTCCCACCGATATTCCGCAGCTAGGATGGCATTTCAGGAGCATTTCTAGAAAGGAAGCCCAGCGTAGCTGGGCTTTCATATCTAGTAGAAGTAGAAGGAGAAGCGGAAAGGAGAAGGGGAAGGGAGAGAGTAGAAGGAGAAGGAAGGGTGAGAAGTGGGATGGCAGCTAACCCTTCGGGTTAAAGAGCACAGCCATCAGGTAGCCGAAAAGGATGGCGGCGGTGAGGGCAGGGGCTGTGGCGCGGAGGCCCCCGGTTAGCAGGCCAAATAGGCCTATCCTCTGGGCATCCTCCACCATCCCCGTTACCAGGGCGTGGCCGAAGCCGAACAGGGGAATCGTGGCCCCGGCGCCCGCGAACTTCGCTAGGGGCCCATACAGGCCAAGCCCTGAAAGCACCGCTCCCGCGCTCACCGCCGAGACCATAACGATTGCAGGGTTCACCTTGGTCGAATCCACCACGAGCTGGGCAAAGGCACAGAGTGCGCCGCCAATCAGGAACGCCTTAAGGAGAGTCATGCTTGGGCCTCCTTTTCGATTTCTGACGCGAGATCCTCGGAGACAAGGGAAACGGCGTGGGCGATTCCGGGGATGGACTCACCTTGCTGGCACATTGTCGGACTGTGGAGCGCCCCGGTCGGCACAAGCAGAACCCGGCGCATTGACCCATTGGCCAGTTCGGCCCAGATCTTGGCCGCGAAGACCGAACCGACGCATCCGCACCCCGAGGCCCCCGAGGCAACCTCTGGCTTCATCTCGTAGATCATGAGCGCGGTGTCGTAATGCCTGCCGGCCAGTTCAATGCCGCTTTGCTTCAGGAGTGCCAGCGCCACGTCCGACCCTACCTTGCCCAGGTCTCCAGAGAATATGGCGTCGTAGTCTTCTGGTTTGCGCCCCATATCCTTCAGGTGCCGGCGGACGGTGTCCGCAAACGCCGGAGCCATCGCGGTACCCATGTCGTTTGCGTCCTTCACACCGTAGTCCTGTACCCTGCCCACCGTCACAGCCTCAATACGGGGCCCCTTGCCCGATGCCGACACTATCGCTGCCCCGGCTGCGGTTACGGTCCATTGGCTGACCGGGACTCTCTGATACCCGAACTCGGTGGGGTACCTATACTGGCGCTCCGCCGTATCGTGGTGGCTCGAAGTGCAGACGAGCACGTTGCGGGCGAAGCCTCCCGCGATGAGGAGGGAGCCGATAGCCATACCCTCTCCGATGGTGGAGCACGCACCGTACAACCCAAAGTAGGGGATATCGTGCTCCCTGGCAACGTAACTCGCCGACACTATCTGGTTAAGGAGGTCCCCCGCCAGCAGGAAGTCGATGCCGTCGTCGGTGAGCCCCGCCTTCTCCATAGCGATGTCACCGGCCTGGCGCAGCATCCGGGATTCGGCCCGCTCCCAGGAGGTCTCCCCCGCCAGCGTGTCGCGGTAGGTGAGGTCAAACAGGCGGCCAAGCGGCCCCTGTCCCTCCCTCGGGCCCACCACTGAGCCGGTAGCCGTAACCACCGGCATGGGCTGAAAGACACATGTGGACTGTCCGACGCGTCCGCTCTTCATATCGCCATTCACTTGAACACAAAGACCCGGAGGTAGCTCACAATGAACGCGGCAATACTGCCGTAGACGATCACGGGTCCTGCGATCTGGAACATCTTCGCGGATACGCCCAGGATAAACCCCTCCCGCTTGAACTCAAGAGCCGGCGACACCATCGAGTTGGCAAATCCGGTGATGGGAAGCGCCGCACCCATGCCGGCGTAGGCTCCTATCCGGTCGTAGATGCCGAGACCCGTCAACGTTGCTCCAAGGATGACCATAGCCGTGGAGGTCATGGCGCCGGCCTGGACCTGAGGGATACCCCTGAGCAGCAGGAAATCCAGTATGATCTGCCCTGCCACGCATATGAGACCGCCAACCCAGAAGGCCACAACCAGGTTGCGAAGGATGGGCCTCGGGGGATGGAACGCTTCAGCCATGCGCAGGAAGGCTTCCTGCTCGCGGGTGTTGGCGCGGGTCATCGGGCTTCGTCCAGGTACGCTACCTTCACGTTTGCTTTGTACTCGACAATCTCGCCGTTCTTCACGTTGGCGGTCCAATTGAGGACCTCAACCCCGCTGATTGTGGGGACTTTGGATGCCGCCTCGCGGACGGCTTGGTTCGCGGCGTCGCTCCAGTCTTTATGTGACTGGCCGACCAGTTCGAGGACCTTCACTACCGGCATGTTTTCCACTCCTCGCTCTTCATTCACCTGCCCCTGTAGTATTCCCGCATGGCGCGGATCGCTTTCTTCTCCAGCCGGGAGACGTGAGCCTGAGACACACCCAGTTCCCGGGAAACCTCCTGCTGTGTCTTCCCGCCGAAGAACCTGCCCTCAACGACGGCCCGCATCTGGGGATCCAAGCGGCACAAGGCGTCGCGAAGATCGATGGACTCGTCGGCGCCGAGCCGCTCCGCCGGGACAGGCGACTCTCTGTGCACCGGGACGTCTTCGAGGTAAACCACTGAAGCTGCCGCCTCCATTGCCTCAAGGACGACATCCACGGGAAGGTCCATCTCCTTCGCGATCAGGGATACCGGGGGCTCGGAGCCTGTCTGCGCCGACAAGCGCTCCCTCACCCTGTTCACGCGGAAGGCGATGTCGCGCAGACGCCGGTCTACCTTCACAAGGGCGTTATCGCGTAGGTGCCTGCGCACTTCGCCCAGGATGTGCGGCACTGCGAAAGTGGAAAAGGCCACGCCGTAGCTGGGGTCGAAGCGCTCGATGGCTTTGAGGAGGCCGATGGAACCCATCTGGTAGAGGTCATCCTTCTCTATGACGCCGGCGTACTTGCGCACGCATGCCCAGATAAGCCCGGTGTTGGACTCGAAGATTTCATCTCGGGCGCTGCGATCGCCGCTCTGGGCGCGAGAAAGCAGTTCGTCGCTTAGGGCGCGCATCGTCTCTTCAGCATCCGCACCTTTGTGCCGACGCCTTTGGTGGACGAAATGCTGAGCTCGTCGGTGAAGGATTCCATGAACGAAAGGCCGAGACCCATGTGGTCTGGCGCGGTCGTGTATCCCGGCTCGCGGGCCTTGTCGAGGTCAGGGATCCCGACGCCCCGGTCTTCCACCAGGATGACAAGGCTATCCCCTTCAGGGTAGGCCTCGACGGTGACATCCCCTTGGCCGTCAGGGTAGGCGTGAAGGACGCAGTTGGAGACCGCCTCTGAGACTGCCACTTTGAGTTCCTCAATGTCAGGCACTGTGAAGTCCAGGGAGGCCGCAAAGGTAGCCACCGCGATTCTTGCCACTCCGACATTTGACGGCACGCAGCTTAGGCGCAGGAACATACGATTCTCGCTCACGCCAACACACCCCCCTCTGAGTCTTTGTGCTTGGCGCTCAACCAAAGGTCAAATGCCTCTTCCTCATTCCGCACTATGGGCAGCAGTGATGACAGGCCCGCCATCTCCAGCATCGATAGGACCTTTGGGGGCACCGACGCGAGCGCCATCGTGCCTCCTCCGGCCGTAATGTGGCGCATCCGTCCAAGGATCGCGCCGAGCCCTGTGGAGTCCACGAACTCGAGCCCGCGGAGGTTCAGGACAAGGTTGGGCTCCCCAGTCGCCCTGAGTTCCCTCTCCACTCGTTCCTTGAACTCGGGAGCCGAAGAAAGGTCAAGTTCTCCTACAAGTCTTGCCACGAGACACTGGGGTCCGCGGCGGAAAGAAAGGTTCATGCCCATGCACTCCCATGGCGGAGTCTTTCTCCCATGGTTCGTGAGCGCATGGGCATTTCCCTTTTTATGGCAACCGAACGAGCGTCTATCAGGGTGACCTTTCAAGGCAGCCTCACAGACACAACAAGCCAAGCCCGCCGGCCTGAATGCCAACGAAAGCGCCCAATGGACCCCGCAGGCTACCGACCTATGGTGAACGCCCTAAGATACCTCGCCATGTAATCGAGGAAGTTCGCCCGCTCCACGCTGTTCTTGGCCACAAGCGGGACTTCCGCCACCTTCTCGCCGTCCACATGGACGGTTATGACTCCCAGGGGCTGTCCTTGCTCAATAGGGGCCACCACGTTCAGTAGCGCGATGTTCCTCGTAACCTCACCCTTTTGGCCTTTGACAATGGTGACCGCAAAGGGAGACTGGGGGACCAGCGTCACCGTATCCTCTTTCCCCTTGAGCACTCTGGCTTCCGCGATGGTCTCTCCCTCCGACAGGATGGGCAGGGACCTGAAGTTGGCGAAACACCAGTCCAGGAGCCTCCAGGCATCGTTTTGCCTCTGATCCGGAGTCTCGGCCCCCATGATTGTGACGATGAAACGGGATGACTCCCTCTTGGCTGTAGCGGATATGCAGTAACCGGATTTGCTGGTCATCCCGGTCTTGAGCCCGTCGCAACCCGGGTAGAGGTACACGAGTTTGTTGAAGTTGGTGAGTTCGTTCTTGCCGCCCCGGAACTTCTCCTGGTAGATTTTGGTGTAATCCAGCAAGTGCGGCACGGTCACGGCATGCCGCGAGAGGATCGCCAGGTCCATCGCCGTGGTCTGATGGCCGTCAGCGTCCAAGCCGTGGGGGTTCTCGTAGTGAGTGTCGTTCATGCTCAGTTCCTTGGCTCGCTGGTTCATCCTCTCAACAAATGCTTCTTCGGTTCCCCCGAGATGCTCGGCCAGAATCACTGCGGCGTCGTTTGCCGATGCCACTGCGACCGCGCGTATCCACTGGTCCAGGGACATGCTCTCTCCGGGCTCGGCCCAGACCTCGGTCCCACCCATCTCCCAGGCGTTCTCGCTGCAGACTGCCTCGTCGGTGAGTTTGACCTTGCCTGAAGCCACGTCCTCTAAGGCCAGAACCAGAGTCATGATCTTTGTCGTACTGGCGGGGTTTCTCTTTTCCGAGGCGTTTTTCTCGAAGAGCACTTGCCCCGAGACCGCGTCCATCACAACGCAGGACGGGGAGTCTACTCTAGGCGGCGGCACTGCTCCGATGCTCGGAGCAGGCGCGGCGAGCCCTGTCGCGGCTGCCGGCCCAAGGATGAGGGACACTGCAAGCGGCACCACGAGAAAAATGCGTCTTACGCGGATATGTATGTTCATGTTCGCGCGCCTCCAACTTTGATATCCTTGTCTTATGATTTCCCTCCTGGTCATCGTTATAGGCGTGGGCGCCGGAGTCTGGCTCCGTAGCCATCTGGGGCCGATCGAGGGGATCCTGGTGAGATCCCAGGACTTCCTCCTGCAGGGTCTCCTGTTCGCCACCTCGGCGACCTTCGGCGCGAACGCCGAGGTCAGAGGCTCCTTGGGCACCCTTGGGGCAGCGTCGCTGGTGACGGCGATCGCCGCTGTGTCCGCCTCCGCGCTCGCGGGCCACTTCTGGGGGCGGAGGTTCGATAGGCCTGAGCCTGGCGAGGCTGGAGGAGATGGAGAGCCTGGAGAGGGACACTCTCATCCTACGGCAGCGCTGCTGTCCGCGGTTACCGCGGCTTCCGTGGTCTCGGGATACATCACAGGGTTCGCACTTACAGGCAGCCCCTTTGCCGCCCGCCTGTCTGCGGTCTCCATGGCATGCCTCTACGCCCTCCTGCTGGTCATTGGGTACGACCTGGGCAGGCAGAGGATATGGCGGAGGATCGCGGAACACGGCGCGTGGTGCTTCACGTTGCCGGTCGCAGTTGGAGCCGCAACGCTTGCGGGCGCAGCGATAGCAGGCGCGGCGATGGGACTCCCGGTTGGCCGGGCTCTATCCGCGGGTGCGGGGTTCGGGTGGTACTCTCTGGCTGGAGCGGCGGCGCTGGAGGCGGCCGGAGCCGAGGTGGGGGCCTATGTCTTCCTGTCGAACCTGTTCCGCGAGCTGATCACGCTGCTCGTCTCTCCCCTGCTTGCCGGGCGCGTGAGCCCTGCTGCCGGCGCGGCGTTGGGTGGGGCTACCTCAATGGACTCAACTCTGCCTTCCATAACGCGGTCGTTCGGACCGATGGGAACAGTCTGGGGGCTGGTGACGGGGACGGCGCTCAGCCTCGCGACACCGTTTCTCCTGAACCTGTTCTTGAGGCTTCCTCTCTAGCGTCAGGCCCTTGGGTGGCTCCTTGCGTAGACGTCCTTCAGCCTGTCCTTGGTGACGTGGGTGTAGATCTGGGTGGTTGAGATGTCGGCGTGACCCAGCATCTCCTGGACCGCACGAATGTCTGCCCCGTTCTCAAGGAGGTGTGTCGCGAAGGAGTGCCTCAGAGTGTGGGGCGTGATTTCCTTGCGGATCTGGGCCTGAGCCGCGTACTTCTTCACGATTTTCCAGAAGCCTTGGCGGGTCAAACGCTTGCCGTGATGGTTCACAAACACGGCCTTTTCCTTGGGGTCCGCTATGACCTTCTGCCGCGCTCCATCCAGGTAAGCCCTGAGGGCGGAAACCGCGATATCGCCCATGGGCACAACCCGCTCCTTTGAGCCCTTGCCCATGCAACGGATGAAGCCCTCGCGGAGGTCAACATCGGTTACGTTGAGGTTCACCAGTTCCGAGACACGGATCCCGGTGGCGTAAAGGAGCTCCAACATCGCCTTGTCCCTCTTCCCAACAGGCGTCTGGGTATCGGGCTGGGCAAGCAGGCGCTCCACCTCCTCGACGGTGAGGACCTTTGGCAGCTTGCGCTCCAGTTTGGGCGAGGAGAGGTCATCGGTCGGGTCCTGGTCGACATAGTTCTCCTTCACAAGGAACTGGTAGAAGGCCTTCAACGCCGCAAGGCGGCGCGCGATAGTAGCGGTTGCCTTTCCCTGTTTCCTGAGGTACATGAGGTACGCGACAATGGTCGACTGGGACGCGTTTGCCAGTGAGGGCGGCGCGGGAGAATCACCGGTCAAGAAGCCGTAGTACTGCTTGAGGTCCCGGCTGTATGACTCCAGAGTGTTGTTGGCGAGTCCCTTCTCGTGGCCCAGGTAGTCAATAAACTCCTGAATAAGGCTCTCCACGGCCACCATACCTCCCCCGCAGCGTGAAAACCCTTTCTGCCTTGTTATGTTTCCCTTCCCGCGGACAAATATCCTACATGAAGAAACGCCTTCCTTTGAGTCTTATGTTAGGTGCAGGGGATCTATACACGATGAGGGCAATATTGGCAGTAGAGTGCCAGAAGATAAGAGTGCACGCGCCTTAGAGCGCGTGCACTCCTTACTTGTCTTGGAATTAGAGCGGCGCGTCAGCGCAGCTCCGACCGGCTTACCCCAGGAGCTTCTCCAGCGGGGTGTACGGCAGGTTGTGGGCTTCGGCGACAGCCTTGTAGGTGAGATGTCCCTCAGCCGTGTTGACGCCCTTCGCCAGCGCCGGGTTGGCCTTCGCGGCTTCCTTCCAACCCTTGTTGGCAAGGAGCAGGGCATAAGGCAGAGTGGCGTTGGTAAGAGCCAGCGTCGAGGTCCTGGGCACCGCGCCCGGGATGTTCGGCACTGAGTAGTGGACCACGCCGTGCTTCACGAACGTGGGATCCGAGTGGGAAGTGACATGGTCCATGGTCTCGATGCATCCGCCCTGGTCGATGGCGACGTCCACCATGACCGAACCCGGCATCATGTTCTTAACCATTGCCTCGGTGACGAGCTTGGGCGCCTTGGCTCCGGGAATGAGGACCGATCCGACCACGAGGTCGGCGGTCTTGACTGCTTCGGCTATGTTGTAGGAGTTGGAGGCAAGGGTGGTGATCCTCGCTCCGAAGATGTCATCGAGGTAGCGCAGCCTATCGAGGTTCACGTCGATGATGGTGACCTTGGCTCCAAGGCCAACTGCCATCTTGGCGGCGTTGGTACCGACGACTCCGCCTCCGACGATGACCACTTCAGCGGCCGGGACTCCAGGAACTCCTCCCAGAAGGACTCCCCTGCCACCGTGCTTCTTCTCGAGGAAATGCACGCCTACCTGCACCGACATCCTGCCGGCGATCTCGCTCATGGGGGTGAGAAGCGGGAGGCTGCGGTTGGGCAGCTCCACGGTCTCGTACGCCACGGCGTCCACGGCCTTCTCGAGGAGAACCTTGGTGAGATCGGGTTCGGGAGCCAGGTGGAAGTATGTGAAAACCAGAAGCCCTTTTCGCATGTACTGGAACTCAGAATGAAGCGGCTCCTTGACCTTTATGATCATGTCAGCCGTTTCCCAGACCGACGCCGCATCGGGCAGGATCTTGGCCCCGGCGGCAACGTAGCTGGCATCTTCAAACCCGCTGCCAACTCCGGCGTTCTTTTCGACGAATACCTGGTGTCCCGCGTTGACTAGCGCATGCGCGCCGGCAGGAGTCAACGAGACGCGGTTTTCGTCAGTCTTTATCTCTTTCGGCACTCCGACCTTCAAAACCTCATCCCCTTTGCAGTACTTGGGTGCACCTACAGCGAAAGATGCGCCGACGTAGCGATCCATCCAGAAAGATTCTACACTTGTCCATCTGATCCTTCTAGTACAAACGCAAGAGCAGAGCGACAGCGGAGCTCTTGCGGCGTCGCCCCCTACACTCAAGCCGTCCGCAACAGCAGCGCAGGTGAGATGTAGGCTTCAACCAGGGAGGATACTACAAGCCCCAGCGAGAGCAGGGCGAACCTCCAGGTGTAGGATGCGGCCATACGCCAGAGCCCCCCGAAGGTCCAGGGCCTCTCCCTCACCAGGGCAAGCGAAAACGAGAGCGAAAGCGTCGAGAGAGCGATGAGCACAGGCAGGGAAAAGAGGTTGTGGGGCAGCATCCCGCACAGGAAAATCGCCACCCCTCCCGAGGTCACTTCCTTTATCACGAACGCAGATCCGAACCCTATGGCAAATCCCCTGGCAAGCAGGAGAAGACATGTCAGAGGAGTACCGATCACGGCAAGTCCAAACGCCCAAAGGAGCGCCGCGGTCTTCGCGTTCTGCACTATGGAGAGTTTGAAGATGGCATTTCCCGGCAATCCCGGGTTCTGGAGCCCGCGCATAAACACTTCGAGATAGGAGACGAGTTCAGCCTTCTCGTCAGGCGAAAGCACGCGGAGCCCGAGGATGCCTAGAAGGAGGCCAACAACAAACAGACTGACGCATATTACGAAGGGAGATATGCTCCCGATCTTGCGCAAGATGCCCGCCCCCAGACTCTCTCCGGAACATAACTAAGAAAGCCTATGTGGGGCAGCGGCGTAACATGCCTTCAGGATCGAGGGGGCTGGGACTCGTCGGGAACGTCCTCTTCCAGCGGAAGGGTTGGCTTATCGGGCTCGGTGACGGTTGGGGTCGGGGAACCGCTTGCGACTCCGGGCGAAAGCTCCGGGCCATCGGCAGGGCGAGGCGCTCCTCTTTGCGGAAGGACCTCAAGCCTGCGGTTCATGGCATCCAGTGTGGCTCGAACACAGGCCTCCCGGAGATCGCGCTTGACCAGGGCGCATCCGACCATCTGCTCCTGATTGCGCCGTGGCGTAAGCAGGTCCAGCAGGACCGCGACGGCCCGGTACTGCCCAATCTCGAAGGTGGCGACATCGTCGACGAAGAACGCGTTTGGGGGCTCCAGAGTCAGGTTCCCCGCGAGGCAGGTGGCCCTGGCAACCCCCAATAGCGTCGATATCTCGGTTGAGTCTGTAACTGACTTGCCAACATAGACAGGTGTCTCGCCGTCGAAGGCCCGGTCAAGGCTGACCGTGATCTCGCTCTTGCCGGTGCGGGCGTCGGTCTTGACCTCCATCCCGCTGTAACGCAGGCGGGAGGTCACCTCCGGCATGCCGGCCTGGATCTGCGCCACTGAGACCTTACGCCTGTCGACAGTGATATCCCACTGAGCCTTTAGAGCGCTCTGAACATCCCGTACGATCTGCTTGGGGTTGCGTCCGAGCCCGGTCAAGATGTGTATCTCTTCGATGGCGCCCCAATCGTTCACCACGACTCTCGCCTTCTGTACACCCGGAAGGCAGGTAAGAAGAGACTCAATGTCCTTGACGCTGACGGTTCTCCGCTCGCTCACGCTTCACCCCACCAGTTTGAGGTTCTCTACTTCTTAACCAGCTCGAAGCCTCTTTGCAGGGCCTTCTCATTTAGTGGAAGAAGGTGGTGGTGCCTTTGACTGATGACCTTAGGAAGAACCTTCTTCACCGTTTCCATCTGTACCACGCCGGTCGCCGCCAGGAGCGCTCCCAAGCACACCATGTTGGCGACCCTGTCCGACCCCAGCGCAGCGGCCTCTTCATTGGCCGGGATGTCGTAGCACACGACGTCCTCTCTGTCTTTCTCGGCATGGACCAGGGACGAGTTTACGATGACTGATCCGCCGGGGACTACAGTCCTATAGAACTTATCGAAGGAAGGGAGGTTCATGACAACCGCCGCAGTGGGTTCCACCACGACCGGCGATGCTATCCCTTCATCCGACACGCAGACCGCGCAGTTCGCAGTTCCTCCGCGCATCTCGGGTCCGTATGAAGGGAGCCAGGAAACCGCCTTGCCCTCTTCTTTTCCGGCGTAGGTCAGGATGGTGCCGATGAGCATAATGCCCTGGCCGCCGAACCCCGCCATGATTATCTCGTGGTTCATTCCACTGGCCCCTCCTCGTCCTTGAAGACTCCGAGCGGGTACTCGGGGATCATCTTCTCCTCAAGCCACGTAAGAGCGGCCGCGGGGGTCATCCCCCAGTTAGTGGAACAGGTGGACAGCAATTCTACGATGGAGAACCCTTTACCTTCCACCTGATTCTGGAAAGCCTTCTTAACGGCCTGTTTAGACTTCATGATGTTGGCCGGGTTGTGGAGCGAGCACCGCGCGACATACCTGGCGCCCTTGATAGTAGCCAGCATCTCGGCGACTTTGACCGGGTAACCCTGGAGCTTTGGATCCCTGCCTTGCGGCGAGGTAGTGGTCTTCTGACCCACAAGTGTCGTGGGAGCCATCTGCCCTCCGGTCATGCCGTAGATGGCGTTGTTGATGAAGATGACGGTAATGTTCTCGCCTCTAACAGCCGCGTGGACTATCTCCGCCATGCCTATCGACGCGAGGTCGCCGTCCCCCTGGTAGGTGAACACGACGGAGTCAGGGTGAACCCGCTTAACCCCTGTAGCGACCGCGGGAGCGCGGCCGTGAGCCGCCTGGATGAAGTCGACGTCGAAGTAGTTGTACGCGAACACCGAGCAACCGACGGAAGCTACGCCGATGGTCCGGCCCTGGATGCCCAGCTCGTCTATGGTCTCGGCGACCAGCCTGTGGGCGATACCGTGGGTGCATCCCGGGCAGTAGTGGGTCACCACGTTGTAAAGGGACTTTGGTCTCTGGTAGACGACGTTCACGCCATGACACCTCCTATCATGTCGCGAAGCGCTTTCTCCACGTTGCGCGGGTGCGGGACCGCTCCGCCGGTGCGACCGTAGAAGCTCACGGGCTTGCGCCCGGCCACCGCCAGCCTGACATCCTCAACCATCTGGCCGGTGGACATCTCGACGCAGAGGAAACCTTTGGCCTTGTCAACGACCTGCTCGAAGGCGTTATCGGGGAAAGGCCAGAGGCTAATGGGCCTGACGAGACCGACCTTGAGTCCTTCCTTGCGCATCTTGTTCATGACCGACTGGCAAATCCTCGCGACAGTACCGTAGGCGACCAGGAACCACTCGGAGTCGTCGCCGTGCAGAACCTCGGCCTTCTTCTCGGTCTCGGCTATCTTCCGGTACTTCTCCTGGAGGCGCCAGTTGTGGGCATCCAACTGCTCCGGATCGAGCAGGATGGAGCTCACCACGTTGGACTTCCTGCCGGCGTTACCGGTTGTGGCCCAGGGCTTATCCGGCATCGTTGGCTTCTGGGTCTCGTCGGGGAACGCGACGGGCTCCATCATCTGGCCTATCATTCCGTCGCCCAGGATCATGACCGGGTTGCGGAACTTGTCAGCCAGGTCAAACGCGTGGGCCATGAGGTCGC
>CAZRRG010000004.1:22401-50962 GCA_964602455.1 uncultured Eubacteriales bacterium | reverse complement strand
GTCTCGCGTCCGGAGGCGCGTCCGGCGCCGACCCAGTCCGAGTACTGGCCGTACTTCTTGAAGAACGTGTACTCTGCATGGCCGGGCCTCACTATGTCCTTGTACTCCCTGTACTGCTCGACATGGATTTCCTCGATGTCGTTGTTGGGGATTACGAGGCCCACCGGAGCTCCGGTCGAGTAGTCATCTTCCATTACCCCGGAGAAGATGAACACCCGGTCCTTCTCCATCCTCGGCGAGTCAAGCGGTGTCTGACCCGGTTTGCGCTTGTCGAGTTCCTTCTGGATTACGTCAGCGGTAATCTTCACCCCCGGCGGAACGCCATCCACGATGGTGATGAGTCCGCCGTAAAGCTCCTTGGGGATTGAGGGCGACTTCCTGAAAAAGCCGGCATACGACTCGCCGCAAGTCGTTACCCGGAACGCCCTGCCAAACGTGTTGCCCATCATAGGCTCTTCACTCCTTTCTGGCGGCTACTCCGCCTCAATCAACTGGATACCTGCTCCGAGATTGTTCAGCTTGTCGTAGAACCCGGGGAATGTGACGCTTGCGCACTGGGCTTCATTCACGGTGGTCTCTCCCGAGGCGTGCAGCCCTGCGACGGTCATCGCCATCGCGATGCGGTGGTCGCCGTAGCTCTCAACCGGGCATCCGGTGAGCTGCCGGCCTCCGTTGACGCGGATCTCATTGTCGGTGGCGCTAATGTCGGCGCCCATCTTCCGGAGCAACTCGGTGGTTACGGCAACCCTGTCGGTCTCCTTCTTCCGTGCGCCCGCCACGTTTCGCAGGACGGTGGTACCCTTGGCGAGACACGCCACAACGCACATGATGGGGAGCATGTCTGGCGTGTTGGCCATGTCCGCCTCGATCGCCGTAAGAGGCGCGCCGCCCTTAAGCCGCAGAACGCCTGAGGCCGTATCCTTCTCGATTGCCGCGCCCATGTTCGCCAGGTGGTCGACGATCGCCGAGTCCCCCTGCTTGTCCGAGAAGTCCATGTTCTCGACCACGATCTCCGACCCGTCTCCAAGAGCTGCTGCCAGCGGGAACGCGACGCTGGACCAGTCGGCCGGAATGGTGCGGGTGAATGGAGTGTACGATTGCTTGCCGGCGATCTTGAAGTACCGGTAGGTCTTGTCGTCGTAGTCAACCGTGATGCCGGTGCGCCTCATCCAGTCGGCAGTCATGTCAATGTAGGGCGTCTCCGCCGGGTTATCGCACTCTATCGTCATCATCCCGTCGCACATTGGCGCGGCCAGCATCAGCGACGAGATGTACTGCGAAGGATTGCCCTCAACTTTCACTACGCCGCTCTTGATCGGGCCGCGGACGATGTGGGGCGCGCTCTTTGAACCCGGCCTGGTGGTTGTCGCGAATGCGCCCAGCTGGGTAAGGGCGTCCAGGAGCGGAGTTGAGGGGCGACGCCGGATGGACGCGTCGCCGGTGAAAACGGTGTATCCCGGAAGAAGGCTCGCCATGGAGGTCATGAAGTACAGGGTCGTACCCGAGTTGCCGACGTCTACGACGTTGTCCGGAACGCGGATACCGCCCGCCGGGGACTCAACGACCCACCGGTCGGCTTCCGTAACGATGGACGCGCCAAACAACCGGGCGGCGCTGACGGCCGACAGGCAGTCGTCGCTGGGCAGAGGGTTGAGTATGACGGACTTGCCGCCGGCCAAGGTGGCGATCACAATCGCCCGTATGGTGTGACTCTTTGAGCCGGGGATGGTCATACTGCCCTTTATGGCTTTGCGCCTAACGCGTGCTATCATGGTCTTCATCGCCTCCTGGTGTCTCGTCAAAGAACGCTGTTCACTATCTTGAGCACGGAGGCCAACTGGTCGACGGGTATCTGTCCCGGCGCCGACGACTTGCCGACAGTGCCGAAGGACATACACGATCCGAAGACCTCGGCCGCCACTCGAGTAATCACACCCTTTCCCGACATGGAGATCGCCAGTACGGGACGCGTGGCGTACTTCTCGTTCATCTCCGCGGTGGCAAGCATCAGTGTGAGCACGTCCTTCACGCTGTTGGGCATCACCGCGATCTTGAGGATGTCTCCGCCGAGGTCTTGCATCAGCCGGAGGCGCCGGACGATCTCCTCCTGAGATGGAGTGCTGAGGAAGTCGTGGCTGGATGCTACCACCAGGGCGCCTGCGCGGTGGACGGAGTTAATGAGAGAGGCCGCGTCATCCGCGGTGAAGATCTCGATGTCCACCAGGTCTGCAAGCCCGCTCTCGGCGACGGCGAGGTTCAGCTTCACGTAGTCCCGCAGCGACAGCTCTTGAGCCCCTCCCTCGTTGCGGGTCCGGACGGTGAACAGGATGGGCTTATCCCCGAGAATCCTGCGCATTTCGCCCAAGGTCTCGATTACTTCGTAGACGTTGGCGCAATCGTCGAAGAAGTCTACTCGCCACTCCACCAGGTCGACGATGTCTATTTCAGAGATGACCTCCGCGCTCCGGACAATTGCTTCAGTGGAGTCGCTGACAATGGGAACAATGAGTTTCGGCATGCCTTCTCCGAGAGTGAGCCCCCGGACACGAACTGGTTCAATCACCATGTCACCCCCTCGCCGAGGTCCTATTTACCAAGGTAGGCTTTGGCCTTCTCAAGGCATCGACTGGCGTGCTCGGCGTAACCGTAACGTTGGACATTGCTAAGATTTGGTAGTTCTATCGATAGGACTGTGTCTTGTGGCATCTCCCGCACGTATGCCGCTATGTCGATGCCGCCGTCGCCGACGTACTCTCTCGCGTCGCGTCCCTGGAAAATGAGGGTCTCTCTGTCGGTCGGGATCTCGGCCGGACCGTCGCATATGTGCGCCATGTGGAACCACTCCCTGGGGAGCGCTGAGAGAGCGGAGGCGGGAACATGGGACCTGTGGGCGTGGAGTGTGTCGATCATGATGCCGGCGTTGGGCCGTCCAACCGACTTCAAAACGTCAACTGCCTGATCCAAGTCGCTCACGCTGGCCCACGTCACAAACTCAAGCTCTACCGTGAGCCCGTACTTGCCTGCCAGGTCGACGAGCTCGCCGAACTTGTCGATGTAGTAACTCCGATCGGGCACCCATATGCTGCTTAGCACGCGTCGCGCGCCCAACTCCGCTCCGGCTGCGAAAGCTGGCTCGTAGGAAGGTATGTCCACACCGGCTGTTATCCGTGCGAGCTCGATATCGTTGATGAAGACTCCGGTATCGGCCATAGCCCTTCGCGTGAGATCGAACAGCTCTCTGTCGTGGGCAACATCATACTTGGGTTCATCGGGCAGCCCCAACGGGATAGCCCTAATCCCGACTGCGTCATAGCCAGCCGCGCCGGCGAGCCTGATCATCTCCGGGGGCGAACACCCCAGGACAGTCAGGTGAGCGAGAGAGAAGACTCGCGACAAACTGTACACCTCCAATGAGCGCCTAAGTCTCTGTCAGACTGCTAGTCCTTGGCCTTCTTTGGGCTTAGGTAATCCTCGATTGCGGCGAACATGATGGCGGAAGGATCCTCACGGCCTGTCCACATCTGGAACTGCAGGGCTCCCTGGTACACCAGCATGCCGAGTCCGTTGAGCGTCCTGCAGCCGGCGTCGCGAGCATCCCGCAAGAACCGCGTCTGCGCAGGGTTGTATATCGCGTCGTAAGCAAGTACGTGCCGCGGCCACATCGTCGAGGGCAGCGGGCTTTCCTCCAAGGTCGCCGCCATGCCTACTCCGGTGTGGTTCATGACCACGTGGGCATTGTTGATCCTGTCCTGGAGCGTGCGGCGGTCTCCGTAAACGAGATGTTCAGCGACGGGCCTGAATCGTTCGTTGATATCGCGGACAAGGCTCTCGGCAGCCGCCTCGTTCACGTCGACCACGCTGATGCTGGCGGCGCCGTAGTGGGCCAGCGTCGAGCAGACGGCCCTGGCTGAGCCTCCTGCCCCCAGGCAGACGAACCGCGCTTCTTCGATGGGGATGTCCATGTTCTCCCTCAACGACCTCACGCAGCCCTCGCCGTCGGTGTTGTAGCCGACCAGCTTGCCCTCTTCCTTGACTACCGTGTTGATTGCGCCGATTTTGGCCGCGAGGTCGTCGATCTTGTCCAGGAGCGGCATTATCCGGACCTTGTCAGGCTTGGTGACGCCGCATCCCGCGAAATTCATGTGCCGGATAGCGTTAACGACGAAGGGAAGACTCTGTTCAGTGGTTTCAACCGGGAAGTACACGAAGTCGACACCGTGCTCCCTGAAGGCGGCGTTCTGCATTACGTGGGAGAACGACTGCCTTAGAGGGTTGCCGAGCAACGCGACAAGACGCGTATCGACGGTAATCAAGTGGGCTCCCCTTTCTTGCGCCCCGCGACGATGTTGTCTTTGGGCGTGTAGATGTCGTTGATGTTCCACGCGCCCTCGGTGGGCACGGGGATGTTCTCCATGGGGCAGTCAATGAGGAATGGCTCGTCACTCTGCAGCGCTTCGGCGAAGAACTGCGCGAACTCATCCGCCGCCGTGACTTTGCGAGCCTTGATGCCATAGCCTCTTGCGATCTCGGCCCATTCCGGCGAGTACGGCTGTCCGTTGGCCGCGAACGTCGTCCCGAACGTGGTCCCATAATGGGCCTTCTCCAGGCCGGCTATAGTGCCGAAGGCCATGTTGTTCATGACGACCCAGACCACGGCGATACCTTGCTCCACCGCGGTGGCCAGGACCGACGGGTTTGCGCCAAAGCCGCCGTCTCCGACGAGGGTCACCACTTTGCGATCGGGTGCGGCAAGTTTGGCTCCCAGCACTGCGGCAGGTCCAAAGCCCATCGTTGCCAACCCCGACGGATGGTGGATTGTCCCCGGCCGGGTTACGGGGAACTGCTGCCCGACACCGTTCTTGTTCCACCCGACGTCGGTGAAGATCAGACCGTCCTCAGGCATGAGACGCCGCACATCTTGGAGGATCCGCTGCGGGGTCATGGGGAACCGGCCGTCGGCGCTAATGTCGCGGTTACTCTCGGCAAAAGCGCGTTTCTCCTGCTCGATCCTCTCGATGAGCGTCTTGTTCTCCCTCGGCTGAGGATGAAGTTCCTTAACCGCCGCGCAGATAGCGATGAGGGCCTCTTTCAGATCGGCCACCGCTCCTATCTCCACGGGGTAGTTCCTGCCGATCTCTGCGACGTCGATGTCTACCTGGATCACTCGACTCTTGTTGCTAAAGGTGACTCCCTCGTACCAGGACGAGCTGTCCGCCTCGGCAAACCGGGTCCCGAGAGCCAGGATCAGGTCGGCGTTGGCGGTCATGGAGTTCGTGAACTTGGTGCCCCAGAAGCCGGTCATGCCGAGCATCAGGGGATGCAGGTCCGACATCGCTCCCTGTCCCATCAAGGTGCGGGACACCGGAATTGACAGGTGTTCGGCCAGTTCCTGCAGCTGTTCCGTAGCTCGCGCCGCCAGGACACCACCGCCCACGTGAATCACCGGGCGTTCTGCCTCAATCAGCGCCTTCGCAATGGCCAGCGCAGTCTCCCGGCTTATCGCGGGTGGTCTGGTGCAACCGCTGTCACGATAGGTGCGCTCGAAGAGCGACTCGTCGACGTGTTCGGAGAACAGGTCCATAGGAACTGAGATCAGCGCGGGGCCGGGTCTTCCGCTCTCGGCAAGGCGGAACGCCCTGTCGAGAATCTGGGGCGCCAGGTCCGCCCTTTCGAGACGCCACGCCCTCTTCACAAACGGCCTGTAGATCTCGTACTGGGACGCGTCGCTGTGCATGTTGAACTCTTGATGCGGATGCCTACCGTAGTAGTAGCTGGGGACATCCCCGGCGATCACTACCATGGGGACCGAGTCCATCGCCGCGTTCGCGACTCCCGTCACGGCGTTGGTCAGGCCAGGCCCGAGGTGGGTCAACACAACTCCTGTCTTGCCCTTGACCCTCGCATAGCCGTCCGCGGCCGTGGCCGCGATCTGCTCGTGGCGGACGGATATGAACCGGATCTTGCTCGAGTCCTTCAAAGCATCCAGGAAAGCGATGTTGGTGTGGCCGCAGAGTCCGAAGACAAACTCCACGCCTCTACGCTCCAGGTAATCCACCATCAAGTGCGCCAACGTTCGCTTCATGAGGAAGCCCTCCTTCTTGCCCGTCGTTCCTCCTTGCCCGTCATTCCTCGTCGAGTTTGGGATCATAGAAGCGGCCAAACAGCTCCTCAGGGGAGGGCATGTCCCTTTCTATCGGGAAGGAAACCCAGGTCGTGTTCATGTAGTGTTTCAGGGAGATGTTTTCGGACACGATGTTGTTGCCCCAGGTACCGCACCCGAGAGACGATGTCATGGGCATCCCGTTGGTGGGAGAACCGGCGTTGCTGCGGGATTGAGGCTGCCTCACCATTATGCGGGACACCGGCGCCACCATGGCCAGGCTGTGTATGTGGTCGTTGTTGTAGGAGAAGATGCCCACGGAGTGGCCCTTGCCCCCTACGTCCAGGATCGCCAGGGTCATCTTTATGGCGTTGTCAAAGCTGCCTTCGTACTTGTACAGGGACAACAGTGTCGTGAGTTTTTCGTGGCAGAGCGGGTACTCGGGACCGATCCCGTCGCCCTCCACCCAGATGAACTTGGCGTCTTCAGGGACAGTGAAACCTGCCGTCTTGGCAAGCTGCTGCGGCGACACTGCCACCGTCTCCGGCAGTCTCTTTCCGTTCTCGTCCCAGATGACGGCCTTGAGGAGCTCCCTCTCCTTCTCGTTGGCCCAGTACCCGCCTACGGCTTGCAGCTCAACTTTGACTTGCTCGTAGATCGACTCGTGCACGATCAGGTTGCCGTCGGCAGAGCAGCCGGAACCGAAGTCCGAAGTCTTGGAGAGCATTGTGTTGAGGCATGCCTGCTTCACGTCGGCGGTTTCATCGAAGATGACGGTTGCGTTGCCGGCGCCGGAAGCATAGGCGGGCTTGCCGCTGGAGTAGGCGGCCTTCACCATAGGTAGGCTTCCTGTGGCTATGGTCAAGTCAGCGGCCGCCATAAGGGCCTGCGACAACGGAAGCGATGGGTTGGGGATGCACTGCAAGAGGTCCTCCGGGGCGCCCTCCCTGCGCAGAGCGTTGCGCATTACCTCGACGCTCTCCCAAGTGGTCTTCTTGGCTCGCGGATGAGGAGCAAAGATGATGGCGTCTCTCGCCTTGATGGCGTAGACGGCCTGCCCGCCGGGGGTTAGTTCCGGGTTCGTCGTAGGCACCAGAGAGGCTATGACCCCTACGGGTTTCGCATACTTAACGATGCCCTTCTCCGGTATCTCTTCGATGATTCCCACAGACTTCTGCCGAAGAGCGTCTCTGAGTATGCCCCATATCTTCATGCGCTTGTTCATCCTGGTCACGGGATCGCCCATCCTGCTCTCTTCGACCCCGAGGATGACAAGTCTCGAGAATGTCCGTTTGTTGGAGATTTCCCAAGCAACGGCGCGACAGAGGTCGTCGATGGCCTCCTGGTCGTAATTCTCGAGGATGGCCTGGGCCTTTCGTGCCCTGGACATCATCTCCTGCAGCGTTTGTTGTTCCTCAAGCGTCAGTTCCCGGCTCATCTGCGGTAGTGCCTCCTTTTCTGCTCGGAGCAACGCCTGTCTTCAAAAGGGCGCTAGGCAGTTGCCTCCCGATAAGGGACTGCATCTCACGGGCAGCCCCTAGCAAGGTCTCTAGGTCTATCCCCGTCTCTACGCCCATCTCGCGCAACATGTACACCAGGTCCTCAGTCGCGATGTTTCCGCTGGCGTTCGGTATGAAGGGACACCCGCCCAGACCGCCCAGGCTGGCGTCAAAGCGGTACATTCCTGCTTGCATCGCGGCGAGGATGTTGGCGAGCCCCATTCCTCGCGTATCATGCAGGTGCAGGTTCCACAGGACATCGGGGTACTCGTCCAACGCCCGCGAGCAGACTTCGTACATCTGGACGGGGTTGGCCAGGCCGGCTGTGTCCGACAGCGAGATTTCCTTCACACCGACTCTTTGGAACCCGTCCGCTATGAGGGCCACTCGGCCGTACGGGATGTCACCCTCAATCGGGCATCCAAAGGCCGTGGATATGGCCCCGGACATCTCGATCCCGTTCGTTGCGGCGTAAGCGCCAAAGGTCTCAAGCTGCTGGAGAACCTCTGCGATTGTGGCGTTGGCGTTTCTTTGCTGATGGGCAGCGCTGGCGGAGACTGTCAGTTTGACCTTGCTGATGCCCGCACTCTTCGCTCGCTCGAGTCCTTTGAGGTTTAGGACCAGTACACGGTACTCTGTGGGAGTATCTTTGGGGGCCAGTTTGTACAGCGTTTCTGTATCCGCCATTTGTGGAACCAGCTTTGGATGTACGAGGGAACCCAGTTCCACGATGGGCAGACCGGCGTTCAAGACCTGTTCAAGGATTCCCAGTTTCTGTGTCGTCGATAGCTGTGTGGACTCGCCTTGCAGTCCGTCACGTAATCCTACTTCGCAGATTACAACGTTCTTCGGCAGTTGCATGACTCTGGCCCCCCAGAGACCCTCTTGGGTCTCTGAGTCTGTTCTGCCTACTCACAGTTATACCTGCATAAGCGCTATTTATAGTTTTCATCGAGTGATAGGATAACCCTATCGCACCACGCACAGAACCCTATCGTTCGACATTCAGAGCCCCATCGTACGACATGCGGAACCCTATCCCGCTACATGTGATCTACTATCAGGGGCCTTCAAGAGCCGCATCCACGAACCAGTATCCATCTCTCAAGACGGGCTCTCCGAACTGCAATCTGAGAGGTCTCTTGAACAGCGGCCCACCCGTCACCACGGTGTGGAACTCGCCAACCTCGCCGCACGCGTCTATCCCGTGCCTCACCATGAGATCCACGACGTGGAGGTCGAAGGGCTTGCCGAGCAGGGATAGGAGATCAGTTCCAGCGCCATTACTCCTCGCTGCGGACCCGCCCACGCCTCCTAGGGTCCCACCGTCATCGGAGCCAGGGCCGGGATCGCTCGAGTTGCTTCTCGTGGCAGCACCGTCGCCCAACCCGTCCTTCATCGCAACGATGTGCGCCTGGAAGCCGGCGCCGAGGAACTCGCGGACAGCGTCCATCCTATCCATCTTCCACAGCGGATGGACCGCGGTCGCGCCCGCCTCCCCGCACACCCTTACGCACCATTCCAGGTGTTCGTCCAGGTCGATGTCGCCAAACACGCCGGTTGTGATGCCCTGTCCGGCGAACTCGCGGACGGCCTCCCTGAACACCTGCTCATATGTCCCCCACGACGCCGACCGCGTAACCAGCGGGATCCCCAGCGCGTCGGCCTGGGCGCGGATGACGTCCATCCTCAGCCCGTGAGACCGGGACCTCTCCCCGCCCTCGGTCATCATCGTGATCAAGGCCGCGGGGATTCCCCCTGCTTGAACCGCCTTGTACAGCGACAGGCACGAGTCCTTCCCGCCGCTCCACGAGCAGAAGAAGCGCTGGCCGTCGAGGGGCGTACGCAATGCTTCTGCGGCTCTTGAGTCAGACGAGGTTGGGGGCTTCGAACCGGACGAAGCTAAGGTCGTCGAGTCACAGTTGGCCTTCATGTTTCCACCATCTCTCGATGCATATCGTCTGGCAGTCGGGTTGTAGCTGTCCGGCTAGCCCGCGGACTGCGCTCTCTCCCTGGCGGCCGCTTCCTTCTCAGCCCTTTCGGCCTTGGATGCGTAAGCATCACATATCCTGTTCAGCGTCTTTGCGTAGGCACCTGCCATGTCGATGTAGCCTCGCGTAAGATGGGGAACCGCCTCCCGCAAACGGGCCTCCAGCACTCCCGGACGTAGATCTCGCCAGGTAAAGGTCAACAAGGTGACGCCATTACGCATGCTCAGGCTCTCCTTCATAAGGTCGTGCGCCTTCTGCTGCCTGACCTGCTCCTCTGAGTACATGTCCGACTCCCTATAGTGCTGGATTCCGTTGTGCTCGGTCGCGAACTCGGCTTTGGGGTCGTACCTGTCGTACTCCAGCGGCCTGCCGGTCGTTGGATTCTTGAGGAACTTCGGACGCGCATGCAGGATGTACTCGTCTCCTCGCAACGACCAGTCAAGACGCTTGTTGACGAGGAACTCGCCGCGGTTAGTCGCCATCTCGTACTCCTCTTCGAGGTCGTGGGCAAGGAGGGCTTGGCACTGATGCGGTATCACAGGAGCCGGGCGCTTCCTTTGGCCTGTGCCGATCATCTTCATCCATCCGGACGCCACTAGGCGGCGGCAAGCCCGTACTGCCGTGTCTCGATCCATGTTGGCGAGCCTAGCAAGTTCTGACACGCTTGCAGGATCATGGGCCCATGCAAGGAAGTACAGGCATCGGTCTGTCGCTGTCAGGGTTCGATCCTTTGCGAGCTCATCGAGCACACACTGGTGAATGCGCAATCTTCGACGAACCTCCGGACGTGGATGTCGTTCCATAAGGCATCCTACCATATTTTGGAAGTCTTCGAAGAGCGAATTGTGTAGAGATGCGAGTACCGCAAGGCAAAGCACTTCCAGATCGGGAGTACCGCAGGAATCGGTACTTGACCGCCGGCAGTACCGCAGGATGCCTCACTCGAGGGACTCGACGCTCTGGTCCAACGGACCGAGGCCCGGAAGTCCTGGATGTCAAGAACGGCAACCAGCCGTATGCTGGGATAACGCGTGAAGGCATTCACGCCTCGGATGCACTCAAGTTACTGGTCTGAGCCTAATGAAGCCCTTCATGGCCGATCTACCGCAAAATGCGGTACTGCCGCAAACGGTTTACCCTAAAATGCGGTACTGCTTTCCACAAAGTACCGCAGGATACGGTACTCGGGGCAAGGCCTGGAAAGAAGCTCCATAAGGTAAGGCGGGGAGTCTCCTCCCCGCCTTCATCACATTGGTTCGGCGCCACACATTTCGATGCAGAGATGTGGCACTGCTGACCTCGGCACTCCTAACAGTGCCGCGCCAGCGCCGTCCTACCTCTTGAAAACGACCTTCCCGTTCAGGACAACCATCCAGGCCTTGCCGGTGATGTCCATCGGGTCGCCGTCGTACACCGAGAGGTCGGCGTCCTTGCCGGGAGTGAGGCTTCCCACGCGGTCAGCAACACCCAGGATCTCGGCCGGAGTCAGGGTCACGGCGCGGAGCGCGGCGTCCCTATCCATACCAGCCTGCGCAGCCATCCCTGCCATGAGAGGCAGCGTGGAGAGCGGCACTACCGGCGAGTCGGTCATGATAGCGACCTTCACACCTGCGCGATGCAGGATGCCGGGGGTCTTGAAGCTCTTGTTGGTGAGCTCGAACTTGGTCTTGTGGCCGAAGGACGGTCCGATAGTCGCGGGCACGCCTTCCTTCACCAGGTGGTCGGCGATGAGGTGCCCTTCGGTGCAGTGCTCGAGCGTGATCCCCACGCCGAACTCCTTGGCGATGCGGAGGGCCGTGAAGATGTCATCGGCCCTGTGCGCGTGCGCCTTCAGGGGGATCTGCTTGCGGACGACGGGGAGCATGGCCTCCATCTTGGCGTCGTACGCCGGGAGCTTGGATGCGTCGTCGCCGGCGCGCTCAATCTGCTCCTTGTAGCGGACGGCCTTCGCAAGTGTCTCGCGGAGCAGCGCCGCGGTGCCCATCCTGGTAGACGGCATCTTGTTCTTGGAGTTGTAGACCCGCTTGGGGTTCTCACCGAACGCGCACTTCATTGCGAGCGGGTCCTTGATAACCATGTCATCAACACGGTCGCCATGAGTCTTGATTACCATGAAGGTGCCGCCGATCACGTTGGCTGACCCTGGGCCAGTCGCGCAGCAGGTCACGCCGGCTTCGAGGGCTTCCCTGACGGTCTCGTCCATGGGGTTGAACCCATCAATGCCCCGCAGGTGAGGGGTTATGGGATCGGTCATCTCGTTGCCGTCGTCACCCTCGAAACCGATGGCGCTCTCCCACATCCCGACGTGGCAGTGGGCGTCGACGAATCCCGGGTAGACGCTGCGGCCTTCGGCATCAACGACCTCGGCTCCCGCGGGAATCTGGACGTCTGCTCCGACCCGGGTGATCTTCCCGCCATCGATGAGGACGGTCCCCTTCTCGATTACAGGGCCGTCGACCGGGTAGATCTTTGCGTTCTTGATTGCGAGCACGGATACTCCTCCCGTTACATGAACTGTACTTCTGTTAACTGGTGAGCGGTGTTTTCCGCATCTAGGCCATTCGTCCCAAACGCGGTAGATCCTCTTTGCTGTCGCGTATCCCGCTTCGATAATCCCGAAGAGCAGGCGCCGAGACTGCACGCTGCGAAGCGGAGGAGAAAGAATGACCGGGAAATCCCGTATACGGACGATTATCCTGATTGTCATCCTTTTGATGGCCGTGACTGGTTCAGCGTGGGCAGGCGCGCGGCGTTGGACCGAATCCATAACCGCCCACTACCGCAGCGATCTGAAGATCACCGTGGATGGCCGCAAAGTCACCCCTGAGGTTGCCCCGTACATCGTCGATCCGGGTTATCTTATGGCCCCGGCCGAGTTCATCGCGAGGGAGCTCGGAGCCCGGATCGAGTGGGATGACGAGACATCGACGCTCGCCATCTACACGTCGCAGGGCGGGCGCGCGAAGAGTTCGGGATGGGTTGCCGTATCTGGGGATGAGGATGCGTCGCAGGAGCACGATGGCCAGGTGCAGGTCGGCGGAACGACCGACAGCCGGGCAGCCGATGCGACGGATGCTTCAACCGCAACATCAACCTATGTTGAGTCTCGCTCAAAGAGCCTGAAGTCCGTCATCGCGGACGTCTCCCCCAGCGTCGTCCTTATCGCCACGTACGATGCATCGGGCAAGGGCGTCTCCCAGGGTAGCGGGGTTGTGGTGGCGGAGAACATCATCGTGACAAACCAGCACGTCGTCGATGGAGCGTCCAAGGTCGTCGCCATGGATATCCACGGCAACCTGTACGTCTGCTCCGGGACGCTGGCCACGGACGACCATCGTGACCTCGCCCTGCTCCAGTGCGAGTCGCCACTCAAGCCGGTGGTGCTTGGAGACGTTGAGGCCGTGGAGTTGGGCGACGACGTCGTGGCGATCGGGTGCCCGCGAGGGCTGCAGGGGTCAGTCTCTACCGGAATCGTGAGCGGCAAACGGAAGTTCAGTGGCGTGCAGTACATCCAGACCACCGCGCCCACCTCGCCCGGAAGCAGCGGCGGCGGGCTGTTCGCAATGGACTCCTCGCTCATCGGCATCACGACGCTGATTTACAAAGACTCGCAGAACCTCAACCTGGTTGTTCCGGTTAGCTACGTCCAGGAGCTCCTGGCGCAGCCTGCGGTGCTGACGCCGTATCCGTCAACGCAGACACCCGCGAACACCGAGGGCACCAAGCCTGTGGCCAGGTACTTCAGCGAGACTATCGTCGATCAAGGCCCCGGCGCGGAGAACTAGCGCAGGGCTCTCCCTAACGATACTCTCTAGTCGCGGCGTACACATCCGCTGCAGGACGCGCCAATCCGATGGTCCCGGAGATATCCCACATAGGGCTGGCCGCCAAAAAGCCGATGATCTTCCCATTCTGCACGAGCGGAGTGCCGCTCAAGCCTTTGCCCATCCTTGGGCCGTTCTTAGGCATCCTGACGACCAGGAACTGGTCCTCCTTAGCCATGAAGTAGCCCATGACCTCCAGATCTGCATTTCCTAGGCCGCTCGCCAGCATAGTAGCCTTCTGACCGATCTGAATGTCGTCCGGTCCGGCAATCGGTAAGGCCTGGCGGCCTGGTTCGGGACACTTTGCGCCTGAGATCACCACCCCGAACGGGGTGTTGGCCGTAAATGTCGGGACGCCGTCCGTGAGGTTGGATGGAAAGCAATCCGTGCACAAGTCCCACGGCGGCTCTGGGAAGTCAGCCCCATGAGCAGCCCCGACGATGCAACCCTGGTCGTAGAAACACACGTTGAAGGAGCCGCCGTAACGATCGCCCTTCGGATGGACCGTTACCCGCTCCCCACCCGGGACAACCAGGGCCTCCACCTCGGCGATGGCTGCCAGCGGCACGGATGACACGTCGTATGCGAATAGTTCCCGGGGGAAGGCCCAAAAGAAGTTGAACACAAGCACGCCGGCCAGGGCAGCTGCGGTCCACCACTTCTGGCGCCGGGTCCCGGTCCAAAGGCCGGCGCCGACCAGACCGGTGCCGCAGATGCGTCCCAGTATCTTGCCCCATCGCAACGGCTGCAGGGCTGCAAGCACAACAAGCCCAACTCCGGCCAGTGTGGTCCACGATCGCGACCGGGGCTCGACTTCCGTCCGCCGGATGTCATTCTCTGCTTGCGGCTCGCAGGCTTCTTGGCTCTGCTCCATTGCTCCAGTTGTGCCTCCCTGTTCGTACGGGTGCCTGTTGGGATGTGGCTTCCAATCCTCGTACCGCGCACGGGCCCTCCATCACCTTCGTCTTTGGTTGACGCTTCCCCTCCTGGCGATGGACACGAAGGAGTCCTCGACAGGACTACGGCACGGCCTCGCCGAACGTGAGACAATGGGGCCATCCGGTCTGCCCTGGGCAAGCGACTATATGTACATGTAGCAGGGCTGTTTACTCGTCCGTGCGGCTGCTGCGAAGATCGCATGTCCCTGCTAAGCCTGTGACAAGTGTTCCTTGCTGGTTCAGTTCAACTGGTTCAGTCCTACTGATTCAGTGAACTGATACAGCGAACTGATACAGCGAACTGAGTGGGAGAGCCGAGTGTTCCGGTTAAGTTTGAGACAAAGGTTCATATGCATCTATTGAAAGTTGTACCCTTTGAGCCCGTACAGGAGGTTCCCACCGACTCGAAGGAGGTGCCCTGCTATTGACTGATACCCGCAACGACACCCCGGCAACCATACCGCTGGCCATGAGCAATGACACAGCAGCAACTGCCGACATCCGGGCCGTGTGCGACGCCGACACCCCAACCCTCGGCACGCTGTTCATGCCGCCGGACGTAGACGGCGCTCGCGAGTTCTTCCGGACCAAGAGCCGCGCGCTGACGGACAAGCGGATGACGGTCCGGGACGCCGTTTCCGCCTTCATCCACGATGGCGACTACCTGGCCATCGGGGGGTTCGGGACCAACCGCATCCCCACCGCCGTCCTACATGAGATCCTTCGCCAGCAGCGCAAAGGCCTCGGACTATCCGGTCACACAGCGACCCATGACTTCCAGATCCTCGCCGCAGGAGGCGCGATCGACCGGGTGGACGTCGCCTACGTGGTCGGCCTGGAGGCCCGCGGCCTGTCCCGCGTCGCGAGGCGGCTGTTTGAGGAGGCCCGGATCCAGGTCACGGAGTGGACCAATGCCGCCCTGGCCTGGCGCTACCGGGCGGCGGTGATGGGAGTGCCCTTCGTCCCTGCTCGCGTGATGTTTGGAACGGACACGTACGAGCGAAGCGCCGCCAAGACCGTCCATTGCCCGTTCACGGGCCAAAAGCTCCTGGCGCTGCCTGCCCTCTACCCCGATGTCGCAGTCATCCACGTCCACCGAGCCGACAAGTACGGGAACTGCCAGATAGACGGCATCAATGTGGCAGACTACGACGTCGCCCGCGCGTCCAAGCGGGTCATCATCACGGCGGAGCGGATTGTGGACGAGGGCGTCATCCGTGCCGAGCCCTCCCGCACCATTATCCCTGGATACTGCGTGGATGCCGTCTGCGAGGTCCGCTACGGCAGCTACCCCGGAAACATGCCCTACGAGTACTTCTCGGATGAAGACCACCTGCTTGAGTGGCTGGCCGCCGACTCCAAGCCGGAGACGCTCAAGCCGTTCCTCGACAAGTACGTGTACGGGACGGCGGACTTTGAGGCCTACCTGGAGCTTTGCGGAGGCGAGAAGCGGATGGCGCAGCTCCGGAAGCTGGAGTCGTTGGAGCCGGAGGAGCCTACGGACGCGACAACGGATGGCTCTCACGAAGGAGGTGCCCCTCGATGACAGCGTCCTACAACCCCATGGAGCTAATGATATGCCTGGCTGCCCGCTGTTTGGAGGACGGCTCAAGCGTCGTGGTCGGGACCGGCGCCCCGTGCGCCGCGGCGATGCTGGCTCAGAAGACCTCCGCCCCCAACATAATGGTGATGTTTGAGGCCGGCGGAGTGGGGCCCATCCTCCCCACCATGCCGATTTCGGTCGGCGACTCCCGTACCTTCCACCGCGGGATCATGGCGTCCAGCATGCTCGAGATAATGGAGGCCTGCCAGCGCGGCATGGTCGACTACTGCTTCCTCGGCGGGGCGCAAATCGACATGTACGGAAACATCAACTCGACGGTCATCGGCGACTTCGAAAAACCCAAGGTGCGGTTCCCCGGCTCCGGAGGCGCCAACGACCTGGCATCGCTATGCTGGAAGACCATGGTCATCACGCCGCACGACCCACGGAGGTTCGTCCCCAAAGTCGACTTCATCACGACGCCCGGGTACCTAACTGGACCTGGGGCGCGAGAGGCCGCGGGACTTCCGCCCGGCACGGGTCCGCACAAGATCATCACCAACCTGTGCGTCATGGGGTTCGACCAGGAGACAAAGCGGATGATGGTGGAGAGCGTCCATCCCGGCGTCACACGGGAGGAGATCGTCGCCGCCACGGGGTTTGACCTGCTATGGGCTCCGGATGTGAAGGAGTCTCCCCCACCCACCGCCGAAGAGTTGAGGATACTGCGGGATGAGGTCGACCCGCTGAAGTACATCATCGGCCGGCAGGCTGGGTAGGGGCAAGAGCAGGCGTGGCGGGGCCACGGATCGCTGTCAGCCCCTGGTCGATGTGATGGGTAAGCCGACCCAATGATTCAGTGGAGGGATAGATGGTGAGAAGAGCCGTCATCGTGAGCGCGGTCAGGACCGCGATCGGTACCTTTGGAGGAGCCTTGTCCCAGGTCAGCGCGGTGGATCTTGGCGCCGTCGCAGTAAGGGAGGCTATCGCTCGCGCGGGAGCGAGCGTGGGTGGCGGCCAGCCCGCTGCTGGTCAGACGGACGGCGGTCATGTAGCCGGCGGCCAGGCCGGCGCCATCCAGTTGGACGAAGTAATCCTCGGTAACGTCCTTCAAGCAGGCCTGGGGCAGAACGTGGCCAGGCAAGCCGCGATCAAGGCGGGCGTTCCCATCGAGGTCCCGTGCACAACTGTCAACAAGGTCTGCGGCTCGGGGCTGAAGGCCGTGGCTCTGGCTGCTCAAGCGATCATTGCGGGGGACGCCGACGCGATCGTCGCCGGCGGAACCGAGAGCATGGATATGGCTCCTTACCTCGTCGAGAAGGGCCGGTACGGCTACAGGATGGGGCACGCCCAGCTGACCGATGCCATGATCCGCGACGGCTTGTGGTGCGTCTTCGGCGACACCCACATGGGCGTGACTGCCGAGAACGTAGCCGAGAAGTGGGGCATTACCCGGGAGATGCAGGATGAGTTCGCTGTTATGAGCCAGAACCGCGCCGAAAAGGCCATTACGACGGGCCGCTTCAAGGACGAGATCGTGCCGGTGGAGGTCCCCCAGCGCAAAGGCCCGCCCGTGGTCTTCGCCCAGGATGAGCACCCCAGGTTCGGCTCCACCGTTGAAAAGGTAGCCGGCCTAAGGCCGGCTTTCCGACCGAACGGGACCGTCACCGCAGGCAACGCGTCGGGCATCAACGATGGCGCGGCGGCGCTGTGCCTCATGTCGGACGAGATGGCATCAAGGCTGGGCATCCGTCCGCTGGCAACGGTGCGGGCTTGGGCCGCGGCCGGAGTGGATCCCTCCATCATGGGCGTAGGTCCCGTTCCCGCAACCAAGAAAGCCTTGGCCAAGGCCGGATTGACGCTGGACGACATAGACCTGATCGAAGCCAACGAGGCATTTGCTGCAACGAGCCTGGCTGTAGCCAAAGAACTGGGGTTTGACCCCGAAAAGGTGAACGTGAACGGCGGGGCTATCGCCCTCGGCCATCCGATTGGGGCGAGCGGGGCCAGGATACTGGTTACGCTACTGCACGAGATGGCGAAGAGGGACGTCCGTCTCGGCCTCGCCACCCTGTGCATCGGCGGCGGGATGGGGATGTCGCTGATCGTGGAGAGGTAGGGCTGAGAGGCTCTCGGAACAAACCTTAAGAACGCGACAAGCACGTAAACCTTTGCACCAGCAATTTCGATATTCCCAGTATGGGACTGGTCTCGCCACCGGCGCAAAAGCATCATGAGGTAAACTTGCTGATACCGACGTCGGCCCGCGCCGTCTTGTACGTTGGATGCGGGGACGGCTCGCTTGGTTACGCCCTCAAACGGGAGCGCAACATCGAGGTCAGCGGGATCGAGATGTCGCCGCTGGCAGGCAGGGCGCGAGAGGTGCTTGATAGAGTCTACTCCGGACAGGTCGAGGACGTTGCCCAGAAGCTCCCGCCGGGGTACTTCGATTGCATCGTGTTCTCGAATGTGCTTGAGCGCCTGACCAATCCACAAAGGGCAATTACGCTCCTCAAGAAGAGTCTGAAGTTCCAGGGCACAGTCGTTGTCAGCGCGCGCAACGCGCGGTACTGGCCGGTGCTGAAAGCGCTGCTCGCGGAGAACTACCTACCGCCTGAGGACGCGGCTTCGTCTGCGTCGTCGGCTTCATCGGCTTCGTCAGCTTCGTCGGCGTCGTCGGCTTCGTTTGCTTCGCCTGCTTCGCCGGCTTCGTCAGCTTCGTTTGCTTCGCCTGCTTCGTCGGCGGCATCGTCAGCTGTCTCTCTTGCGACGTCCCGGACTGCCCGCCCGACAACGGATGGCGCCCGGGCTGCGACTGCGTCCAAGTCACCGGACCAGGAAAACCTGCGGCTGCTCACTAAGGCGGCCGTTGCCACGCTCCTGAAGTCGACAGGCTTCGAAGTTGCATCCGTTCGACCTGTAAGGGATCCGGGCGAAGCAGGCATGCCTGAGGCTTTGCGCCAGATTATCGCCTCTGAACTGGGCGTTGACCCTTCAGCACTGGCCGACGAGACGGCAGACAGCGCCTACCTCTTCGTGGCTCGACCGGTGACCGCGGTCAGCGCGACGGCGACCAGAGTAGGTGTGGCCGGTGCGGCGGGTTCAGGCAGCGGTGCAGGCTCTACGGTAGCTGGAGCCGGAGTAGGAAAAGGCCCGAGCAGTGCTGCGGCAGGCGCGACCTCAATCCCTCAGTTCCAAGGATCCGCGGCCCAGGGCAAGGGAGTCCAGGGCGCTGGCGCCGGTGGGTCGGGAGGCCCCGCGGCAAAGGGAGTACAAGCCCCCGCTCCTCCCAAGCGGAAGCCCATCGCAAGCATCGTGATCCTGACCTGGAACCAGAAGGAACTGACGGAGAAACTCCTCCGCAGCCTGGAGACCACAACCAAGGTCCCACACGAGGTCATCGTGGTGGACAATGGCTCCACCGATGGCACTGCGGAGTTCCTGGCGGCCTACGCCGCCGAGCGCGTATCTCAAGGAGTCGACATCCGCCCGGTCGTAAACAGCCAGAACACCGGCATCGCCAAGGGTTACAATGCGGGCCTCAAGCTGGTGAAGGGCGAGTATGTTGTCCTCCTCCACAACGATGTCGTCCTCCCTGCCCACTGGTTGGAGCGGATGATCCGCCACTTCCGCGTCGACAAGAGGATTGGGCTGGTTGGGCCCCGGTCCAACTGCGCCAAGCCGCACCAGAGCGCGCCTCTCGGATACCGGGACATTGACGAGTTTCCCGAGTTCGCCGAGGCCTTTTACGCCAAGAACCAGGGCAACCGCAGCAAGGTCGACAGCCTGGGCGGGTTCTGCCTGGCCACCAAGCGCGAAGTGCTGGCCAAGACCGGGCTCTTCGACGAGTCCTACGAAATAGCCAGGTATGAAGACGAGGATCTCTGCATGCGTGCTCGCATGTCAGGGTTCCAGGCAGTCGTGGCGGAAGACATCTACGTCCACCATATCGGGTCGGCATCCTTCAAGCGACACGAAGTCGACCCGCTGCCGTTCGCCGAAGCAAACCGCCGTAGGTTTATCGACCGCTGGAATCTCAAGCCCAGCATCGCATATGTATTGCGTTGGTCGTCACAATCCGTTGTGGCGCAGACCGTCTTCAAACAGGCCAACGATCTCGCCGCCCTAGACTACAAGGTGCGCATCATCTCCCTTGAGGGAAAACCGGAGTTCATCCATGTCAACGCCGAGTTCCAGCGTGTAGGCGCGTTCGAGACGCTGCCACCGCTTGAGGACGACATTGTGGTCGTCTGTTCAGCGATGGATCTGCCGATTATTGCCCCTCGATGCTGGGGAAAACTGGTCCACCTGTGCACGGGGTACGAGTCGTACTACTACGGCTCGACCCCGGATGACGCTATGGCTGAAAAGCCCCAGATCGACAGGTACCACTCGGTCCCGTGCGCCCGCATCGTCACGTCAGAACACCTGCGCGATCTCTTCGAGACTCGGTTCAGCCAGGCCACGATGCTGGTGCCGGGGTGGCTTGAGCCTGTCCTCGGAACCCCGCGGGACAGAGTCGAGCCCGGCGTACTGGGAAACGCCAGCGTGCTGTTCGTCGGGCGGCCGACCCTGCAGAAGGGCTTCGCGGACTTCACCACGGCCATCCAAACGGTCCGCCGCAAGTACCCCAATGTCACTATGCACTTGGCCGTCCCGCCGCGGACGATCCCGTCGCAGGAAAAGGCAGAATCCATGTTCGGTGGGCCGGTAGTGCTGCACGCCGGCTTGTCCAGGACCGAGATGGAGTCCCTGTACAGGACAGTCGATGTCGCCGTCTTCCCGTCCTGGTACGAGGGCTCCGCCCTTCACGTGCTCGACGCCATGGCATGCGGGTGCCCTGTCATAGCCGCGGACTGCCTCGGCATCCGCGGCGTCTGCAAGGACGGTGAGAACGCGCTCATCGTTCCCCCGGGGTATCCCAGGAGACTGGCGCAGGCCATAACCCGCGTGATCGAAGACGAAGGCTTGCGGCAGCGCCTTGCCAATGGAGGACCCAAGGTAGCGACCCAGTTCACCCGCGAGGAATCCCAGAAGGCCCTTCAAGCGGCCATGGACACGATATTCACATGGGAGACTGTGCCGGCAAACCACAAACCGTCGCTGCGGCACGACGGCGGAGTTGTCCAGGGCCTGACGTCCATCGTGGTTGTCACCCTGAACACCTTCGAGTTTGCCAGCAAATGCATCGATTCCATCTTCCAGAACTCCGACGCCGAGCCGTTCGAACTCATCGTCATCGACAACGGTTCAACCGACGATACCTGGTCATTCCTCGAGGTGCTGGCCCGGAAACACAGCAATGTCCGGATCCTGAGAAACCCCACCAACATGGGATTCTCCTACGCCGCTGACCAGGGCATTTTCCTCGCCAAAGGCGAGTTCGTCGTGATGCTGCACAGCGACACCCTTGTCACCAAGGGATGGCTGCGCCGGCTGAAGCGTATCGCATCGTCGGTGCCCGGCGTGGGCCTGGTTGGCCCTGTCTCCAACAATGTCAGCGGAGAGCAAGCCGCGGACACCGGAGAGCTCAGGACGATGGACCAGATCCAAGGATACGCCGGCGCCATGGCTGTGCGCCTAGCCGGTCAAACCCTTGAGGTCCCTCGCCTGTCAGGCTTCTGCCTCATGGCCAGGCGGGAGTTCCTGGACCACGTGGGTGTGCTCGATATCACCTATCCGGCCAGCGGGCTCGAGGACGATGACCTCTGCGTCCGGGCGCGCCTCGCCGGGTATAGGTGCATGATCGCCCAGGATGTGTTCGTCTACCACTTCCGGAGCAGGACATTTGCCGGCAACGATATGGACCGCCCGCGGCTCATGGAGCAGAACCGTCGCAGGTTCCTGCGGAAGTGGACGGCGCTGCTCAAAGGCGCCGACATTCCTCTCGATTCCGACCTGCTCGGCGATGCCAGGCAGACGCCTCTCACAGGCGCCGAGCGATTGGCGCGCCGCATCGCCGAACGTAGCAGCACGAGCGATGCCAGCGACATATCCACCGACTTCCTCCCGCCCGAGGATATGGGCCCGGTCGCGACAGCGGCCATCGTCGCGCCGCCCCGGCCTACGGCCAGACTGACGCCGGACTCGGAAAAGGCTGCAGCCAGCGCCCCTGCGCCTGAAGTTCGGACCACGAGCGGCGGCACGGGCCAAGACGAGCAGGAAAGCGCGCCCGGGATACCGGTGGAGGAGCTGCACCGCCGGGCAGAAGCCCAGTTCCAGGCTGGTCACTTCATCATCGCCCTGGCCATGTTCGAAAGAATCCTCAAGACACAGCCGCTAGACGGGCGGGCGCGCTACGGGGCCGCTCTGTGCGCCGTCCAAACGGGCGAGACGCGCAAGGCTCGAAGGCTGCTGAACTCGCTGATCGCTCACCCGGATCCCGGCGAGACTCTGTCGGCGACCGGCGACGTGCCCGGACTCCCTTCAGAAGCCCGGCTATCAGGCACATCCAGGCCCAGTCAGTTCGAACCTCCCGGCCTCCACGCGATATATAACCTGTTCGGCGTCTCCTTCCTCGTGGAGCAGGACTACTCCGCTGCCGCGGCCTGCTTCGAGAAGGCGCTTGCCATCGATCCCTCCTTTGCGGAAGCGATTGAGAACCTGCGTCTGGCCCAGGAAGGCATCGCACGGGGCTAGACGTGGATCAGTGCATTGCACGATCGCATGCCCACAGATCAGGGCTATCACGGCATCGCTCGGTTCGGAGCGAAGATGTGTCGCCTCAACAGAACAACCTGTACTTCTCCTTCAGGCGCGACAGCTCGAGTGAGCTCAAGTCTGCCATATCCTGCAGGCGATCGATTAGAGCTGCTGCGACCTCGTCGGTGATGGCATAGGTCGTGTCGCCGATCCGCGCCTTTACCTGCAGTCCAATGTCGGCGAATCCAACTCCCGGCGACTTCGGACCGATGAGCCACACCAGTTGCACCGACCACGGACGCCTGAAGTCCTGCTCAGGCTCGAAAACCGCATGGCCGGACGCCTGGGCTAGCCCAATCACCTTTCTCTCGGGCGAGGTCACGTAGATGAAGAAGAGGTGGCCCGGCAGCACTCTCTTGGCGAGCCTTTCCTTGGATAGCGGAAACCCGATAGTCGTCGTGAGCTCACGAGTGCTCATCCCCAGGTAGAACCCCGGATACACCAGCTTGATGGAGTACGTGTCCCCCAACTGGTTGTGCCGCACAAGCGGCGATTCCGCACCGTTCGCCAACGCCGGCAGCGGCGTGCGTGGGAGTTTCGCCGGTGCGATAGATGGCGAGGCGGCTGGCACGCGGACTGGCGAGGAGATTGAGGAAGGATCTGACGAAGGGCCAGCTGGTGTAGAGGTCTGCTCAATCAAAGCACCGAGAGGCCCGCCTAGAGGCTCGACCGGCGCTGCGAACGGCGTCGAGGCTGGTTCCATCGAAGGGTTCACCGGTGCGCAAACCGGCTCGGTCGCCTCTCGATCCGAGTAGTACACGGGGGGTTCTGACGGATCGGGATACGGCCTGCCGCCCACCGGGACCTTTGCCGGTTTGGACGTCTTCTTGGACTTAGGCGGAAGCACGGGAGAGTTGGAATCATGGACCAGGGGATCTATAGCTTCATTGCTCAATAAGGGCACCTCGCTTGTGAAAAGTGATCCCGCGAACTCACTCGCGGTCACCAGGCGCCCATCCATATTTTACCAATACACACTTGTCTTGACAAGCTTTGATTTCTTCCGACTTACTTCCGGCTTACTTGCAACTCACTTGTGACTTACCTGTGACTCTCCTGCGAGTCTTCTCCGAGTCTCCTGCGACTCTCATGCGACTCTCTTCAAACCAACATAGGCCATCTACGACCTGAGCATCCCGGCAGCCCTGTCCGTCACGCCAGCTCGGCAAGCATGCGAGCGACAACTGAGCGGGCGAGGAGGACGGGAACCCCGGCTATCTGCCGCACCCTGTCCTTCATGGCCAGCGTGTAGCCTATGCAGTCCATGACAATCAGATCGGCCTTCCACTCTCTAAGAGCGTAGGCCGCTGCCTCAATGTCCCCCATCTGTCCATAGGGCGACGCGGCTTCGATGCGCACCATTGGAGTAATGTTGCTCCAACGTCGCACCCCAGGCTCGATCTGGTCGCGATCCGGCAGAAAGATGCCCAGCCTGAACTCACGATCACCCGCGGCCACCCCCGCGACTGCGTGGAACAGCACCTTCTGCGGGACAACCAGCAGCTTATCGCAGCGGAACTGCGGGAACTCGCCGGTACAGACCAGCGCGACGGCGTCGACGCCTCGCCTGACCAGTTCATCGATCTTGTCCTGCATCCTGGGGATGATATGCTTGTCGGCAACCCTGACGGCCGTCCCATCGGCCATCCGCGTGACTAGCACGTCGTCCCCCGGTTCAGGCGCAAGCTTGCGGACCTCGTTCAGCGTCAGTCCATCCAATGCGCCGGCTTCGAGGATCCGCACGTCCTGCGCCATCACGAACCGCATCTCAGGAATGAGGTCTATCCTGGGAGACTGTCCAATCGTCACCGTGCCAATGACCCGTCCCATAGCCATCCCCGCCTACTTCTATAGTTCCTCCAGGGCACGCGCTATCTCGTCGGCTTCCGCCTTCGCCTCGGCGCTGTTCACGTAACTCTTGCTCATCGCCTCCAGGACCTTTATCAGCGGCCCATCCGGGTCAAAGTCCTTTAGAGGAAGGCCCTTGAGTTTTGCCAGCATGCCTTGGAGACTCAAGTCCTTTGTTTCCACAACGATCAGGCGGATTCCCTGCTCGATGCATATGGTTCGCTTGGCCATGTCCCGGATCCGTTGGTTCTCCAGCGCCTCATCATTGCCGAACTTCTTGGTGGCGCGATAGTGCTGGAATCCATTGAACTCGAACGCGGTCCGGAGCCTGGGGTGAAACCGGTCAAACTCCATCCGCTTGTTTGTGCGGGGACTGACGAGGTATTTCGGACGGAAGTTGTCCAGGTGGTAGTCGTCATCAAGAAGGACATCAAGCCAGAGGTGCATAAGCGTCTCGCCCTTGTATCCGCCTTGCCTGAGACGATCCTCCAGGTCCTTGACCATCCGCTCCTGCACGGCGACAGGAAGAATCGGCCTAACCAGGTGTCCTTGCGGACGGCGTTCTATCGAAACCCAGCCTGCGCTTCGGAGTTTGTCGCAGTGGTCGCTGCACGTGTCCCGATCCATCCCCAGCAACGCCGCGAGTTTTCTGATCGAGGTGGCGGGAGATGCGCAAACAGTCACGTAGATGAGCCTTGCTCCGGCCGGAAGGTCCGTCGCCTCAAGAATCTCAACGGGAAGCGCCGAAAGGGCCATGTGTGACCTCCTTATGATGCCACTCACCGGACCCTTTGCGTCCACATTCTACCAACATCGACATTGCTTGGCAAGATCTGGGCTCCCGCGAAATCCGCCGGGCTCGCCGCTGCGGGTTTCGCCCGCCAGAAAAACAAGGTGTGGCGGGCATCGCCCGCCACTGGTGATTTTGGTTCAGGCTACCGCCCGCCACGAAATGTGCCCGTTGCGGGTTCTGCCCGCCACGCCCCTCCGGAGTGGCGGATTCTACCGACATCGCCCTGCTAGAGGCCCGTTTCGCCTTCGGCGTGCACCCGCACCCACCCTACGCTGGGCCTTTGATTGCGTTCGCTGGGCTCTTGCTTGCGATGGCCACGTTAGAAGCATCCACGCATGCCTTATTTGCCTTATTCGCCTTATGAGCCTTATTCGCCGTTAAGAGCCGCTAGGAGAATAGAAGAACAGGAGAACAGGAGAATCAGAGAATTAGGAACTCTCCCCTACTCCTTCCCCAGCGTCTGCAGATGCTTCATCGAGCCGTACAGGCGCACGATGCGAGCGAACTCCTCCGCGTCGTAGAACGAGCATTTGCCTGCTCCGAAGGCCTTTGCGACCTCGATGCAGAAACGAGCCGTCTCCTCGATATCCGTGGGATGGCTCGCTCCGGTGGCGCAACCTGGGACAGCGGTCTCCGCGGTGATAGCAACGCCGACCACGGGCGCATCCGTGGCTGTAGCAGGCTGAAGGATGCTGTTCAGATGGTAAATGCCGTTGCCGTACGGAGTGATGTCCTGGGTCGTGATGGGGAACGTGACCGGCGCTTGCCCGGTCGTGATGGACATAATCCCGAGGAGGTCCTCACTCACCCGCAGGATATACCCCTCTTTGACTGTAGGGGACAGCGCAAAACCGCGATGGTTGATGATCCGGTTACCCTTGGTTGTGTCGATGGACAGGATGGCGTCCATCGCCGCGTCTACCTCTTGCTTGTTCATCGTGGCCATGTCGACGGGGGATCCCATGAACGGCACCGGCTCGTGGGGTTGCGTCGGCGCGTTGGGACAAACGTGGGTGGTGATAATCACGTCGCCTGGGAGAACGTCGCCCTTCGCCGCCATCCCCGCTAACTTGAGGGCAATGGCGATGGCCGCCACTGCTCCATCGCCGTCGGACACGAGCCCGACCACCTCGGGTCTGGCGCCGATCCCGCCCAGTCGTCCGATAATCCCCAGCGTGGGACTCTTTCCGCCGTGTGCTTTCCCCGACGATCCCGGGATCAGGATCCTGACAAAGTCGGTGTGGCCCTTCGGGCCACCGATCTGAGTCCATTCCGCGCTACAGGGACCGAGTGCCTTGACCGCCGACACCACCGCCTCGCCGTTGGCGAGGGGGCTGTCCAGCAGGGTAATCGCATCCATCGTCGCTCGAAACGTCATGTTAATCACTCCTGCAACTGTGATTGCGTGCAGGGCGCGCCTGTGAAGCGCGCCGCATCATCTGAGCCAGACGCGCATCAAAACACGTACTTAACCAGTTCCTTCCCTGTGATCCGCTCGACGTCACGGAAGAGGGCCTTCTCCCGCATTCCTCTTCCGAGGATCATGTTCGCCCGCGGCACCACGATAACCGCAACGTCCATATCCGCCCTGCTCTCGGCGGACGTGACCGGCATGCCGGTGTGAAGATCCATGATCATCACAAGATCGGGGAAAGTGCACAGCCGCTCGCCCGAGCCGGCTTTCTCAATGGTGAGGTACTCGTTGCAGAAGTAGAGTTCGACCTCGGTGTTCGGGGTGTCCCTATCCTCGATCACGAGTTTGCCGAGGTCGAAACCGCCGACGGACTCAATCTCCCTGTGGACGATCCTACCCCTGTAAGCCACGGAACCGCGGGCGGCTGCGGCAGCGCCGTTGATGGCGTCGTTAGCGGAACGCTTTCGACCTTCCACGATGGCCTGTCCAACCTCGATGGAACGACGGATAGCCCCGGGAGCGGCATTAACCTTGGCGTAAGATACCGGCACAGGGTTCCGCGCCACGGCGATAAGTCCTCCGACCTGGCTTGCGGCCTTCCGCACCAGTCCTGCGGCGCTTTCGACTGTGCCCTGGACGAAGACCTCGAGGCGGGAGCCGTCGGGCTCGCGACCTCCGACCGCTACCTGCTGGGATATGTAGCCCTCTATGCTGTTCAGACCCATCGAACCCATGGCGCCGGTCGGGTGCGCGCGGCCGTTGGCCGGGGCATCCACCACCGGCAATCCGGTAGCCGCCGACTGCACCCATCCATTAACGGTGGCCAGCGCACCGCACTCATTGGCGATGAAGCCACCGACTTTCTTCCCAGTTCACTGCTCAAATAGCTGGATAGACCTCACATACTCAGCCGGGCCCGCGTGGGCCCCGACGCCTGCGGGAGCGCCGACCGCCGAGACGGTCAGTAGCAGGGTGTCATCAGGGAGGTCCTCTAGGTCAACCATGTGGGGGCGACCAATGCTCATTGCCTGCCGTCCCATAGCGCGTCCTGTCTCGATAGATCCCCCTCCGCCTCCTCCGAAGAAGCATCCACCGATGACCATGTACTCCAACAACTCAGTAGACAAATCCAGCCGCGTCAAAGCAATCCTCCTCCTGGTGCTATTCTTCACCATTATAGGAGGATTGCCCTGCATGAGCGTTGCGGCTTCGTGTCGACTTAGTCGCTACCGCATCTTTGGAAGCGCCCTGACCTCGCCGACGTTAAGGACGTCGAAGTCGGGGAGCGCGGAGCCGGCCGCGGCTAGACGGACGGTGGACACCAACTCCTCCTTCGGCACATCCCGGTCTACGAGCAGCGTCAGCCTGGGCTCGCCGCCAGTGCCGCCGCCCCGCTTGACCCCTATCCCTGCCCCCACCACGTGCGTTGAACGAGCCTTGTCCAGGGATCTCTTGACGACGGCTGTAAGGGTATCTGCCATGTACACTCACCTTCCCCACACTCTCTTGGTGACGTGGCAGTCACGCGCGACATATTACGTAGACTAGGAAGGGTTTGTGACTGGGATCACATTGCGGTAATTGCGATCTTTGCTCAGAGGTAATGGCTCTGTAGCAGGGAGTTAGGTGCGCCAATGGGCTCCTAGCAGGGCGATGTCGCTAGAACCCGCCACTCTGGAGGGCCCTGGCGGGCGGGAGCCGCAACGGGCGCATTTCGTGGCGGGCGGAAGCCGCTACCAAAATCCCTAGTGGCGGGTGCAACCCGCCACACCTTGTTTTTCTGGCGGGCGAAACCCGCAACGAGGCTCGGAGGAGGATCGAAGGAGGGTCATCGAGGGTCACGGGAGGGTCATGGAAGAGTCATGGGAGGGTCACGGAAGGGTCATGCGAGGGTCACGGGAGGGTCATG
>CAZRRG010000004.1:0-22301 GCA_964602455.1 uncultured Eubacteriales bacterium | reverse complement strand
GAAGAGTCATGGGAGGGTCACGGAAGGGTCATGCGAGGGTCACGGGAGGGTCATGGAAGGGTCATCGAGGGTCATGGGAGGGTCATAGGAGAGGCTCATCTACTCCCCCGGACCTCGCGAAGCGCCAGGTGAGCGGCACCGATGATGCCGGCATCGTCTCCCAGCTGGGCTTTGATAAAGGGGATGGGATTGTGTCCGGGCATACGGATGCGGTCCCAGAGCGACTTCTCTGCAGCCCGGAGCAATATTTGGAAGGCGGCCGGGTTCCCGGCCGCCAATCCGCCTCCAACAATAACTGCCTGCGGATTCACCGCGATAGCAGCGGAAGCCAGGCCCGTGCCAAGCGCTTCGCCTGCCCTTTGCAGGACCGCCACGGCCCGGCGCTCACCGTTGGCGGCGCGCTCGAACACGACCGGTGCAGGGGCTCCGTACGTCCTCGCGATCGAACGCCCCGAGGAGATGGTCTCCAGGCAGCCTCGCTTGCCGCACCCACATGTCTCTCCATCGGGATCGACCTGCACATGGCCAAACTCGCCGGCCATGCCGGTCCTGCCAGAGTGGACTTCCCCACCGATGATGACCGCTCCGCCCACGCCGGTCCCCAGGGTCACGTAGAGAGCATCCCGCATACCCTTCCCTGCTCCAGCGCGCATTTCGCCTAGCGCGGCGACGTTGGCGTCGTTGCCGAGAGCTACCGGTACTTCTAGTACGTCTGACAGGCGAGTTCCGATGGGAAATCGGCTCCATGCAGGTAGATTCGCAAAACCTGTGAACTCATGGGTCGCATCGGAGTAGGGGCCCGGACCGCCAAGTCCGACCGCCAGAGCGAGATGCCCGGGGCCGACGACTTCACGGACCAGTTGTGCGATGGCGAGGATGCCCTGCTCAGGGTCGTCCTTGATGGTATAGGAGGAAGCCGAGCGCAGAACCCTGTCCGGCTCAGCGACGGAGACGGCGCCTGCTCGAATCCTTGTCCCGCCGAGGTCCACTCCAACCACCAAATCCACGACAGCACAGGCTCCTTTCATATGTATCTGCCGCGCACCTTACATGGTTGCGCTCACGATGGTTGCGCTCATGATGGTCTCGCTCACGATGGTCTCGCTCACGATGGTTGCACTCACGGAACAGACGAACATGGCCGCCAGGCCCTTACTTGCCCAGCGCCTTCAGTTCACCAAGAACTTTCTCAGCGCCGGCGACAATATCCTGGATGATCTCGGCGCACGTCTCTTCCTTCTGCACCATGGCAGCGATTTGTCCTGCCATGACGGAACCGTTCTCGACGTCGCCGTCCACCACAGCGGCCCGAAGCCTGCCAGCACCCATTTTCTCCAGTTCCTCGAGGCTTGCGCCCGCCTTCTCGGCCGCGAGGAACGCCCTGGCCAGCTTGTTGTCCAGGACGCGGACCGGATGGCCCGTGCTGGCGCCGGTAACGACGGTATCCCGGTCCCGGGCGGCGATAATCGCCTGCTTGTACGCGGGATGGACCTTGCACTCCTTGGCGCAGACGAACCTGGTGCCCATCTGCACACCGACGGCCCCGAGGGACAGCGCGGCAACCAGGCCGCGTCCGTCGAACAACCCGCCGGCGGCGACCACCGGGATGTTCACGGCGTCCACAATCTGGGGCACGAGCGGCATCGTGGCGATCTCGCCAATGTGCCCGCCGCACTCCATGCCCTCGGCGACCAGGGCATCCACTCCTGCCCTCTCAAGGCGTTTGGCCAGGTTGACCGACGCGACCACAGCCAGGATCTTCATCCCCGCATCCTTCATCGCCGGGACATACTTGCCGGGATTCCCTGCTCCCGTGGTGACGACGGGGACTTTCTCCTCAATGAGCGTCTGGATGACCTGCTCAGCAAATGGCGAAAGGAAATAGACATTCACTCCGAAGGGTTTACTGGTCATCGAGCGGGCTTTGCGGACCTCGGCCCGGACCACATCCGGGGGCGCGCTACCTGCCCCGATAATCCCCAGGCCTCCGGCTTCCGATACCGCGGCGGCCAGTTCGGCGGTGGCCACCCAGGCCATGCCGCCCTGGATGACCGGGTATTCGATGTCGAGCATGTCGCAAAGCTTGGTATGTATAGGCATGAAGGCATCCCCCGTGGGAGTTTTCGCCCATTGTAACATCCGGTTTGCGCCCGCTGCCAGCACTTTGTGCACAGCATTGTTCACGCTGCTAGGCCCGCTGACGAACAGGGCCGCCGGTCTCCCGACGGCCCTCTTTCACGTTTCTGTTTCCATGTCGCCGCGCTTTGGGCGACTCAGTCGACCAGGCCATGCTTGAGGGGACTGAGGGGACGCCCCTACTCCCCCACCTACTCCCCCACCTACTCCCCGGCCTTCTCGCCCTCCAAGATCCCCTTGATCCCGGACAGGGCTCCAAGGATGTTGGCCGCCTCCGTCGGGACCACGATCTTCGTCGCCTGGCCCGCCGAGACTTTTTCCAGGGCCTCCAGCGACCTGATGGCCACGACTTCCTTTGTCGGATCCGCTTCCTTGATAGCGTTGTACACCATTTTGATGCCTTCCGCCTTGGCCCTCTCAACTGCCAGGATGGCCTGGGCCTCACCTTCGGCCTTCAGGATGGCGGCTTGCTTCTGGCCCTCGGCCACGTGGATGGCGGACTCGCGCTCACCCTCAGCCCTCAGGATCGACGCTCGCTTCTCGCCTTCCGCCTTCAGGATCGCCTCGCGGCGCTCGCGCTCGGCGCGCATCTGCTTCTCCATGGCGTCCAGGAGGTCCCTGGGCGGCGCGATGTTCTTGATCTCGACCCTGATCACCTTGATGCCCCACTTATCGGTGGCTTCGTCCAGGATCTCCCGGAGCTTGGCGTTGACCGTATCGCGGGATGTGAGCGTCTCATCAAGGTCCATCTCGCCGACTATGTTACGCAGGGTGGTCGCCGCCAGGTTTTCAATGGCTCCCCTGGGGTTGGCATGCTCGTACGCGTACTTCACAGGGTCGGTGACCTGGAAGTACACGACGGTGTCGATCATCATCGTGACGTTATCCTTGGTGATGACCGGCTGAGGCGGATAGTCCGCCAACTGCTCTCGCAGGTCTATGATCACCTTCATATGGTCGATGAACGGGATCAGAATGTTGACGCCGGTCTGCGCGACCCCGTGGAACTTCCCCAGCCTCTCGATGATCCCGGCGCGAGCCTGGTTGATGATGCGGACGGAGCTGACGGCAAACGCCACCAGCAAGAGTAACAGGAACGGGAACAGGAACACACCGATATCGATACCCATGCTGTTCTCCTCCTTCGGGTTTGTGGATGCCAGCTAACAAGCGGTATTTGACGCTCAACAGATGGCGCCGGTCTAGCAGGCGGTATCCGATGCTTGAACCACCAGGTGGACGCCCTCAACCCGCACGACCGTCACCGTCGCTCCGGCGGGGATGCTCGCGCAATCCAGAGCGGTCGCAGTCCACACCTCGTTACGCGCCTTGACCTGCCCGGTTCCGCCCGCGGGTATCTCCTTGATCACGACTCCGGTAGCGCCAGCCAGGGCGTCAATGTTGGTCTGCTGTACCCTGTCTACCCTGAACCACTTCGAGGACAGTCGTTTTGTGGACAACACGAGGACCAACGATACTGCCAGGAAGCACGCGATTTGCCATCCGATACCCGCTCCCAGTCCCGCTAGGAGCGCGGCGGCAAGGGCTCCTACTCCAAACCAGGCGATGAAGAACTGCGGGGTGAGCATCTCGGCAATCGCGCAGGCCACGGCCACTAAGATCCATCCGGCCCAGTGAGGCATAGTCATCCCTCCCTCACTTTCACATTACGAGTTCTGGAGGAAAAGGATTCAGTCCTGCATAACGGGGTTGTGCTGCTAAAACTTGAGGATCTTTCGCGCCAGGGAACAAGCCGTCCTGAGCGGTGGCGTAATCCCTTGGCCCGCTCTTGTTAGAACGGATGCCGGCCCGCCCAGCCCCTGCCTCCCCACCTTAGGGTCAGAGAGATACATGGCGAGCAGCCCCCGCACCACGGCGGTGTGAAGCCAAGGGAACGGTGCGCAGCGCTGGGCTTCGTGGATAGACCAGCGGGTGAATGACTCCAAAGCCTGGTTGGCCTCGGAAGCGGATGTGTAGTGGGATATGAAGTTGAGATCGCCGCCTTCTGCGTCCTCGGCCTGGTCGATGTAGTAGTCCAAGAGGATGTGGAGCCCGCATATGGCCGGGAAATACCGGGAGGCCAGGGCTCTGGCCTGTCCGGGTGTCAGCGCCGGATCGGCGGACACGCATAGCAGGGCAAACATTGCCAGGGTAGAGCCGGTAGCGGCTCCGAACTCCCACCAGTGGAGGTCCCGGTCGAGCCAGGCGGAGGGATCCGATTGGCGCAGCCAAGGTTCCGGGGGTTGGTCCGTCCAATCGAAGCCCGGCGTTTGGTTCGGCCAAGTGCAGTTAGGTTGCAGGTCGAGCCTGGCGCCGTTCGCTTGTTGGTCCGGCCATATTGGCTGCGCCAACCCCAGGTAGCGAGCGCGGAACCAGCGCTCCATGACCTCATCTCGGATCGATGACGGCAAATGCTTCGCTGCCTGCAGTTCGGAGTAGAGGGACACCAGCTTGACCACAAACGGCCGCGCGGCGGCATAGCCCTGCAGCTTTCGCAACGTCTTCCTTGACGTCTCTACCAGGGCGTCTAGGTATCCGCCATCGGGAGAAGCTTTGAGACTCTTGCCGCTGCCTTCTGCGAGGCGTTCTGTAAGGCGTTCTGTAAGGCCTTCTGTGAGGCCTTCGATGAGCTGGAGGTACCCCCTGTAGTAGTCCTGAGCCGGCCTCTCTAGGTCTACGGCGCATAGCATCGACTCGTGTAGTTGCAGGTACGCGCGATAGAGCTGCCCGGCTGGCCAGCCCGCGCAGCCTGAGCTGCCTGCTACGCGGGCTGCCACCATCGACCGGTCGCAAAGGTTATCAAGGTAGTCGCTTATGGTCTGTATGGCCACGATGGCCCTCACCAGTTCAGCAACCGTGTCTTCGGCGTGGCGGGCGCCGCGCCGCCCGCGCCCTCTTGCCTGCGGGGTTTCCCTACAGCGGCGCTCGCGGTCGCAGCCAACGCCGGGCAGCCCCCCACCCATCAGTGCCCGCCCCTCACCCATCAACGCCAGCACTGAGCCCCCAACACAGTGGAACTTCTTTCTCTCCAGCGACGCCAGCGCCTGGCGGCGCAAGTCGGCGTCGGGTATAGTGCGAGCAGCGTCCCTCCATCCACGCAACTCCCGCTCTACAAGCGGCAGGATGCGGGTGAGCAGGCGCGGGTACACGCTGAGTTCGCGGGTGATTCCCATATGAGGGAGGATTCGCCTGAACGCCTGAAGAAATACGCGCCGAGCATTGGTTTTTCCGATTAGGGTCTGCGGGGTCTATGGGGTCTGCGGGCTCTGTGGAGTCCCTCAGAGTCCATAGGCTCTGAGGTAGTCATTACCACCTCGCAGAGGCCATTGGAGGTGCAGGCATGGCCGGAAAGGGAGCGGATGGCGTCAGGCTCACCTGGCCGAGGCGCGGCGAACACGTCCTTCGCGATGACGCGACAGGGAGCCTGTCTTTCGCTGAGGCCGGGGTTCCTCCCTATCGCCTGGTTGAGGAGAGTTCCTACGGAACCGAGGCCGGAGCGCCGTTTGACCCGTCCCGCAGCAATCTCCTGGTGAAGGGCGAGAACCTCTTCGCCCTGCTCGGACTCATGCCTGACTTCCGCAGGAAGGTGGACCTGGTCTACATCGACCCACCCTTCAACACCGGAAGCGGCTTCCCCGACTACTTCGATGACTTCGACCACGACGCGTATCTCTCGATGATGGAGGTGCGGATGTCCCTGGCGCTGGACCTGCTCCGCCCCGGCGGCATCCTGGCCGTGCATACGGACCGCGAAGAGCAGCCCTACATCCGCGTCCTGCTTGACGAACTCGTTGGCCGCGAGCGGCTGCTGGCGCAGATCTCCTGGCAGCGGAGTCCCGACCGGACCCTGCTGGGACAGGGTTCTACGCTCATCAACGACTGCGTTGAGTACATCGCCATCTACTCCAACGGACCTGTGCGGCGCGACCTCCCGGTCCCTGTTAAGGAGGAGCCCCTATCGGCCAAGACCCTCCAGTCATACGCGCGCATCCTGGAGTTTTCCGAAGAGCGGACTCTGGTGGATGAGTTCCCAGCCAGCCGGCTCAGCCAAATTGGCGCAACCAACCCAAACACGGTGCGTATCTACGCCCACAGGTCCTTCACCTTCGAGCCCGTGGGCATCGAGAACGTCCGCCGGGCCGCTGAGGGAGCGTGGGCCGGGTTCCCCGAGGTCTTCCCCAAGATGGCTCGCCTCACCAACCAGCAGCGGGAAAGCACCTTCCAGCAGGCGTTAATCAGGCGGATGCCGGAGCGGGACGTGCTCTACTCTGTCGACTACTACCAGACCAAGGGGAAGCATAAAGGCGAGCGGCGCAGGTACTACCTGAACGGACAGGTGGTGCTCTTCCTCAAGGACGTGGCGAAGCTCGATCCGCGGACAGGCACCGCCATCCGCGTGGCAGACATGAACAACTTCTGGACTCACGACGAAGTGCCGTCCACCGGCATCGCGGGCGAGGGAGGCGTCGTACTGAAGAGAGGCAAGAAACCGGAATCCCTGCTCCACCGCCTTATCGGCTCCTTCACCAAGGAAGGCGAACTGGTCCTCGACTTCTTTGCCGGGTCCGGGACGACCGGAGCGGTTGCCCACAAGATGGGACGCAGGTGGATCATGGTTGACGCCAGCGAGAGATCGGCTGAACTGGCGCTGAAGCGAATGACAAGGGTAGTGGACGGAACGGACTCTACGGGCATCTCATCCCTTGTCGGATGGAACGGCGGCGGTGGCTTCCGCCTGTGGTCGGTCCACGCAAGGAAAAGGCAGGGGCCGTTGCCCCTGCCTCTGGAACCGGAAAGCCATTCGTCATAACTGCTGCGAGCTACTACACCTCACTGCTGCGCTCGACTGCCCGAGCTGCTGCTCTAGAACGTGTAGTCTATCTGGACCGTGGCTCTTACCGTAAGTGATCCGGACTCGATAGGCACCGCGGAATCCAGCATTACCTTGGCGCTGCGATAGGCATCCGAGACCGGCACTACCGAGGTGTAGCCGTCCGACATCCGGTGCACGCCGGTGATGGTGTATCCGGCAGCCTTGGCCATGATGTCGGCCTTGGCCTTGGCGTCATTCACCGCAGCCGCGAGGACGGTGGGCCTCAGAGCATTGGGATTCTGAAGACCGAAGGTGATGCCGGACACGTTGGTGGCTCCGGCAGAGGTCGCCGCGTCGATGGCTGTCCCAACCTTGGAGAGGTCCTTGAGTTTGACAACAACGGTGTTGTTGCAGCAGTAACCTGTCAGGACTTGCTTCTCCGACCTATCACCCTGCCACTCGTAGACCGGGTAGATGCTGAAGTTGGATGTCTGGATGTCGTCCTTGGAAATGCCCTGCCCGTAGAGGGCCTGGATGACCGCGTTCATTGTCTGGCTGTTCTGCCGCTGGGCGGTCTGGGCATCGGCAGCGGTCGTCTCGACGCCGAAGTTCATGGTAACCATGTCGGGTTTGACCTGTACTTCGGCTTCGCCGGTTACAGATATGAGCCTCTGGGGTGCTTCTTCGGCGCTTGCCGGCTCCGGCAGAACCGAAACAAAGGCTAAGGCTAGTGCGACTACAAGACTGCCGACAATTAGGGCGTTCCTTAGTCTCCTGTTCACTTATGTCACTCCTATTCGCATTCGCGCGCGCTTCACTCTGTGAGACGACGGAGGAGGAATCGTGTTCCACTCCTCGCTCCAAGTCCTGCACACCACCGTAACGCAGGCGCAAGGCTCATTTCCCTTTCCTTAACTTGACTTGTCTTGCGACCGTCATGACAATATGTTTCATGGAATTTGTAAGTCCAGCCAGAGAAGCGTCCGCTGAGATCGAGGAAAAGAGATCGCGTTTCATAGGTACAGTCGCCCCCACCTTTACGGTCGAAGAGGCCGAGCAGCACGTGGCTGCGGTCCGGCGCAAGTACCCTGACGCGACCCACAACGTATACGCTTACAGCATCGGGACCGGGACTCCCATCGAACGGCTCAGCGACGACGGCGAACCCCGGGGTACCGCGGGTTACCCTGTGCTTGAGGTCATCAAGAAACGGGGTCTTAGGAACGTTTGCTGCGTCGTGACCAGGTACTTCGGCGGAACGCTCCTGGGAGCGGGAGGGCTCCTACGCTCGTATGGAAAGGCCGCGTCAGCCGCGCTAGACGCCGCGGGCACCGCGCGCTACATCTACCACCATGTCGTTTCATGGACCCTGGACTATGACCAATATGGACGGGTGCAGCGGGAACTCGAGCTCCGGGGCATCCGTATCATCGATACCAGCTACCAGGAACGGGTGACGGTGAAGGCCTACGTTACGCCGGAAGACGTGGAAGCGCTCTCTTCCCGCGTGAGGGACCTCACCGCCGGCAAAGCGCGTCTTTGCATTGAGGAGGGCAAGTACGTACCGTGGAGCACATAGTCATCCGTCCCGGGCGGGCCGAGGACGAGCACGACATACAGGAGTTCACCCGTCACACTTTCGATTGGGGCGACTACGTCGCCGACGCCTACGGATCCTGGGTCAAAGACGCCGCTGTTGGAAAGGGAGACGTGTTCGTCGCCGTGGACATGCCGTCAGGCAAGGTAGTAGGCGTCACCCATACCCGGTACCTTTCGCCTGAGGAAGCCTGGTTTGAGGGGATCCGCGTCCATCCGGACCACAGGCGCGAAGGGATTGGACGCCTCCTAACAACCGCCGCAATCGAGGGCGCGCGCCGGAGAGGCATCAACATCTGCCGCGCGGCCATCGACGGCGACAACCTGAAGTCCCAGGGCCTTTCCCGGGGATTCGGCTTTGAACCGGTTGTGCCGATCATCCAGTTTATAGCCGACATCGCCAAGTTCACTCCAACCCACTCAAGCGACTTGTCCTTGCGGGACGCGGAAGACGCGGATGCCGAGGCGGTCTACCAGATCGTCTCCAGAGAGATGTCCTACATCGGCAGCGATTACACCTGGTGGCGCGTGACGCCCGAAAACGTGGAGAGGGTCATCGGGGAGCGCAATGTACGCCTGGCGATCGATTCTTCGGGCCAGGTCGTGGCCGGCGCGACGATTAGCGACACGTTCGTGGACGAGCACTCGGATGAACCCGTTCTATATGCGGAAATCTCATCGGTGTTCGGCAGCATCGACGGAGTCCACGCCATCGCGGCCGAGTATTGCTCCTCGGCGGCGGCGATCGCCGCGGAGAAGGGCCTGCCCTGCATGCTCTCCGTGATATGCGAGGCCAGGAGCAGCGTTGCGTCGGTTCTGCCCAAGCATGGCTTCACCGAGCGCTTCCTGGAAGGCCGGCGCGACGAAGTCTGGCTCTGGGAGCTGCTGCTGGATTAGGCAGACCGGCTGGACGCCAGATCACGTAGTACATCTAGACAGCCGGTTGGGCCGTCGACCTGCGGATCTATATAGCGCGGCCGTGCGCTACGCCGTGCGCTACTGCTGGTCGGTCCCTCCGAACTCGGCGGTCAGGCGGGCCACGTCCTCCTGCTCCACCTTCTTGAACAGGACGTCGGGCACCGTGAACTCGCGGCCGGGTTGCAGGACCGTGATCTCATCCAGAGGCGCAACCTGGTTTGAAGCGGTTGCCGCGAACGGCATCCCTGCCGCCCGCTCCTCGGCCGTCATCTTCAGGGCGTCCATGATTTTCTCCGAAGTGAAGGGGATCAGGGGCGAAGAAGCCAGTGCAAACACCCTGGCCAGGTTGATGCATGTCCGCAGCACCATCGCCGCTTCTTCCCTGTCTGTCTTGAGGAGCGACCACGGGGCGCGCGCGTCAATGTAGAGGTTCCCCAGCGACCACAGTTTCTTGAGCGCCAGGGCCGACTTGCGGAACTCCATTGCGCGCAGAGCAGCCCTGTACTCCTCCACCGCAGCCGAGCAGTCTTCGGCCAGTTTGCGCTCGGCCTCGCCGGGTGCGCCGCCCGCCGGGACAACCGGGCCGAACTCCTTGGCGGTGAGTTTCAGCGTCCGGTTCACGAAGTTGCCCAGGTTGCCTGCCAGGTCTTTGTTGACCGTCGCGGCGAAGAGCTCCCAGGTGAAGTCGGAGTCATCACCCTCGGGGGCCATGGTGATCAGGAAGTAGCGCCAGTAGTCGGCAGGATAGATCTCCAGGGCCTGGTCCATGAACACACCGCGCTTCTGGCTGGTCGAGAACTTGCCGCCGCAGTACGTGAGCCAGTTGAAGCCCTTGATATAAGAAGCCATGGTCCAGTCTTCACGGGTGCCCATGCAGGTAGCGGGCCAGACGATGGTGTGGAACGGAAGGTTGTCTTTTGCGAGGAACTGGACGTAACGGACGTCGCCGGCCGCGCCGGAGCCCGTATTGCTGCCGGACGCGCCGCCAGCCGGGCGAGCCTGTAGGCCACCCCACCATGCGCGCCAGTCTCTCTCCTCAGGCTTCTGATCCGCCCATTCCTTGGTCGCGCCAACGTACTCGATAGGCGCGTCAAACCACACATAGAACACCTTGTCCTCAAAGCCTTCCCTCGGCACCGGCACTCCCCAGTTGAGGTCGCGGGTGATGCACCTGGGCTGGAGTCCCTCGTTCAACCACTTCATCGCGATGGATGAAGTCAGTTTCGGCCAATCTCCCTCGTGGGACTTGACCCACTCCAGGATCTCAGGCGCCAGCTTGTCGAGCCGCAGGAACAGGTGCTTCGTCGTCCGGAGCTCCAGGTTGGAGCTGCCGGATATGGCGGAGTGAGGCTCAATCAGGTCCGACGGATCGAGCAGCGTAGTGCAGCTCTCGCACTGGTCGCCACGCGCTCTCTCGTACCCGCACTTGGGGCAGGTCCCGATCACGTACCGGTCAGGCAGGAAGCGCCCGTCGTCCGGCGAGTAAACCTGCTGGATTCCCCGTTCCTCGATGAAGCCGTTTTCGTCCAGCTTCTTGTAGAAATGCTGCGTGAGCTCGTGGTTCTGCTTGGACGAGCTCCGTCCGAAGTGATCGAATGAGAGGCCGAACTGCGCGTAAACATCGGCCTGCTTCTTGTGCATCTTGTCGCAGTAGGCCTGGACGTCCAACCCTTCCTCCATCGCCGCGATCTCGGCGGGGGTGCCGTGCTCGTCGGTGGCGCAGATGAAGAGGACGTCCTCCCCCTCAAGGCGCAGGAACCGCGAGTAAACGTCCGCGGGCAACATAGACCCGATAAGATTCCCCAAGTGCTTCATTCCGTTGATATAGGGCAGTGCGCTGGTGATAAGGTATCGGGTCATGTCGACATCTCCTTGCTGGGGTTTCTTGTCTGCAATCGTAAGAGCATTGAGGGGGAGTGTCAACTGCGCGCACGCGAGGCGCGATCGCCGGACAAGGCCCGCAATCGCGGGGGTAGGTTCGACAGTGGGACGGTAGGTGTTGACCACCCGGTCAACACATGGTAGACTGCCGCCGAGAGGATTGACCATGTGGTCAATCCGTTCGGAAGGAGGGCATCCAGAATGGCTGAGGCGAGCACGCAGGGAAAACGCTCGGCCGTCCTCGAGACCGTTGGGCTCACCAAGTTCTACGGGAAGTCGCGGGGAGTCATCGACTTGAACCTGGAGCTCGCCGAAGGAGAGATCTTTGGGTTCATCGGGCCCAACGGCGCGGGCAAGACGACCACGATCCGTTGCCTCTTGAACTTCATCTTCCCCACCAGGGGTAAGGCCCGGATATTCGGCAAGGACGTCGTAGAGAGCTCCAAAGAGATCAAGGCAAACGTCGGATACCTGCCCGGGGAGGTCGCGTACTACGGGGATGCCCGCGTGAAGGACCTCCTCGCCTACTCGTCCTCGTTTTACGGCAAGGACTGCATGAGGCGAGGCAAGGAACTGGCAGACATCCTTGAACTGGACCTGGACCGCCGCGTCGAGACGCTCTCACTGGGCAACAGAAAGAAGGTCGGGGTTGTCCAGGCGCTCATGCACGAGCCCAGACTACTGATACTGGACGAACCGACCAGCGGCCTGGATCCGCTGATGCAAAAGCGGTTCTATGATCTCCTGCTTGAGGAGAACAAGAAGGGCGTCACGGTGTTCTTTTCGTCCCACGTTCTCTCAGAGGTCCAGAAGCTGTGCCACCGCGTTGCCATCCTCAAGGAAGGCCGACTGCTAAGAATTGAGAAGATCGAGGACCTGCGCAACCGGCAACTGATGAAGGTCACGGCAGGCTTTGCCGATGCCCCGGCGGGCGCGGCGCTTGTGGGTTCACTCCAAGGGGTCGTCGGCCTTGAGCAGGACGGCGACACGCTGCACTTCACGTTCAGCGGGAACGTCGACTCGCTCATCAAGGCCCTTTCCCAGGTACATGTAACAGCGCTCAGCCTGGAGGAGCCCACGCTTGAGGAGATCTTCATGCACTACTACGAGAAGGAGGCGCAGCCGTGAACATCTTCCGCTTTGAGATGAAGCGCAACTTCCGCACATTCGCGATCTGGACCGTCGCGGTAGCCGCTTTCGTGGCTTTCATGCTGTCCACGTTCCGGTCATCGTTTCGCGGAGCAGGCACTAGCCTGGAAGAGTACGTAAAGATGTTCCCGGAATCCTTGAGAATAGCATTTGGACTGGACCGACTCGATCTCGGCTCGGCGGAAGGGTTCTTCGGCGCCGAGGTTCATCTCATGATCATCCTGTTTGGGTCCATGTATGCGGCGCTGCTGTCGAGCTCCCTCCTATCCAAAGAGGAGAACGATCGGACCATCGAGTTCCTCTTGGCAAAGCCGGTCACCAGGTCCGAGGTGGTGACGCAGAAGTCACTGGTCTTCGTGATCTACACGACCGCTTTCGTGCTGGTCAACTGGCTGGTTTCGTGGGCGTCGCTTCGCGGCCTCGGCGATTCGGAATTCGCCATGCGGCCGTTCTGGCTCCTGGGACTCATGACGCTCCTGTCGATCCTCTCTGTAGCCTCGCTGGGATTCCTGGGTTCCGTATTCGTGACCAGGACCCGCGCCGTCTACTCGGCCTCGCTAGGGTTTGTTCTCGGACTGTACGCCCTCCAGATCGTGGCTGACGTCTCCGAAAAGGCGCGGTTCCTGCGCTTCATCACACCTTTCAAATGGGCGAGCGCACCTGATATCCTGTCCGCGGGGAGAGTCGAGACTGTGTACCTGGCGGTAGCGATTGCCGCGATCGCCCTCTCCATCGCGGGCTCGTACTGGGCGTACGGACGCAAGGATATCGCTGTGTAGGCTGAACATGCTGTTATGCCCGTATAAGGCGAAGCGGAGGTGTGTCGCCGGTTGAGCGACAATAGGAAGGCGAACCGTGGCGACAGGCTCAAGGGTCTTCCGGAAGAGAAGCGCCGGAAGATCCTTGATGCAGCGATCGCCGAATTCGCCGAGAACGGGTACGACAAGGCGTCCACCAACGCCATTGTGAAAGAGGCAGGTATCGCTAAGGGCCTGCTCTTTCACTATTTCGGCAGCAAGAGGAACCTCTACCTACTAGCCCTCCAACATGCCGTCGACTTCTACGTGGACTACTTCATGAAAAGCCTGGGAAAGTTGCCCTCTGACCTGCTGGACCGGCTGATGATGTGGGGAGAGCTCAAGCTCCGCATGTTCGCCGAACACCCTGTGATGTACCGGATGGGGGTATCGGCCATTCAGGACGTTCCCCCGGACTTGAGAGCCGAGGCCACCGGGATCTACTCTCGCACCACCGAGCGGCTTATGCCGCTGTTCCTCGAGGGAGTGGACTGGTCCTTCCTAAGGGAGGGTATGGATCCCATGAAAGCCCTTCAGTTCGTCATGTTGGCCATCAATGGGATCTCGGAGAAGTTCCTGGCTGTGGCGCGCACTCGCCCTGACCGGGGATTGGCGGACCTCCCCGCCGCCCTCAAGGAGATGGAGGAGTTCAAGGAAATGCTAAGGTACGGTCTCTACAAGCGGTAGCCGAGCGCTGGGTGTCTGGCCCTCGGGGCATTGCTCGCTAGGTTCACGCCACACAGCAAGTTAGGACTTAGTTGGCAAAGGATACGGACCCGCTCAGCGGGTCCTTTATTATCACGCTTGTAACGCGAGCGGCGGATCTTTAATGCGAAAAGCTTGCGGCATACTGGTTCCACACGGGCAGTAGATAGTGGTATCATTAACAAAAAGAAGGGTTTAGCAGGCATTCCAATATGTACAAAGATCTTATCACGGATCGCGTGCGAGAGTCAATGTGGCCTAAGATACCGTAAGGTTGAGCATGTTTGGTTGAGTGTGCTCGGTGACTGGATATGCTCGATAGCCAAACATGGCAAAGGGGGCATCCCGCGTGAGCGTCTCCACAAATGAAAGGGAGCGCGAGCAGCAACGACTCGAGGCTGTGCTGGCCGAAATCCGCAAGCAGCTGGCCGAGCGTCAGGCTGATGTGTCCAAGTACATGGGCCTCTTGACCGGGACCCAGGACTTTCTCCGCGAAGAGAAGCCCCGGGCGGTCTGGGACTTCGACGACCTGGTCGAGGTCACAAGCGGGATGCAGAAGCTAAAGGCCGCGGGTAAGCTCTACAGGTTCTCCGCTGACAGGGCCAGGCAACTCGAGCGGCTTCTAAAGTCCCCCTACTTCGCCAGGATAGACTTCCGCTCCGACGCCGACGGCATCGCAAAGCCCGTCTACATCGGCATCTCTTCGCTGATGGAGGAAGAGACCGGCAGGCACGTCATCTACGACTGGCGGGCGCCTGTCTCAAGCATGTACTACGACTACGAGATCGGACCGGCCCAGTACGAGGCCCCGCTGGGGGTGGTGTCGGGCGAGCTCCTGCTCAAGAGGCACTTCCGGATCGTTGACGGCCGGCTGGTCTTCATGTTCGATAACAGCCTCACCATCTATGACGAGATGCTGCAGGAAGCCCTGGAGAAGGCCACAGGCGACCGCATGCGCAGCATCGTGAACACGATCCAGCGGGAACAGAACCGCATTATCCGCGGCGAAAGCAGGGGCGCGCTGGTCGTGCAGGGTTCCGCCGGCAGCGGCAAGACGGTGATCGCCCTGCACCGCGCGGCGTACCTCCTGTACAAGCACAGAACCACGATGAACGCCAAGAGCATCCTCATGTTTTCGCCTGGCGGCCTGTTCGTAGATTACACGTCCCCGGTGCTTCCCGAACTGGGCGAAGAGCCGGTCATCCAGACCTCCTTCGGCGAGTTCGGTGCGGAGCGGCTGGGGGCAAGCGCAGGCTCATCTTTCAGCAGTGGAGCCGGTTCAGGAGGCGGCGTGGCCCGCAACTCCAGCGCATCGCAAGGTTCGTCGACAGGCGGTGGCTCACAAGCGGGCGGTGGCAGCCCGGGCGGCGCAGCGCCATCCGCTTTCCCATACCGGGTGGAGACTCTGAACGACCAGTTAGAGTTCCTGCTTGAGAACAGGGACAGCAAGGGATACAGAGTGCGCGCCGAAGGCATCCGGCTGAAGTCCAGCGCCGAGTTCGCGGCGTTCCTCATCCGTTACGCGGCCGATCTCACCGAAAGCGCCGAAGGCCTGGGTGACGTCACATTCCGCGGGAAGGTCGTGATGTCGGCACAGGAAGCATCGCAGTTGCTGCGCAAAGAGTACGCCTACCTCCCATTGGAGAAGCGGGTCGACAAGGTGAAGCGGCGCGTGAACTGGCTCCTGGACGACATAGTCGACGAGCGGACCGGGGAACTGCAGAAGGAACTATCGGAAAGCGAGGACAGCGCGTACCTGTTCGCCCGCGAGATCAAGCGGATGGCCCGGATCCAGGCCCACCAGGAAGTGCAGGCGGTGAGAGACAAAGTGGCAGCCTGGAGGCCTGTCACCACTATGGAGGCGTACAAGCGGCTCTTCAAGGATGAGCGGCTGCTAGACGAACTCGCCGCGACCGTCCCGTGCAACATTGACGAGGTCCGACGCCATACGCTCACCCGCCTCGGCTCAGGCGTCATACCTTACGAGGACCTGGCCCCAATCCTCCTCCTGCAGGGCCTGCTTGAGGGGTTCCCTGACTCCGGAGGCGTCCGGCACGTCATCGTGGACGAGGTCCAGGACTACTCGCCGGTCATGCACGAGGTCCTCCACAGGTCTTTCCCCGGCGCGTCGTTTACGCTGCTGGGCGACGTCAACCAGTCCATGGACCTGAACTCCGGCCCGGCAACCTCTGAGGAGCTGGTCCGAAGGGCCAGCGCTGTCTATGGATCGACGGGCGAGCCGGTCGCGTCGGTCGTTCTCACAGAGAGCTACCGATCGACCCGGGAGATCACCGAGTTTAGCAGGGCGATGCTTGCAGGCGGCGAGCCGGTCCAGGCCATCGAGCGCCCCGGGGAACTGCCGGTCGTGAGGAAGTCGACAGGACGTGACGCCCTTGCCAGGGCAGTGGTGTCCGACATCGCTGAACTGGCGCGTTCGGGCCTTTCATCCATCGCTGTCGTGTGCAAGACCGCGAGGGAGAGCTGGTCCGCTTTCGATGCGCTCAAAGCAGCTGATGCGCTTAAGGACCTCAAGGTGCACCTTGTGCGTCCGGGCGAAAAGCGCTTCCGCCGGGGCATCGTGATCATCCCGTCCTACATGGCCAAGGGTCTCGAGTTTGAGGCGGTCGTCATCTACGACGCCAGCAAGAACCGGTACTCCCACGAATCGGATCGCAGGGTGCTGTACACGGCATGTACCAGGGCGCTCCATAGGCTTCACCTGCATTACGCAGGCGCGCTGTCTCCGTTCATCGCGTCAGTGGAACCGGCGCTGTACCAGGCGATTGGCCCGTGATCCCGGCCTTTCGCCATTCATCGCGGCGTTGGATCCAGCGCTGTACCAGCCGGTTGGCCCTTCCGGCCTCTACTTCTGCGATACTGTATCTGGAATGCTGGAGGTAGCGGCCGCCGGGATCGCACTATGATACCCATGCAAGGCACGGACAACGGCGCTAGACCCAGTCAAGGAGGTTTGCCAGATGTCACTTCTCTTCTCCCCTTTCAGCTTCGCAGGCCTTAACCTGCGGAATCGCATCGTGATGCCGCCCATGGCCACTGCAATCGAGGGTCCGGGGGGATCCTCGCGAGATGACGGGCTCCCCAGTGAATCGACCCTGGACTACTACCGCGAGCGGGCAGCGGGCGGTGTCGGGATGGTGATCGTGGAGCACTGCTACATAGCCAAACGCGGCAAGGCCCACAAAGGGCAGCTCGGCTTGGACAACGACGAGGCCATCCCCGCATTCAGGCAGTTAGCCCTGGCTCTGCGGACCCACGGCGCTGTGGCCGCGGTCCAGTTGAACTACTGCGGAGCGTCCGGCAACCCGGAGATCATAGGCGGAGAACCGCTCGGGCCATCGGATACGCCCCATCCCCGCTCCAAGCAGAAGCCAAGAGGGATGACGATAGACGAGCTCCATGAAGTCCAGGACCTGTGGGCTGCCGCGGCGCGGCGAGTCCAGCTGGCCGGGTTCGACGCGGTGGAGATCCACTCCGCCCACGGCTACCTCGGGACCCAGTTCCTCTCCCCCATCACCAACACACGGACGGACCAGTACGGCGGCAGTCTTGAGAACCGCGCGCGCTTCATTGTGGAGACGGTTCGCAAGGTGAAGGAGAAGGTCGGCGCTGCATTCCCCGTCTTCGTGCGACTTGGTACCACGGATGGCGCACTGCCAGGCGGGTTCGAAGCCGGTGACGCGGCCAAGGTGGCCCGGATGCTGCAGGATGCCGGCGCTGCCCTCATCGACGTCTCCGGAGGCTTCGGAGGAGGCATGCCCACCGGAGCTCCTCCCGGCTACTACGTGGCCAATGCCTCGGTGGTGAAGAAGGCCGTCTCCATCCCGGTTCTGGTGACCGGCGGCATCACGGAGGGAACCTTCGCAGAGAAAGTCCTGCAAGACGGCCATGCAGACCTCATCGGCGTCGGGCGCGCCCTTCTCCGAGATCCCAAGTGGGTGGAGAAGGCGAAGGCCTCGCTGTAGAAGTCCAGGAGGATCTACCTGGGCATTCGTGACCCTAGCAGTAGGTCATGCCCGACCTGTGCAACTTCGATGTCAAACTTCAATGTCGATGGTGGCGGCCACAAGCCGCCACCTTCCTATTGAGTCGGCAAGCAGATCGCGAGCCGGCAGCAAATCGCGAACCGGCAAGCAAACCGCGAACCGGCGAGCAGACCACGAATCGGCAAGCAGACCACGAATCGGCAAGCAAATCGCGAGCCGCGAAGCAAACCATGAACCGCCTACTCATCAATTCTCTCCCTGTTAACGGCGCCCTATCTCGCAGCGAATCTCGACAAAAGGCCCCTTACGCTGGCCGATGTCGGTGAGACCAGCTACATTTTCGCCTTGTGGCGGGTAGAATCCGCACGCCCCCGAAAACATGGCGGGTGAAATCCGCCACGTTTTTGTCCCATTTGCCGGTAACGCCCGCCAGGGCCTCAAAACGTGGCGGGCAGAACCCGCCACGCGGTGCTTGGTCAGGAAACTAGAGCCCCTCCGGGCCTCCGGAGGGGCTTCATTAAGATTCTTATGGGGTCTCCATGAGACTCTTAGGGGTCTCCATGAGATTCTTAGGAGTCTACCATGACTCTTAGGGGTCTCCAGGAAACTCCCGGGGTCTCTCGCCCTACTTCTTCGAGAACTGGTGGAATGCCGGCTTCGTATCAGGGGGCAGGGGGCTTCTGTACTTCTTGCCGCCGGTCCGCTTCTCGAACTCCGCTCTCGCCTGCTTGCGGACTTCCTCATCCGTCATCGCGCGAAGCCCGGCTTGAGTTAGGGTTTTGGCGGCTGCGAGCATCCCCGCGTGTCCGATGTGCATCCCGGTCTGGGCAGTGTACTGCCAGGAATGCCCCGGCGTCCCCATCGCGACGCACGCGGTCGAGAACTGGGCCGTCGGGCAGCACCACGATACGTCGCCGACGTCCGTCGATCCGCGCATATCCGGCGAAACAGGCGGGCGCCCCAGCACGGTGTCGTTCAGGATCTTCCCTTCGAGTTTGCTCTTAATGTCATCGGGAAGAGTGTCGTCCCTCTTGTAAGCCTCAACCTGGCCCTGAGGGAACGTCTTGCTGAGTTCCTTGGCGAACTTGACGTCCTCCGGCGTGAAGACCGGGGGTCCCGCCACTTCCATCGCTTCAGCCAGCACACGCTCGAGCACCGTGTTGGGCAGCACTTCATAGATGCCCTCGAGGAGTTCTACATCGTAGGTGGTGTCCGTCATGATCGCCGCGCCCTTTGCGCACTTGAGGACGCGTTCGTATATCTCTTCCACTTCATCCCTGTGGGGAGCGCGGACGTAGTACCAGACCGACGCCTCCGCAGGTACCACGTTGGGCTGCAGCCCGCCGTTGGTCGTCACGTAATGGATGCGGGCCTTCTCGATGATGTGTTCCCGCAGGTAGTTGGCGCCGATGTTCATGAGCTCGACGGCGTCCAGCGCGCTCCTGCCAAGATGGGGAGAACCACCGGCGTGGGATGAGACCCCGTGGAAGGTGACATTCATCGAGTTCACGGCCAGGGAGCTCCCTCCCCGGACTATGTTCATGGCGCCGGGATGCCACGTGAAGCAGATGTCCAGGTCGTTGAACAGGCCATCCCTTGCCATGAAGGCCTTTCCGCTGAAGTTCTCCTCAGCGGGGCACCCGAAGTACTTCACGGTGCCCTTCAGTCCCCGCTTGACCATCTCTTCCTTCAGCGCGATGGCCGCGGCAGCGGCGGCGACGCCGAGCAGGTTGTGGCCGCATCCGTGTCCGCATGCGCCGGGCTCCAGTTCCTCTTTGGTGGTCTGGACCTTCTGGGAAACCCCTGGCAGCGCATCGTACTCGCCGAGGAAGCCGATCGTTGGCTTGCCCTTGCCCCAGGTCGCCACAAATGCGGTGGGCATGCCGCCTACGCCGGCTGTGATCGTGAACCCGTTCTTCTCGAGAAGCGCCTCAAGCGCTGCCGCCGACTGGTCCTCGTGCAGGCCGATCTCGGCGTAGCGCCAGATATCGTCGCTGATCTTGGTGAGTTCGCCGGCGTTCTGTTCAATCCATGTGAATCCCGCTTCCGCCTTGCCCACTATGACCTTACCTCCGTTCGTATCTCGCTGGTGTCAGGTGTTGTCCTATGCTGTGCCGCGAGGTTGCTTTGCTTCTCTTGTGAACCGCTCTCTACGAGTTCGCCATGCCTTCGGAGGGCTCCTGTCCACAGCGGCGAATTGACTGGATAGCGGCAAACGAAGCGAACAAGCAGATGAAGGAACGCGGAAGGGCGTGATTGCGCAGGCCACGGGAGCAAAGGGCGGCACGATCCTCTACCATAGCCTTCACCTGCCCAGGAGCGTGAAGGTCTCCTCCGCTCCGTCCACCACCATATTGCGGTTCGACAAGACGGCGCTGGTCTACGAGGTCAATGTAGGACCCGACCGCTACCTGCGGCATTACTCGTTTCCGGACAGGTGGTTCCGGGTGAACTGCAATCTGGATTCCCGGGGACACCCCGTCAGCGTCGAGGGACCCATCCCCTGGGCCTTCGACTGCTCCATCTGCACGCCACAGTGGGAGGACGGACGGAACCTCTTCAGCATCCACCTTTTCATCCAGGTGCTCGTCTCCCGGAGAGGCCGCTTGTACTACGTGAAGGACGTGGACCTCCTGGACGACGCCGCAACGAAAGGCTGGGTGACCGGCTCCGAACTGGATGGCGCACGCCGCGGACTGAAGGACCTCACATCCCTCCTGGAGACCGGCAAGTTCATCGAGTTCCTGTCGGGCATCCATCCGCTCGGCGTGCTGGCCACATCGCAGCATGGAGCACTGAAAGCGATCTCATCGCGGCGTGTTCTGACACCGGCAGGCATTCGAGAAGAGTAACGCTTACGGAAGGTATCCGACCGGGAAATGCTGAATCTGTCCCACGTGTTCCACACTCATCTACGTATCTGAGGAGGCTCTTGCATGGCTGAAAAGAGGAGACTCGTCGCCGAAGACCTGTACAAACTGGTCTTCGTGTCAGACCCGCAGATCTCACCCGACGGCAAGAACATAGCGTTCGTTAGGTCGCACATAGACGAGAAGACGAAGGAGTACCGCTCCAACATCTGGATGGTCCCCACCGACGGAGGCACGCCGAGGCAGTACACCTCCGGGGCGACCGTCGATAACTCGCCCCGCTGGTCCCCGGACGGCAAAAAGATCGCGTTCCTATCTGACAGAGGAGCAGGCAGGCAGATCTACGTCGTTCCCACCACCGGCGGCGAAGCGGCCCAGATCACCAAACTGCGCTGGGGCGCCGGGACACCGGTCTGGTCGCCGGATGGCACCAAGATAGCTTTCCAGGCCTCCATCGATCCGGACGTCAAGCCCGAGGACTGGGAGAAGCCCCTGGACGCCAAGGCCAAAGAGGCCGAGGAGAAGAAGCGCCGCGAGGAGCCGAAGCACCTCAAGAACCTCCGAGTGAAGGCCGACGCCGCAATGGGCCTCACCGGAAACCGGCAGATGCACATCTTCGTGGTCGACGCTGAGGGCAAGAGTTCGTCCAAGATGGTCTCTACCGGTGAGTTCGATCACACGTTCCCCGCATGGTCGCCTGACGGCAAGTACCTGGCCTTCGCCAGCAACCGCAACCCCGACCACGAGTGGCAGGGATGGTCCGCCGACATCTGGGTCATGCCCGCCGAGGGCGGCGAGATACGAAAGGTCACCAAGGGTCTCGGTCCCTCCGTGCGCCCGACATGGACCCCTGACGGTAAGTACATCGTCTACGCCGGGCATCAGATGGAGTGGAAGACGGCTCCGTCGGCCACCATCGCCAAGCTGTGGAAGATTCCCGTGGATGGCGGCGAGCCGGTCTGCCTGACCGCCAGCTTCGACAGAGGCGTGGGCGACCACGGCGCCGGCGACTCCAAGTATGGAGCCGGAGAGAACGGCCCCTTCATCTCGCCGGACGGCAAGACCGTCTACTTCCTGGCCAGCGATCACGGCAAGACCTCTCTGTACTCGGTCCCGGCTGACGGCGGCGACGTTACCGTCCACATGGACGGCGACCGCCAGATCTTCGGGTTCACCATGGACAGCGCGCGCAAGAAGGTCGCCTTCGTGGTGAGCGTCCCGACCAACCCCTGCGAAGTCGGCTCCTTCGACCTTGAGACCAAGTCCGAGAAGATACTTACAGAGGCCAACAAGGCCCTGCTCGACGAGGTCTACATAGTCGCCCCCGAGACGGTCCCCTTCAAGGGCGTCGAGGATTGGGACGAGGTCGGCTGGATCATGAAGCCCGTGGGCTGGAAGGAAGGCGTGAAGTACCCCGCGTTCCTCGAGATCC
>CAZRRG010000003.1:38388-52859 GCA_964602455.1 uncultured Eubacteriales bacterium | reverse complement strand
AGTCGCACCCTGCCCTCGGTTTACGTAGGATAGCGCAATGAAACTCGGGGGAGGTTCAACCAAAGTGCGTCGCATTCTACTGATCCTACTGTCAATCGCCGTCGTAGCAGGGGCATTACAGATCTCCGGCTGCGCGGCACCGCAGAAACCCACCGCGGAGGCACCGGGAACACCCGCGCCGACCACGCCTACACCGGCAACGCCAGTAGCGCCGGAAGCTCCAAAGAAACTCTCTGATCTGGTGAAGCCGATCTCGCCGACCGTGAAGGTCACCGTCGGCCTGAAGCAAGCGGTTTCCGACTCCGGCGTCCTCATCGGAGTGGCAAAGGGCTACTACAAGGAACTGGGCATCGAGATCGAGATGGCCCAGTTCGCCACCGGCCAGGACATGATCAACGCGCTTGCGGCCGGACAGCTCGACGTGGGCTTGACGGTCACGGCTGCCGGTCTGTTCAACGCCATGCTGCGGGACATCCCGCTGAAGATAGTGGCCGACAAAGGAAGGAACGTCCCCGGCCAGGGATTCTACCGCCTCATCATCCGCAAGGACTTAGCCGATCAGATCAAGGACTTCGAGGACCTCAGGGGACGGAAACTGGCTATCGTCGGGACGGCCTCTCTGGATGAAATCGCCCTCGATAGAGTGCTCAACATGGGCGGTATGACCACAAAGGACGTCGACCTCCAGGTTATCAGAGCATTCCCCGACATCATCGCCGCTCTCTCCAACAAGAGCATCGACGGCGGAATGGTGATTGAGCCCTTTGTTGCTCAAGCCGTGGCCAAGGACATCGCGGTGCCCTGGAAGGACCCCTCTGAGTACGATCCTGATGCCCAAACTGCCCTACTGGTCTACGGGAGCAGCATGGTCGCCAAGCCGGAGGTGGCCAAGGCCTTCATGGTGGCCTACGTCCAGTCGCTCCGGGACTACAACGACGCCTTCGTGAAAGGCGAGAACAAGGACGAAATCATCGACATACTGGTCGAGTACTCCTCGGTCAAAGACCCGGAGCTGTTCAACCAGATGTTCCCTGCCGGCCTCAACCCCGACGGCTACGTGCACATGAAGGGCATCCAACTCGACCTGGATTGGTACAAAGCCAACGACCTTCTGAAGGGCGACCTGACCGCGGAGGAAGCCGTGGACAACTCCTACGTGGACTTCGCCGTGCAGACCCTCGGCAAGTACGCCGAGTAGTGAGCCTGCCTCGCGCCCATTCATAGGCCGCAAGGCGACATGAACCGTGATCGGGAGGAGGGTCTCAATGGTTACAACGCCGCAGTCGGTTGAACAACCTGAACTACCTGGTCAGATATTATTCCTTGACCGCAAGGACTCAGCCGCGCCCGCCGGCCACAAGAGGACGGCCTGGAATGTTATAGCATTCCTCACGCCCACTCTGCTCTTGGTCTTGTGGGAAGCGCTGGCGCGCTTGGGTACGATTGACCAGAGGCTCTTCTCCCGTCCGTCCCTGATCATCGAGGTAATGCTCCCGCTGTTGCGGTCGGGAGAACTGGTGAGGCACACGCTTGTAAGCATCCAGAGGATCGTGCTGGGCTTCCTCTGCGGCGCCGTTCCAGGCATCGTGCTGGGTCTCTCAATGGGCCTGTTCCCGCCGGTGAGAGCGGCGCTCATGCCTCTCATATCCAGCACCTTCCCTATACCCAAACTGGCGATCATGCCCCTTATCCTGATCGTCTTCGGGCTCGGCGAAGCCTCCAAGGTGTTCACCATCGCCATCGGTGTGTTCTACCTGGTGCTGCTCAACACAGTCACCGGCGTGCTTAGCATCGATCCCATCTACATGGACGTCGCCCGCAACTTTGGCGCCTCCCGCCGCCAGTTCTACCTTACGATCGCCCTCCCCGGTTCCCTGCCCATGATGTTCACGGGCCTCAGGCTTGGGATGGGCACAGCGCTGCTCCTCATCGTCGCGGCGGAGCTATCGGCGGCGCAGGCGGGGGTCGGATGGATGATATGGCGGGCCTACGACATGTTCGACATAGAAAGGATGTTCTCAGCCCTCATTACGCTGGCGGTCCTGGGCTACCTGTTCGGAGCCGCGATCGACTGGCTGGAACGGTTGGTGATCCCATGGAAGCAGAGATGAACGGAATCGCCGTGCGGACGGTGGACCTCACCAAGACCTTCCCCGGGAGCCAGGGACCGGTCACGGCGCTGGACAAACTGAGCATCTGGGTCAACGAGGGGGAGTTCCTCTGCATCGTGGGACCGTCGGGGTGCGGCAAGACTACCCTCCTGCGGATCATGGCCGGACTTGAGAGCCAGGATTCGGGTACGGTCATCATCAAGCGGCGCAAGAACCACCACCCGCTGACGGCTATGGTGTTCCAGGGGGACTCAGTCCTACCCTGGATGACCGTGGAGAAGAACGTAGGATACGGCCTCGCTATGCAGGGTGTACCCCGGGAGGTGCGGGATGAGAAGGTCCGCGAGCTCCTCCGGATGACAGGGCTCTACGACTTCCGGAAGAGCTACCCTCACCAGTTGTCAGGCGGGATGCGCCAGAGGGTGAACGTCGCCAGGGCATTTGCCGCGGACCCCGAGATCCTCCTCATGGACGAACCGTTCGGCCTCCTGGACGAGCAAAACCGGCAGATCCTGCAGAGGGAGCTCATGCAGATCTGGGCGGTGTCGAGCAAAACCACACTGTTCATCACCCATTCTGTGGACGAAGCGCTGCTGCTGGGAGACCGCCTCCTGGTCATGACCGCCCATCCCGGCCGGGTGAAGCGTGTCATCGATGTCGACCTGCCGAGGCCGCGGGACATGATCAGCCTGAGAGGCAATCCACGCTTCATCGACCTCTACAGGGAGGTCTGGAGCCTCCTGTCCGAGGAGGTGCAGAGGTCGCGGGCGGACGGGTAAATCACCTCATCTGGATTTGACGGGGGCCTATCGATCGATTCTCGCCAGCCATTCCAGACACGCCCTCAGCTGGGGATCCCACTCGGGATCCGGCCTCTCCGGAGTCCCATATGTAGCAGCGTACCGCAGGATGTCCTCCGGTCCCCACTCGGCCAGGACGTCCGGCAGGGTGTGGTACTCCTCGTTGGCCGACATGTCGGGGTTGAGACCCATATCCAGCGGGAACCTGATGAGCATCCCACTGTTGGGCAGCGCCAGGATGCCGGGATCGAACCCTATGCCGTCTCCACCGGTGAACGAACCGATTAGAGTCGCCCATCCACTCCCCTTGCAGAACGCGGCAAAGGACTCTGCCGACGAGAAGACGTAGTCGTCCACCAGAAGGCAGATCTTCCCCTTGTAACGCAGGCTGTCTTTGCTGAGGTTGACTGTCCGGTCCCAGACCCTGACATCCTCGAACGCTCCGGTCAGGAGCTCCGGCGGCATGCGTCCGGTCGACGATGCGGCCTCAAGTTCCGTCCGCGGCATCGCCGGCTGCTTGGCAGCCCCCTTTTGCTCCACAAAGGGCTGGAGATACTCGCTCTTACGCCAGGTCAAGCCAAACCTGCTGCTCACCGGTTCCTCAGATAGCATCGCCACCAGGGACTGCCAGTAGTTGTCGGAACCACCGCCGTTTCCGCGGATGTCGATGATCAGGGCTTCCGGCCGCTCCTTCTCAATTAGGTTTCTGAGCTGGGCCAGATCCTTATCTGGTTCGCGGAGCATGCTGCGGACCTGGACGTAGGCTATGCCGCCCTCAAGAATGGCCGTGTACATATTGCCCTGTGATGCCACGCCTGAGGCGTTCTTGTACCTTGGCGGCCAGGTATACCTGGGCACCTTGAGCGTCCAATCGGTGGGGATGTCCAGCGAGATCTCCGCTCCTTCGCCCGTCCTGAACACGACCTTAACCGAGGCGCCGGATGTGGGCGCGGCCGACGTCAGTGCGGTTGACACCGGAGGGAACTGCAGCCAGCGCAGGTAGAGGCAGTCGCGAACCGGATCGTACCAGAGGCTCTGTTCACCAAGGAAACGGCTCACGTACTCGTTGACGGGCACCCCGTCGACTTGGACGACCTCCCAGCCTGGCTGGACATCGATCCCCCGGTCCTCCGCCTCACTGCTCACGCTGACAACATAGTACTTCCCGGCGGAGTACACGGAACCAAATGCGGCGCCCGAAAACTCTGCGGGCCGGGGCTCGGTGTTGACCAGTTCCCACCAGTACTGAACCCTGTCCTTGGTGGTCTTCTTCACTTCGGCTTTCCATCGCCCCATGTAGAGGCCGACGAGGAACCCGCTGTAGGTCGACGCGCTCGATGGGCTGAGCAGCGAGGTGTGGCCGTTGTTGAGACGTAACAGTATCCTGAGCATGGCCTGCGCGAACTCCAGGTCGTCCTTGGTGGCAGCGATCTCCGCCTCGAACTCGTCTATGTGGGCGTGCCAATCGTACCCGGTCTTCCGCTCTGAAACCCACAGGTACGGGTTGCTTTCCAGGAACACTTCCACCAAATAGCGGAAGTCCTCGAGTTTCTGTTCGGTGGTGAGCGGAGTCTTCGCAAGGTTGGAGCCGGAACACCCGGCTACGGCAACACACAAGCAGGCGATCAGAGCACACAAGGGGATGACAGATCTGCGGGGATCACGGCCATGGCGCCTAAGCACCGCGCGCATCTCACGACACCTCCGGCCTTGGAATGCGCTTCCATTATCTCATGGTGACTCCATCCGGGCCAACGCCGCCCGGCTCCCCGACCCGACCAGATAGCCACAGCCACATCCCGCATCTCGGAACCCGCCCATAGACACTCACTCGTGAGAACTCGTTAATGAACTCTTAAGGATCCGGCTCCCAACTCCTTAAGCCCCGGTGGATAGCATCTTAGACGTCACATCGCCCACTTTGGCAGTGTCTATGGGTTTGGAGGTGCGTTCTCATGCGGTCACGGCTACTGGGAGGACAGGTCTCTCGCAGCGCTCGGATTGAGTCCGCCGGACAGGTCAACGGTAGGACGTACATAAAGGTCACAAGGTCGAGCTCGCGGGCGGGGCCAGGTTCACGGCGGCAGCGCCTCTCCGGCGGTCTTCGCTCCTTCGGGCGCTCCGCAGCCATAGTCGGTGTCCTCGTCCTTGCAGCCATCGTAATCCGTTCCGGGCTGTTCGCGGGAACAGCCATGCCCAACATAAGCGGCAAATCAGCCATAGTCATGGACCTAAAAACCGGTGAGGAACTGCTGGCCATTGACGCCGAAGCACGCGTCTACCCGGCAAGCCTGACCAAGCTCATGACGGCTCTTCTTCTTGCTGAGAATCGATCGCCGGGAGACCTCCTGCGTTGCAGTGAGGCCGCCTCCATGCAGGAACCCGTCAAGCTGGGACTCTCACCCGGTTCGCGCTTAACGGCGGTCGCGGCGATGGACGCCATGCTGATCGCCTCAGCCAATGACGCGGCCTACATGGCTGCCGAGGACATCGGAGGAACCGTCAAGGACTTCGCCGCCCTCATGAACGCCAAAGCCAAGGAGTTGGGGATGAACAGCACCAACTTCGTGACTCCCTCCGGCCTGCACGACCAGAACCACTACAGCACCGCGAAGGATCTGGCAGTCCTCTTCCGAGCGGCGCTCTCGGACCCCTGGGTCTCTCGATCTCTAGCCAAAGAGGAGGCGACTGTCACGGCGTCGGCTCCCCCATCCGCTTCGACCGGGACACTACCTGCGTCCACCTTCATCCTTGAGAACAGGAATCCGCTGCTTGGGATAGAGGGATGCACCGCCGGCAAGACCGGTTCCACGACGCAAGCGGGCAAATGCCTGGCCGCGCTGTTTGAGAGGGATGGACGCAGGATAGTCGCCGTGGTCATGGGCGCGCCGACAGACAAGGCGCTGGTAGACGACGTTAGGGCCGTGGTCAATGCGGCCCTGGATTGATAGCTGGGTAGATAGGAGGCACGTGAGATGGCGATTCTTAAGGCAACAAATCTGTCCCGCGTGTACGGAGATGAGCATGGAGCGGCGGCCACCTGGGCCCTCCGCGACGCTAGTCTGACCGTCGAGGCCGGCGAGTTCATCGGCGTCATGGGGCCATCGGGAAGCGGCAAGACCACTCTCCTGAACTTGCTGGCCGCTATCGATACCCCGACGTCGGGCACGGTCGAGATCAACGGGACAGACATATCAAGGCTTTCCGACCGCGACCTGGCGGTGTTCCGCCGCCGCAATCTGGGCTTCATCTTCCAGGACTACAACCTCTTGCACACCCTCTCGGTGCAGGAAAACGTGGTGTTGCCGTTGGCGTTGGAGGGGCTGAGCCCGAAGGTCATCCTTTCCAGGCTCCATGAGGTAGCCCAACAACTGGGCATCGAGTCCATCCTGTCCAAGCGAGTCTACCAGTTGTCGGGTGGAGAACAGCAGCGCACGGCCATAGCGCGGGCCATCATCCACCGCCCGTCCCTCATTCTGGCCGACGAGCCCACCGGCAACCTGGACTCCAAGTCATCGGCAAGCGTGATGAAGGCGCTATCTGATCTGAACGCGTGGGCCACGGTGGATCCTGGCGCCGGCGACACTGATGGCCGCGGCGGCGGTGGAGCCGTTGGCGCCGGTAGCGGCGCCGCCGGGCGTGGTTCCGGGAGTTCCCCGCTTACAGCCACGATCCTGATGGTGACTCACGACCCGTTCGCGGCCAGTTACTGCAGGCGGATCCTGTTCATCAAGGACGGCCGCATCCGTTCCGAGCTCCACCGGACGGCGAGCAGGCAGGCGTTCTACCAGCAGATCCTGGACGCCCTCACGACCCAAGGAGGTGCGGACCTTGACCTTACGGCAGCTCGCGATTAGCAACATGAAGGGACTGTGGCGCAAGTACGCCGCGTTCATCTTCAGCAGCATCCTTGCGGTGGTGCTCTTCTACCTTCTGGCGTCGTTCGTGCTGCACCCGGATGTTGTGAACGGGTACGTCGCCCAGGCCGAACGGGTGCGAAAAGGGCTTGAGGTCTCCCAGTACATCATCCTGACCTTCACCTTCTTCTTTGTGCTGTACAGCAGTTGGACATTCGTGAAGTCTAGGAAGAAAGAGTTCGGACTGCTCTGCCTGCTGGGAGCGACAAAAGGCCAGGTCAGTTGGATGGTCGTGATCGAGCACGTGGTTATCGGAATCCTGAGCGTCGCGGCAGGACTGGGGATAGGCATCCCCGCGTCGAAGCTGATGCTGGACGCCATGTCCAGGTTCCTTCAGGTTGAGTCACCTGTGCGATTCATGGTAGTCGTTCCGGCGGTGCTCCAGACCGCCGCCTCGTTCCTGGCATTGTTCTTCGCCATCGGCGCCTTCACCACGCGCCAGATAGCGCCGCGCCGGGTGGTGCGCCTGCTGCGCGACCACCAGCAGCCGAAAGCTCTCCCCCGCTACTCGATCGCCGTCGCCCTCTTGGCCTTCTTCTGCATCGGCGCCGGCTACGGCGTGGCATGGGTCGTGGACGGCCAGGCCCTGGTACTCGCCATGCTGCCCGTTACGTTTGTGGTATCCTTCGGGACCTTCCTCCTGTTCTCCCAGGCCAGCGTGGCAATCCTGCGGATGCTGCAGAGGAGGCTCTCGTTCTTCTACAACAAGCTGAACCTGCTTACCATCGGGGACCTTGTCTTCCGGATGAAGGAGAACGCATGGGTACTGGCCACAGTCGCGGTGCTAAGCGCGTGCGTGATCACAGCTACCGGCACGATCTACACTGCCCAGGCCACGATGCTCAAAGACACGGAGATGAGTTACCCGCACGCTGTGACCTTTGCGGTATCCGGAGAACTCGGCGTCGCCAGCGAGGAGACGGGCCTGCCCGTACTTGCTTCCGCCGTCGAAGGGATCCTTGCTGAGGACAAGGTCACCGTCTCAGAGTATGCGGCGCTGGCAGGACTGATGGCCAAGATGAACAGTGATGCCTCGATACTCGTGGTGCCTGAGAGCGGGTTCAACGCTTGGGCCAAGGCGGCCGGACGCAAGACCGCGACACTGGACGGCTCTAAGGCCGCATTGCTCCAACCGGTTGAGATCAGCGACTCTTATGTAACAGACGGGATCCCCATGGACCTGGTGGTCGGCGGCGAGGGCGGCGCAAAGATTAGCGTAGAAGCCGTTCCCCACACGTTCCTCAACACGAACTACCTGTCGGCCGTGCACCGGTTCGTGGTGGTGGATGATGCCTTGTACAACAAGCTCGCGGTCGCGGCGTCACTGGATGACAGGGTCTCCTTCTTGAGCTACGAGTTCTGGGACTGGCAGAAGGCACAGGAGACAAGCCAGCGCCTGCGGGCAAGCATCCCCGATGCTAACCTGGTCGACTTCGCGTCAAGGACCGAGATGTATGAGGGCCGAAGGCAGATGACCGCCCTGACTGCGATGATCGCGATGTTCGTGACCGTCCTGTTCTTCATCGCCGCGGGCAGCATGCTCTACTTCCGCCTGTTCGGCAGCATCCAGGAGGACCGCGAGAAGTACCAGTCAATGCGCAGGCTTGGCATATCCTCCGAGGAGATCAACCGGGTCATATCGGCGCAGGTCAAGGTCATTTTCTTCGCGCCCATCGCGGTCGGGTCCATGCACTGCGGGTTCGCTATGAAGGCCCTGTCCAATGTCTTGAGGAACATGCCGTGGCCTTTCCTGGGCGTTTTCCGCTACGCCATCTACGCTGTCGCCGGGTTCTCCCTGGTGCAGGTGGTCTACTACCTGGTGGCGAGGAACGCGTATGTCCGAGAGGTGAATGTGCGGTATTCTTGATTGGGTATCCGCAGCGTTACTAGCGTAGCACGTTATCACAGAACAAGGCAGGGTCTACACGAGGAGTGACAGAGGTGGGCCAGACAACCGTCCTGGTGGTTGACGACGAGAAGGAGATCGCGGATCTCATCGAGATCTACCTGGCCAACGAGGGGTTTCAGGTGCTGAAGGCGGGCAGCGCCGCCGAGGCAGAAGCCATCCTCGATGACAAGGACCGTCCGGTCCACCTCATCATCCTTGACATCATGATGCCCGGCAAAGACGGCATGACTCTCTGCCGCGAGCTCCGTGCACGCTCAAATGTACCGGTTCTGATGCTGAGCGCCCGGTCCCAGGATATCGACAAGATAATGGGCCTCACCACCGGCGCCGACGACTACTTGACCAAGCCGTTTAACCCGCTTGAGTTGTTGGCGAGAGTAAAGTCCCTGCTCAGGCGATTTCTGTACCTTAACCCGGCCAAGCAAGAGGAACCGGATGACTCAGTGATCGAGATCCGTGGCCTGCGCATAGACCGCCGCGGACATAAGGTGTCGGTCTACGGCCGAGAGGTCTCCCTCACGCCGACCGAGTTCGAAATTCTCTACCTGCTAATGAAGAACAAAGGGATAGTGCTCAGCTCCGAAACCATCTTCGAGCAGGTTTGGCGCGAGCGCTACTACGAGTCCAACAACACCGTGATGGTACACATCCGCAAGATCCGGGAGAAGGTCGAGGAGAACCCGGGTGAGCCGGAGTTCATCAAGACCGTCTGGGGGGTGGGGTACAGAATTGACGCGTGAAACTATCGTCAGCATACGCTGGAAGATGATGGTCATGATAGCCGGCAGCGCCATTCTCGCGTTCAGCATCACGGGAGTGCTGCTGGTCATGGCCGGGATCCTGTACAGTGTGCCGGTCATAGGCGATATACTGGGCTACTTCGGCCGGAGCGGCTATGCCCTGCTCATCGTGTTCGCCACAGGCATCATCCTGTTTATCGGGTCCTTCGTCTTGTTGAGCGCGGGCACGCTGAAGTACATGAGCCGGATCACCCAGGCAGTGAACGAGATCGCCAATGGGAACCTGGACGTCTTCATCCCCGTGAAAGGCAGCGATGAGCTTGCTCGCCTAGCCAGGAACATCAACGAGATGGCGATGAAACTGAAGAAATCCATTGAGGAAGAGCGGGAGGCCGAGAGGACAAAGAACGACCTTATCACCAGCATATCTCACGATCTGCGGACCCCCCTCACCTCAGTGCTGGGATACCTGGAGCTGGTTAACACCGACAAGTACGCCGACGAGATCACGCTTCGGCACTACGTAGCCATAGCGTTGGACAAAGCCCACGCCCTAAAACACCTGATTGATGACCTATTCGAGTTCACGCGGGTGAACTACCGGGGCCTCACGCTCCGGACGGAGACGGTGAACATGGCTCTCTTGCTGGAGCAGTTGACCGAGGAGTTCGTGCCGATACTCGAGAAGGCGGGGATGGAGTACCGCCTCAACCTTCCCCATGACAAGGTCACTGTCCAGGCGGACCCGTCGCTGCTCGTGCGGGTTTTCGAGAACCTCATGTCCAACGCCGTCCGCTACGGGGCCGAGGGCCACTACGTGGATATCGAGCTGAGCACCGATCGGGCGACTGTTCCCACTGCCTCAGCCGTTGCTCATAGTGGATGGGTCATCGTCCGCATAGCCAACTACGGTGCTCCGATTCCAGAGTCCCAGTTGGGCCGCATATTCGAGCGGTTCGTGCGTATCGAGGAGTCCCGTTCCCGCGACACAGGCGGCGCCGGCCTCGGACTGGCCATCGCCAAGAGCATCGTGGAACTGCACGGGGGCTCCATCCGGGCCTACAACGAGCCCACAAGGACCGTGTTCGAGGTGGCGCTTCGGAGCGTGGGACCGGCAGCGTAGCTTTTCCCATCACTTTGGAGGTGACATGCAGCTCTTCCCACCGCTTCGTGGTTGACGTGTAGCTTTTCTCACTGGTTCGAGGTTGACGTGTAGCTTTCCCCATCAGTTGAAAAAGGAAGGAGCCCTGATTTCCAGAGCTCCTATCGTATGGGTTCCAGCCCAAAGCTCCTGCTCAGAGTCCGCATCCAGGCTCTTCCTCAGAGTCCGTATCCAAATCCCTTGCGCAGAGTGTTCGGTCCTGCTCGACAGTCCTATATGTGTCCGGCCTACGCCTCCGGGAAGTACCTCTTGAGCAGCCCTGCCAGGGCCCGAGCGTGCCTGGCCTCGTCCCTGGACGTCTCGTCGAAGTAGTCGTGAGCCGGGTCGTTGCCTGCTTCCTTGGCCTTGGTGGCCGCTTCCTTCTTGCTCTTGTTGGCCATCTGCTCGCCGGCAAGCATCTTCTTTATGTTCTCGGCAGTAGATTCAGAGATGAGTCCGGACAGCTCCGCATAACCGGCAGCGTGGGCCGCCTCTTCGTTGGCGATACGGGTCAGGACCTCCGCGACCTCGGGATAACCCTCCCGGTACGCCTGGCGAGCCATTGCCAGGTACAGGCCTACTTCGGCAACCTCGCCCTGGAAGTTCCTCATGGACGCGTCTTCGCAAACCGTGCCTTTGGCCACACCAAGCTTAACCTCGTTGATCAGATTGAGTTCCATATCCTATACCTCCTCATTAGTTCGGAGGGATTCCCGCGCCGCGCTGCATGTTGGACACAGTCCGAAGAAGCAGCAGTCCACGGCTTGGAGCTCCCAGTCGGCGGACGGCTCGCCAGTCGTGGAGCCTACTCTGCTCTGCTTCTCCAGAAGGTCCCTCAACACGGGATCCAGGCTCTCATCTGCGTCATCCACCCGACCACACTCACGGCAGACTAGGTGGGCATGAGGAGACACGTTTGCGTCGTATCGGTAGATGTTCTCCTCCATGCTGATGCGGCGAAGCATGCCTGCCTCTTCTAGGGCGTGGAGCGTCTGGTAGACCGTGTTGAGACTAAGGCCGGGGAATCTGGGCTTGAGGTCGCTGTACACCATTTCGGGGCTTGGGTGAGCCTTGCTACCCTTCATCAACGTAGCGATAGCCAGGCGTTGGGGAGTCACTCTCATTCCCGCATGCCTTAGGGATTGCTGCAAGCTGTCCGAGATTCCGAATGTTGCTGGCACAGGATTCCCTCCTCGTAATGAATCCTATATAGGAATAATTACTATGTCAATACCCCGTGAGCAGATTTCTCGAAAACCGGATGCCACTTCCCACGACGACCACGTCGTGGACCTAGGACTCCCATATCCTCCCCCGGTAATGCTCCTAGGCACCACAATCATGTTCCTCTACATGGAATACCAAAGGAAGGCGGGCAGCTCTTGATCCCAAACAGCCAGGCGACCGGGGGCAATGAACAAAACTTGTCGCAAAGTGTCTATGGGCCTAACAAACATATCAGGCGAACCCATTTCCCGTCCAGGCAAACTTCTATCCTCCACCTGTCGCTCTCACCCGCCACAAAATCGAGCCATTGCGGGTGAAAGCCGCATCAGGACTTCGGAATGGCGGGCAGGGCCCGCCACCAAATTGAGCCGTGGCGGGCGGCAGCCGCAATGGCTCCCAACAGTGGCGGGCAAGACCCGCAACTCAACCGCTTGAAGGATCATGAGGCGAACGCGCCTACCTTCGCCGAAGCGCCCTCGAGGGCACTCCCCTGAGTGCTTTGGTGCACCCCCGTTTACCTCCTAAACTCTGCCTAAACTTCCTATGTCAAAGTGCCGATGCAAGAAGAGACAGCACATCCAGCGGAGGCCACGTCAGAAGCCGCATCTGAGGTCGCGCCTGCGACCACAACGGAGACGATACTGGCATCCCATTGGAGGGTGCCTGGAGGCCGCACCAAAGAGCGCACTGGACACAGCGGAGGACGCATTGGGGGACGCAGCCGGGTGACAACAGAGGTCCGACCATCTCCTGTGACAAGAACCTACCAGTCCGCAGGGACAGCGAGGCAGAACCGCTTCGTGACCGGCGCTGTCGCCGGCGTTGCGCTCCTTATCGGCCTGGCGGTGACCGTGCTCGTGATGATGCGGGTCACTGCCGACAACAAGGAGAGTCTGGTCCAAAGGGCCCTGACCGCCGCAGCCGTGTTGGAGCGCGGACCCGTGAGCCGCCTCGCCGAGATGGCCCAGTCCGGAAACACCACCGCCATGAACGATTCAGGCGATATGGCCTACTTGAGGGAGCAACTCCAAGCCATCCGCCTTGCCAACAAGGGATGCCGCTTTGTGTACGTGCTCGGCGAAGTGGACGGCAAGACCGTCTACCTGGCCGATGCCGAGGATGAGAACTCACCTGCCCATTCCCCACCCGGAGGAAGTTTCAAGGAAGTAACCTCGCAGGTGGAAACTCTCCTCAGGCAAGGAAAGGCATACGTCGCAGGTCCCGCCCTCGATGATTACGGGGTATGGGTCTCCGCGTTCGCACCCATCCGCGACTCCGCTACCGGGAATACCATCGCAATTCTCGGCATGGATGTAGCCGCCCAGGACTGGATGATGAAGTCTCTCCCCTATGGAATGGTCACAGCAGTCGGAAGCGCCCTCATACTTGTGCTTCTGGTATCTGCGATAAAGGTCAGGCAGAAGGAGACCGAGGCCGAGCTCTTCCACTACGCCAGCCACGATTTCCTTACCGACCTGCCCAATCGATTCGGGCTAGACCTGTTCCTCAAAGACTGCCTGCCGGGACGCTGGAAGGATAAGAGAAGCAGCATAGCCATCGTGGATGTCGATCACCTCAAGAGGGTCAACGATACCTTCACCCACGCGGAGGGGGACCGGGTTCTGGTCCTGATCGCGGGCATCGTCAAGTCGCAGCTGAGAGAGCAGGACTTCCTTGCGAGGCTGGGAGGTGACGAGTTCGCCATCGTTTTCCCCGGCACTCCGCTTGCCGAGGCGAGGGAGATCGTGAGAGCCATTCGAGAAGCGGTGCAGGCCAACCATTTCTACGCCGGTGACCAGCGCCTTGACCTCACAGTCAGTATCGGACTCGCTCAAACCAGTAGAGCTCCAGGCAGAAACCCTGAGCACGCGCTGTCGCGCGCCGACATGGCTCTCTTCGCGGCGAAGCGGACCGGACGCAACAAGATCGTGACGTACGACCGCGATCTTGAGCCGCAAGGCGCTCAGGCAGACGTGCAGAGGGTCGTCCCCCTGATCAAGAACGCGATCCTGTCGGGTGACCTGGTGTTCCACCTTCAGCCCATCGTGCATTCGGTGTCAGGGGATATCTCCTGCTACGAGCTCCTTTCCAGAATCACGGATGAGGACGGGAACCTCATCTACCCAGGGACATTCCTCCCGGTAGCCGAACAGTTCGGTCTCATCTCGGAGCTGGACCGCAAAGTAGTGAAGGCCGCCATCAGGATGCTGGAGGATCGTCCTAACCTGCGCCTTTTCGTCAACCTATCCCAGGCCAGCGTGGGCGATGCGGAGGTCCTGGAGTTCATCAAGCAATCGCTGGACGGCACCTGGATAGACACGTCCAGACTCGGATTCGAGATCAGCGAGACAGCGGCATTCACCGAGTCATCCATCGTCTCCGATTGGGTGGGACAGGTGAGAGCGCTTGGCTGCCCGATCGCGCTTGACGACTTCGGAGCAGGCTACTCGTCGTTCCTTAGGCTCGGCAACATGCCTGTAGACGTACTCAAGATCGACGGCTCGTTCGTCCGGGACATGGACGTGGAGGCCAGCCACAAAGCCTTCGTGCAGGCCATGAACGACATGGCCCACGCTGTGGGCAAGAAGACGGTCGCCGAGTTCGTGGAAAACGACCGGATCCGGGC
>CAZRRG010000003.1:0-38378 GCA_964602455.1 uncultured Eubacteriales bacterium | reverse complement strand
CAAACCGGCGCCCGTCGAAGAGTGGCACAAGAGCTAGTTTACCTAAGACTCAAAGAACAGCGGGTTCGTCCAGGCCACTCGCCCCTCGGAGTCGACAACCTCAGACCGGCAATGGAGGTTTCCCTTGTACCAATTGCCGCGACCCCTCGCTATTGCCGCGGTCATCACGCGAACTTGCCGCGTCCGGCTACGCGCCAGACATGCTCGACCTTTCCGTTTCTCACCGCGTACATCACGTCGTGCAGGTTGACGGTGGTGCAGCAGTGGCTGGGGATAAGCATTATCTTGTCCCCGACCTTTAGCGGCTTGGGCGCGGTCTTGCCGTACTTGGCGTCCAGGTCCGCTATGCCCGGCAGCACGGTCGGCTCGTCGGTAGCCCTCAGGTTCACATGCTCCTCAGACATGCTGACGACCTTGAGCCCGTAGGACGGGAGCGTGCTGACCAGTCCAAACTCCTCGGTCATGGACTTGATACCGGCGTCACAGATGTAGAGGTCAGGCTCGGGATGGCTGGCGATGGTGCTGAGCACCGCCAGGGAGTTGCGGAAATCCACGCCCGCGGTCCCGCCGTACCTGGCATCCATGAAGATGTAGGAGCCGGCCTCGATATCGGTGAGGCCCTCGCGCTTCCCTCCGAACATGTAGGTGCCCGAACCCGCGGCGGTCACGATGCCGGAATCCAGCCCTGTTGCCTTCTTCACGGCGTCGCGGTAGCCCAGAAGTATGTCGTAAGACTTCTCGGCCGCCTCTTGCCTCTCGCCCAGGCTGGGCAGGAAGACCGCGTGGCCCTCATAGCCCATGAGGCCCGCGTAGTAGACTCCGGGGAGCGTGGATGCCATCTTGACCAGTTCGATGGCATCGGCGTGAGTCCGGACTCCGCCGCGGTGGTTTCCTGAGTCGACCTCTACCACAATGCCAACCCTGCCGCCCACTGCGGCCGAGGCCTTGGAGATATCAAGAAGGTTTTCCTTGGTGTCGACGGCGGCCTTAAGGTCGGTCTTCTTTGAAAGAGCGGCCAGGCGCTGTATCTTCTTCTCTCCGATGGTCTGGTTAGCGATTAGGATGTCGGGGACGCCTCCCTCGGCCATCGCCTCGGCCTCGCCCAGTTTGGCGCAGCAAATACCCAAGGCGCCCTTCTTCATCTGCATCATGGCGATTTCAGGGGTCTTGTGGGTCTTGGCGTGGGGTCTTATGCCGACTCCGGCGCCTGCGTCCTTAAGGAATTGCATCATCTTGTCCATGTTGGATTCCATAATGTCGAGGTCCACAACCAGAGCCGGCGTCTCGATCTCGGATATGGGACGCCCCACTACGCTCTCCACAGAGCAGCAACACTTCTTGTCTTCCACCTTGGTTAACCCTCCATCCCATCTCGCCGTTCCGCCTGCCGGCGGAACTGCCTCTTGAGACTCACCCGGCCGAGACCGTCAGCCGGACCTAGCCAGGATGCGCCACAGCAATCTACATAGATTTCGGGATCGGAACCGTGGATCCTCCAAATGGCATGACCAATACCTTTGCTCCGTCACCCAGCTTGCGGAACGCGGCATCCACAGCCTCCTGGGCCGACCCGAACGGAGTCAGTTTACAGGCCTTCACAGTCTCGGGGCTCAGCGCTGAAACCAGGTAGATGTCGGCCTTCTTCAGATTCCTTGCGATGACCGCGGCCTTGTGCGCACCGAGGACGAACTGCCGCTCGATCCGCTCGATGATCTCATCCAGTGGGTAGCTGGTCATGTACTCCTCAAACTTCTGATCACCCAGGCCATCGGGGCACTCCGCCAGGAGGATCATCACGCCTCCGGGCCTTACGGCCCTCACCGCGTTCTCCAAGGCCTTCTGGGCCTGGTACAGGTTGAGATCCTTGGGCTTCCCGCCGGCGGAGACGACCACTATGTCGGCCCCCCGCTCGACAGGTATACCGTAGAGCCGGTCAACCGCCTCGCGGCCTTCAGCGTGTGCCAGAACCGGGTCTCCCGCCACAGCCTTCACGATGTTCTTTTTCTCGTCCAGGACAACGTTCAGGATGAAGTCGACGCCGATGATCTTCCCGGCTTCCTCCATGTCCTGCCTCACCGGGTTCTTGTCGTAGGAACCCATCTCGGCGCCGGGCAGCATCTGCATCGCGTGGTTGGCCTCGATCGTCCGCTGGCTGCAGGCGCCGGGAAGCACCGCCTTGACGCCGCCGGTGTAACCCGCGTAGTAGTGGTACTCGATGTTGCCTGTGCAGATGAGGAAGTCGCAGGACGCTACCTCAGGGCACACTTCCACCGGCGTCCCTCTAGAGGTAGTGCCCAAGAAGACGTACTCGCCGCTCTCGGAGCTCTCCACGCACCGGTACCTTTCAAAGACATCGTCCCCCACCAGGGTGCGCTTCTCGGCGTCGGTCATGTGCCTGTGGATGCCCATACCAAAGACGATGGTGATGTCGCTCTCAGCGAGGCCCGCGGACTTGAGGCGCTCAAGCAGCGGAGGAAGCAGCTTATGGGATGGCGACGGACGGGTTATGTCGCTCGCCATGATGACAACCTTAATGCCCGGCTTCGCCATCTCCTCCAGGGGCGGCGATCCGGTAGTGTTCCGGAGGGCCCGCTCTATCTCGGCCTTCTCGTCTGATGGGAGCACCGGTTCAGCCGGGAGAAGGACCCCGGCGATGCTTGCCGAGGGTACAGACACCCGCACTGTCGATTTGCCGTAACGCAGGTCAAACTCAGTTCTCGACATGACGCTCTCCCCTTGTGGAACCAGCATTTGGTTGTATGAGCCATTTAGACTTCAAGTTCGGGGAGAAAGACTCCTGCTTAGGGGGTTGATATCGACATGCCGAGGTGATGACCGGCCAATACACCCAGCCTCTCCAGAGTGCCTGCAGGGAGTTCCAGCGTATGCTCGCCCAAAGACACAGGACCGACAAAGCGCCAGGGCTTCACGCAGTGGTGGACTGCCACAACCCACATGTCCCGGTCCAGATATGCCACGTCGATGGAGAACCGCATGAAGCAGGTGTGGATGGACCTGCAGCCCTTAAGGAGCAGGCCTTCGCCCTCTGCCAGGGCTCTGCGTCCCATGAGCCCGGTGAGCCTGCTCGCGAACGTGTCGGCGATCCGCAGCCGCTTCGCGACGCAGCATCCGGTGTTCAGGTCCACCAGATTCACGGCGTCTTCCGTATGCCTCCCGATCCCTGCGGGCGTCACGTCTTAAGGCCCTCCCACTCCGGCTAGGATCTTCATAATGTTGAGCACGGCGGGGCCCAGAACCACTATGAAGATGGCCGGGAAGATGAAGAACACCATCGGAAAGAGCATCTTTACCGGAGCTTTCATTGCCTGCTCCTCAACAGCTTGCTGCCGTTTGTCGCGCATGAGGTCCGACTGCAGCTCCAGGACCTGGGATATGCCCACCCCGAGTTGTTCGGCCTGGATGACGGCGTTCACCATGAGCCCCAATTCGTGCACACCGACCCGGTCCGCCATATCCTTCAGGGCGTCCTTCCTGGACTTGCCGAGCTGCATTTCCCTGAGGGCCTTCCCAAACTCGTCGCTAACAGTACCCTTGAACTTGTCGACCACTCGCAGCAGCGCCATGTCGAACGTGAGACCTGCCTGCACGCTTACGATGAGCAGGTCCATGATGTCGGGCAGGCTCCTGCGGATTTCCTTCTGCCGCCGTCCCGCCTGCCTGCTTAGCCGCAGTGATGGAAGGTAACCTGCCATCGCGCCGCAGGCTCCGGCGAGAGTGGTGACCCTGCCTGCTGGAACACCGATGGCGCGCAACAGCCCCCATACGGCAGCAAACGCAATGGCGCCGGTGATGGCCGATGACGCCAGGAACGCGTTGGGCTTGACGTTATTGGGGTTGCCGGCCCTATCGAGGCGCTCCTCAACTGCCCCAAGGACCCTGCCCGGCGTCGCCTGACCTATCGCGGCGACGACCGACCGAAGGAACGCGCCCACCGTCCTGTCCAGGAAAGGTCGCTTTAGTATGTCTTCGTCGTCTTCGCGGAGGTCCTCGATCCCCAAGAGGCGCAGGCGCTCCAGCGCGCGGATACGCTTGCCTCCCAGGACCAGCCGGATAGTGACGGCCAGGCTGAGAGCGGTCAAGGCCGCCGCCCCCACCGCGGCATACTGGAGGGTTTCCTCGCTAAACGTCGATGGTCACCACTTTTCTTACGAGAAGGATGCCTAGGACCAAGGATACGGCTCCGAAGGCCAGCATGCCGATGCCGAGGGGGTTATTCAGCATGATGGAGCCGAAGTCGGGGTACATTCCGAACATGACACCTGCCATCGCAAACGGAAGGATGGAGATGACCCAGGCGGACACCCGCCCCTGGGCAGTCAGAGTGCGGATTTTGCCCCTTGCCTTGATCCTCTTCTCGATGGTGGATGCTATGCTGTCCAGCACCTGAGCCAGGTTGCCTCCTACCTGGCGCTGGATGAGGACTCCGGTGACCGCCAGTTCCAGGTCCCTGCTATCGAAACGGGATACAAGTCCCGCAAAGGCATCGTCGATCGACATCCCCAGCCGGGAATCCCTGAGCACTTTGGCCAACTCAGGCCCCAGCGGCGGAGGAGCGTCCTTCCCCACCAGTTCCAGTGCCTGCATGAAGCTGTGGCCCGCGCGCAGGGAGTTCGCGATGAGCGTTAGGGCGTCCACCAGTTCGATCTCGAGTTTGGCGGCCCTCACCCGCTTTGCGCGCATCACCCACAGGCCGGGAGTCACGGCCCCGGCGATAGCCAGGCCAAGCGGCAGGATAACGCCTTTTCTCGCCACCAGCCCAACAGCCAGGCCGACAATGCTCATGGTCACCGACATACCGGTCAGCTCCTCGGGGCGGAGAGGGATCCCGGCCTTGGTGAGGCTCACCTTGATGCGGTCCATCCACGCCTTGCCCAGCACAGATCCTGGCGCGGGTATGGACGGCAGCTTGACGCGGGGCTTTCGCGCGGAGAGCACCGGATTCTTTGCGACCGCTGGGTCCTTGGCCTGGGGAGACGCCTGGCCTGCTGCCATCTTCAGCCTTTCCCGTATCCGTCGCTGCCTGGCGGTGAGGATGTCTCCCAGTTGGAGCGCCACAAGGAAGGTCAGCACAGCGCACAAGACCGCTATCTGCCCCAACATGTCGGGTCACCTCCGTCTTCCTGCAGCGATGGCTATTGGTTGCTACGAGAACAACGAAACCGGCACCGCGATCCCCCGGGCTTCCAGTGACGGCAAGGCCTTGGGTATGACTCCGGTTGCCCTGAAAGCGCCCTGAACCTTACCCTGGGACAACCCCTGCTCCTCGAAAACGAAGATATCCTGGAGGGTTATCACGTCGCCCTCCATCCCCGCTATCTCGGTCACCTTTGTGATCTTGCGGGTTCCATCCTTCATCCTGGACTGGTGCACGATGAGCTGGATACCGCCAACGATCTGCTCCCTGATGGCCTTCACCGGCAACTCGACACCGGCCATCAGAACCATGGTCTCCAGCCTCGAGAGGAGATCCCTGGGAGTGTTGGCGTGGCCGGTCGTGAGAGAGCCATCGTGTCCGGTGTTCATAGCCTGCAGCATGTCCAGCGCCTCGCCGCCGCGCACCTCTCCCACGACTATGCGGTCGGGCCTCATGCGGAGGGAGTTGATGACAAGGTCCCTTATGGCTATCCGGCCTCTTCCCTCCACGTTGGCCGGGCGGCACTCAAGCCGGATCACGTGTTCCTGCATAAGCTGGAGCTCAGCGGCGTCCTCGATGGTGATAATGCGTTCGGTATTTGGGATGAAGGACGACAGCACGTTAAGCGTCGTCGTCTTGCCGCTGCCGGTGCCGCCGCTCACGATCACGTTCAGCCGTCCTTCGACGCAGGCCTTGAGAAAGCTGGCCATATTGGTGTTCAGAGTGCCGAACCGGATGAGGTCCGCCATGGTGTAGGGCTTCGCCGAAAACTTCCTTATGGTCAGGACCGGCCCGTTCAACGATACCGGCGGGATCGTCACGTTGACTCGCGAGCCGTCGGGAAGCCTGGCGTCGACCATGGGCGAACTCTCGTCCACTCTTTTCCCCAGCGGCGCGACGATGCGCTCGATTATGCGCATCACGTGCCCTTCGTCTTTAAAGACAACGTCGGTGGCCTCGATCCTGCCCCCACGCTCGACGTAGACTTTGTCTGCCCCGTTCACCATGACCTCGCTCACCGTCGGGTCAGTGAGCAGGGGCGTGATGGGGCCGTAACCATCGATCTCGCTCACAACTTCGCCGACCAGCCTCACATGCTCGCTCTTGGTTAGCGTGAGGTCCATATCGCGGATCACGCGGTCTGCAAGAGTGCTCACCGCGTCGGAAAGATACTTGGACCACTCGGCCTCCGGCATGCGGGCCATCGCGTCCACGTCGATAGTCTCGACCGCGTCCTCCATGACCCGGTCCTTGGCTGCCCGTATGAGGCTGAGGCGAGACGCCGCGACCGGCGGAGGTTCAACGGGGACCTCGCGAACCGGCGGAGCGTTTTGCTCCCTCAACTGGTAGAGCCTTCGCTGCAACAGAGACATGTATCAGTGACCTCCAGGTTCAGTTGCCTCAGGTATCAATAGCCTCCGGGCGCCGCGGCCAGGACACGTGGCTTGTCCTCATCTGAAAGCACCTTCCGGGCCAGTTCCTCTATCTTCCGGGAGAGAGCCGAATGCCTGGCCGACAAGAACGCCGGGTTGCCCATGTTCACAGCATCCACCGACAGTTTCTCGTCAGCCGGCAGGACGCACTGGACCGGCATCCCCATCTCGACTTCCAGGTCTTTAACCCGGAGCCCGCCAGTGTAGCCCATACGGTTGACGACCACCCGGACCTTGGATCTCATAGAGAGCCTGGAGAGGAGGTCGATGCATTGTCGCATGTTCTGGATGGCCGCCAGGTCCAAGGTCGTCACTACCACGATGTCCGAGGATTCCTCAAGCGCGGGTAGCACGGTGTCGTGCAGGTACGTTGGGGCGTCCACCACCACGTAGTTGAAGATCTCCGACATCATCGAGAGGGCCTTCTGGACCTGTTCGGCCTGGACAAACCCGGCGAAGTCAGGCTGGGACGGGGCAGGCAGTATGCGCACTCCCGTGGGATGCTCCACGCAGTAAGCCTCGATCATATCCTTGTCCACGCTGGATGATTCATCGATCAGATCGCGGATGGTCCTCTTCCACGAAACGCCCGCCATGAGCCCCAGGTTGCCTGACAGGAGATCCAGGTCTACCGCGGCGACCCTCTTCCGGGTGAGCTCCCGGAGAGCCATCGCGAGGTTCACGGTGATGGTGGTCTTCCCGACGCCCCCTTTGGTGCTGAACACGGTTATCGTCCGGAACTGCGGCCTCCGGGCCTTTTTCTGGACCGAGAACATCTGCTGGCGCCTCTGGCCCTGCTCCGCGGCACGCTGGATGGAGCGGATCAGCCTGTCGTCCTCGATGGGGAGCGTCACAACGTCCTTGGCGCCTACTTGTAGCGCCAGGTGCAGCGCCTTCTTGGAGTCAGAGGAGGTGACCAGGACCAGACTCGTCATGGGCAGCTCGAGGGAGAGCATCTCGGCGAGCGACGGTCCCTTGTTGCCCTGAAGATCCAGGTTCAGGACGATTACCGATGGCTGAAAACGCTCTGCCAGCGTGAAACCAACTTCAGGACTGGAGGTGGCCCCGACGATGGCCCACTCCCCGCGTCCCGACAGGCGGCTCTTCAGTCCGCTTGATGACGAATCGTCGATTATCAGGATTGTTGCTCTCTGCATGGGGGACACCTCGCTACGGGAACAGCTGGAGCATCTGTGAAGGAGTCTGGTGCGACAGGTAGGGAGTTGTCGAATCGCCGACCGGCCTGGCCGACAGCTTCAGCTGGCCGATGAACTCACCCAGAGCCACCATCTGGGCGTCGGAAGGGCTCAGGGCCAGCGTCACGTTCTCAAGGCTCCGGGTTCCCTCGGCCCCCGTGACGTCTTGGCCCACAGCCAGCACAAGCGCGTCCTGCACCAGGGTCACGGCTTTGGCGTCCCGGACCGGGTCATCCTCGGTGTAGGTGACGATTACGTCTACCCTGTAACCGGGCTTCAAGAGCCCCGCTACGCCCGTGAGAGAGTTAACGGGGATCGTAAGGGCCCGGAGTCCCTCCGGGATCTTGTAGGGCAGCTCGGTGACGGTATTCTCGGTGGCAACCTTGTCTACGAGGACAACTTCACCTGCATAGATGTCGGACAAAGCAAACCGACCGGTCACCATCTGGGCGGCGGAAGCAGCCGACGGATGCGCGTACTTCTCCGGGACTTGTACGGTATCCAGCATGTTCGCGGTGATGCGGGTACCGGCGTCGATCCTTACCCTCGCCACAACCTGTGTAGCCATGGGCTCGGCATTGGGACTCCGCAGGCTTCCTAGATACCGGTACACAAGGAAGCCGGTTAGGATGGCCAGCAGCAACGTTAGCGCGAACCAGATCTTGGATTTGCCCATCATTGCCACCCTTTCGCGCGGACCCGGGACCGCCTGGTGGATGCCCGGCAACCGCTATAGCCGCTACTTGAGGCGCGCAGACCTGAGCGCCAGCGCCTGGGTCCCGGTAAAGCCCGAGGGACCTGCGGCTTTGCCCAGCACCCACGCCGACAGCACCTTGGAGTGCGGGTCGTAGCTCTCGATGAAGATCTTCAGAAAACCGATAACCGTCACTGTGCTCTTGCCGCAGCTATCCTCGAAGCCGGAGACCATGGGGACGACGGCGACCCGCGAACAGGGATCGGTTATGTTCTGCGCCGGGGTCATGGTGCATCCGTGGACGCATCCCGACAGCCTGCTGGCCATGGCCTGCTTCACTTGGCCGTTGTTGACGCCGGTGTTGGTCTCAACCTTGTCTCCCACGTGGATGGCGCCGGGATAGCCCGACTTGATGTAATGTCTGAACATGCTGGTAGAACCAAGACTCAGCCATCCGTAGTTGCCCTTCACTCCCTCGCCTGGAGTGAGCGTCATGTCGACCCGTTCCCCGACCTCGTAACCGTCTTGCCAGTATGCCAGGGGTATGAGGTCGGTCTCGCCGGACTCACCGTTATAGGTCAGGACTTCGGCGGTAGCGCTGACGCCGATAGGGGCCTTGTCCATAGAAAGGACCTTGGCGAAAAACGTCTTGGTGTCCAGGGAAATGCTCACCCTAGCCTCGGTCTCGGGTGAAGGGAACGTAAGCGAAAGGCGTCCCTGTTCGTCGCCCCGCGATACATCGAAGGAGAAGCCGCTCACATCCGATGTGACAAATCCGTTGCGCTGGACGCACTCTAGCGCCGCCTGGAAGGCCGCCGATTGCTTTGAGGATGTGGAGCCCGGAGTGGCTGCCAGTTGCCTTGCCGCTGAAAGAGCGGCGGCATCAGCCAGATCCTGGAGTTCAGTGTGCCGCAGGTACATGTAGCCGCCGTCCACCGCCAGGGCGGTGAAACCGACTAGGGCCGCCATAGCTATGCCTGCGAGAAACAGGGCCGTACCTCTATCAGACGAACGGAGCCTGCCGAAAACCTGCGGAAGCCAGTCTGCCACCATCCGCCCACGTCTTCCGATCGCCAACCGCGGTCTTACCCCATCTGCATTGCCACCACGCCTCAAGACCATCTCACCTGCCTTGTCTACTGGTTGCCTCTCCCACCGACCGCCACTCTCAACCCGCCTACCGTCGTCGCCACATCGACTAGCGGGACTACTCGCTGCGCATGACCATCCTCGATTGGAGGACCAGCGGGCTGCCGGCGAGGTTGCTGATCACCGGCGTCACTATCTCCAGCGGGTACTCCATGGCCACCTGAACCCACGTCTCAGTCCCCGACGTCACGCGGTCGAAGTCCACCACAAGGTCACCGGGGTTGAGGGTAGACGTTCTGCCCGCCAGGTGCGGTATGAGAATGGATGCAACCCACGACGCTACCTGGTCGTCTCGCACCGAAAGAGAAGTGCAGTTCAGAGAAGCGAACCGCGCCGCGTCTCGGGCTACATGCTGCAGCTCGACGTAAGCCGAGAAGATGCGCCCGCCCTCCATGATCCCGAGGAGCAACAGCGCCATCATCGGGATTACGAGGGCGAACTCGACGATGCTTTGGCCGCTCTCAGTGCGCCGGAGTGTCGACAGCCTGCGAAAGATACCCTGCCTCACACCGGCCACCCCGCAAAGGAGGCCGCTATCGTGCCCGCCAGGATGGCCACGCCGTAAGGGAACGCCTGCTTGGATGCCTTGACGACGGCTCCCGGCATGCGGCCGGTCAAGACCGCTGCCTGAAGCGACTGCCTGCTCACGCGGGACCTGCTGACAATAAAGCACATTGAGATGAGGCCGCCCGCGATAGACCCCATGAGGAACGTCCTCCAGACGAACGCGGGGCCGCCAAAGGCGCCCACTGCGGCCAGCATCTTTACGTCCCCTGCCCCCATACCTCCCAGGATGAACGGGACTATGAGGAGGCCAAGGCCCAGCAGCATCCCCAGGGCGCTCTGTCCAAGGCCTGAGACACCTCCAAGAACCGCGTTTGCAGCAAGGCCCAGAAGCGCCGCGGGAAATGTCATCCAGTTGGGAATCCTCTGCGTCCGCAGGTCCAAGATAGCGGCAAGAGCCGCCCAGGTCACTGTAATAGCGACAAGGGCGGGGGGAACCTGGGTGATATTAGTCGCTGCGCCTGCCACGCCGGTCATACCTCCTGATGCCGCGGAGGAGTCCGGGCGGGACTCCTCCGCAGCCGACTAGGTCGATCCTATGACTACACCCCGTCTAGCGCTTGTTTGATCCTGTCGAAAACCCCGGCGATTCCGCCTTCCATGGTGCTGAGAGCTCCGATGAGGACTACGGCGATGAGACCGATGATGAGCGCGTACTCCACGAGTCCCTGGCCTTCGTCCTGCGAGATCAGCCTTTTCCACAGGTTCAACATGTTTGTTACCTCCTTTGAGATTGAGAGTTCACCGAAAGACGTCCGATTTGCGAGAGTGACTGGCAGCGGACGGCAACCGGCCAAAGAGGATCCAGGGGAGTCCCACGCTCATGGGCTCTGGGCAAGGGAGGTGATCAGTCGCGGCCTGACTCCGCAACTGAGTCTGGAAGCAAGGTACGAGCGGGTGCTCGCGTCTTTCTACCTTCATGGCCGGCGTCCTCGCTTGTGGAGGAGTGGGTGCCGTCCGCTACGCTTGGGTGGATGTGCCCTGTAAGTCATTATTCGATGCGGTTCGTCCTCCTCTTAGCGGGATCTGTAGGAAGGAGGGCCCAATACGGCCTGTCGTCGGTCGTCTGACAACATACTACTATTGCTACGGCACGGTCGCCTCAGGCCATTTGGAGTGCAGCGCGCGAACCGGGGCTAGATGACAGGAACCAACCTTAGGCGCGGTGCTGTGGGGCCGCGTCGGGCAGATCAGCGGTTCCCGAGGGGAAATCGTGGACAGCCGCCACAGTCATGGGTACCCCATCCTGGTGTCGCATCAATCCAACAAACACATCCACCAGTTCGGGATCGAATTGGGTTCCCTTGCAGTTGATGAGCTCCTGCAAGGCTTCTTCTGTGGAAAGCTTGCGGCGGTAGGGCCTCTCGCTGGTCATCGCGTCAAAGGCGTCGGCTATCGCAAGGATCCTGCACTCGAGAGGGATCTCCTCCCCCTTCAGTCCAAGAGGATACCCGCGGCCGTCCCACCACTCATGGTGTTTGAGGATGGCGTCGGCGATAGGAGCGAGGTCAGGCGCCGCTTGAGCGATCCGGTATCCGATCTCCGAGTGCCGGTTGATCTCCTGCCGCTGCTTGGGCGTAAGAGGACTGGGCTTGAACAGGATAGTGTCGGATACTCCGACCTTTCCTATGTCGTGGAACTGGGCAAGCAGTCTGAGGTCGGCGATGCGCTGAGGGGGAATCTTCATGGCCCTAGCCATCGCGGTCACAAGCTTCTCCAGTCGCTCGGCGTGGTGCTCTGTGGCATAGTCTCTTGCTTCCAGTGTCTTCAGCATCGTCTGGACTATCGAATTCCTGGCGCTCTGGCTGCGGTGGAGTTTCTCCCGGTACATGTGATCGTCGGCGTCCCGGAAGAGCCGGTCGAAGTCGGTGTCTCCATCGCCCAGGGCATAGCCGGTCGATAGGCTGAGCAGGAGTTCAGGATGGTGATCGTTGTACTCCGAGACCAGCGCCTGCAAGCGCCGGCACGTGTCCTCTATGGCGACCTTTGGATCACAATCGAACTTCAGCATGAGGACCGCAAACTCGTCTCCTCCGACGCGCGCAATCGCCGTGGCGTTCGGGCACGCCCGGGTGACAACCTCGGCGGCCGCGACCAGGAGCTTGTCGCCGGTGTGATGACCGAGAGTGTCGTTCACCAGTTTGAGGCCATCCATGTCGCACATAATGATTCCGGCGGGCCCGGTGTGCGTGAGCTGGGCTTTGTGCAACTGCTGCTCAAAGTAGGTGCGGTTGAAGAGGCCCGTGAGCGCGTCGTGGAGGCTCAGATACCGCATTCTGTCCTGGGCCTTCTTGATTTCGGTGATGTCCACAATGATACCGCGGAGCCCCGTCACATTCCCGTCGCGGATGATAGGCGTGCTCCTGATGATGATAGGAAACTTGCTTCCGTCCCTTCGAATGGCCGTATACTCGTGGTTTGTATTGGGTTCGCCTCTCAGCGCCTTCCTGAAGGCGGCCTTGACCTGGTCCAGTTGATCGGGGTCCATCATGGCGAATACGTTGAGGCCTGTTTCCATCTCCTCGGGCGCACATCCGAAGATGTCAAATGCCGTCCTGTTGACGAAAAGGATGTTGCCCTCCAGGTCTACCTCAAACACTGTTTCCGGCAAGAGGTCGGCCAGCTCCCGGTACCTGGCTTCGCTGGCGACCAGAGCGGCCTGCGCTTCTTCCTTGGCTTGAGTCTCTTTCTTCGCAACCTGATCCCTGTTGTCAAAGTACGCGAGGAAGGTCCCGACCGCAGCCATCACGCCCAGGATGAACGCAAGCATGTAAGGCCAGGAAAGGGTCGTCTCCCGGCTGTAGAACAAGGGATAGTCCAGGATGTGAATCCCCAAGAGAAGGAAATTCCATCCTGCGAGGCGCCTCACAACAGGCCGAATGGCGGCTGAACGGAAGAACGAGAGCCCGCTCGTTATTAGGGAGGCGGAGAAGATGAGTACGGAGGGCAGGAGCGTGAGATACCGGTAGGGTTCCGAGACGCTGCCGAAGGAGAGCGGCAGACCTACGACTACCCATCCCAGGGTCGCCACAGTCCAAACCTGGTAGGCAGCGGGGACCTTTCGCCCCAGAAACGCGGAGTTGCCCCTCAGTATGAAGGATGCGCCAACGACTCGCGTTGCCTCACATAGGACTACTAATGCGGTTGACTCCGCCCTAGACTCTACCGGGCTACCCGAAATGAGGGCAAGACCCCATCCAACCAGCCAGAACGCCATGAAGCGTTCCCGGGTCTTGGCGTACAGAAACCCTGCGATAGCGGCAAGGATGATGGAGCCAAGTACCTGGGCCAGCCACATGGGGATTGTGAACACCGTTTGCTTCGCCTCGCTAGTCCGTCCACCGACGATTGGAGTCTTCTACCCATAATCCTTATCGGCACAGGACTACGTCGCCTTAACCTCGGGTGCAGGACAGGGACCCGGAACGGCGAAACCCTCCTTGAGGCAGTGGTGCAAGGAGGGTTCTCCGTGGAGTTTGACATCATCATAAGAAACGGCGAAGTGATCGACGGAACAGGAAAGCCCAGGTCAAAGCAGGATGTTGGAATCAAGGGCGATGAAATCGCGGCAGTTGGAGACCTTAGCGGCGCCGTGGCGTCAAAGACGGTCGACGCCGCCGGGCAAGTCGTGACCCCGGGGTTCATCGACATGCACTCCCACGCAGACCAAACGATCCTGGTGTACCCCTATGCCCAGAGCTTCATCGGCCAGGGAATCACCACCACCGTCTGCGGCCAGTGCGGCTTCTCCCCCGCCCCGCTAAACAAGCATTACGCGGTCACGTGGTGGGAGTTCGACTGGTGGGACATGGTCGAAAAGCGCAAGTACGACCGGGAAGTGGTCGGGGACCTCGAAAAGGCCCGCAAAGCGGCCAAAGAAGTAGCCGGACTGGATATGAACTGGAGTACCTTCGGCCAGTGGCTGGACCGGCTGGACTCCGACGGGATCGGGCTGAACCTGGCTCCGCTGGTGGGGCATAGCACCATCCGCGCCGCGGTCATGGGGACCGACTACCGTCGCTACGCCACCAGAGACGAGATCGAGGCCATGAAGAGGTACGTTGAAGAGGCCATGGACGCTGGCGCCCAGGGCATCTCCAACGGCATGGACTATGCCCCGAACTCGTGGTGCTCCCCCGAGGAGTCGGTGGAGGTCATCGGAGTAGCCGCCAGGCGTGGCGGGCTTTTCTCGTCTCACTGGCGAAGGACGGGACTCCGCGAAGGAATGGGGAACCCGGGTCTCATCAACGGCCTGAAAGAGGCTATCGACATAGCGAAGAAGACGGGGGCCAAGTTCGAGGTGGCTCACCTGGCGCCGGGGTACCAGGTGTTCCCGTCAACTACTCCCAAGCTGGCGGCCTGCATCGCGGAAGAGACGCTGGCTGTGATCGACGCCGCCATTGCCGATGGAGTCGACCTAACCTTCGATGTCATCCCCAACAGCCAGGCGGGCGGAGTCGGATACGCAAAGTACCTAGTAGCACCGCTCTCACCGTGGTTGAAAGAAGCGGGATCCATGGAGAAGTTCGCGGACAACCTGCGGGCTCCTGACCTCCGGGCCGAGATCCACCGGTTCATCAAGTCCGGAAGGTGGTACACCCTGAACCCCATCGTAACCCCGGGTTGGGCGAACGGGATCCTGATCTCCAAGTCCAACGTAGCGGGCGTAGCAGGAAAGACTCTGGCTGAAGTCGCTCGCGAGAGGGGCGAAGATGCTCTCGAAACCCTCATGGACATCGTCTGCGAGGACCCCTGGACAACGACCGGCCTGCGCAAGGGCGACGAGGCAACAAAGCGTATGTTCCTGAAGCATCCCCTGGCTATGGTCGCGGTGGACACCTTCGTAGTCGATGAGACGTACGAGGGCAAGCACCCGCCGTATCCTCTTCCCAGCCACAACACTTTTGGGTGCATGGCTAGATACTTGTCCCTCTACGCGACGCCCGATGTGCTGGGCCTGGAGGAGGGCATAAGGCGCATCACCTCCTTCCCCGCCGAGCGGCTGGGCCTAAGAGACAGGGGCGTCATAGCGAAAGGCAAAAAGGCGGACATCGTTGTTATGAAGCCGGAGGCAGTCAAGGATACCACCACTGACGACGACCCCAAGCGCTATCCTGAGGGCTTCAGCTGGGTGTTCGTGAACGGTGTGGCGGCGATGGAGAACGGCAAACTGGCGCTCACCAAGAGTGGGCGCGCGCTAAGGAGGAAGTGACGTGGATAGAGCCAGGATCGAGGCGGCCGAGCGGGACATCATTGCGGAACTGGCGCTTTCTAACGAAGGGTACAAGAACCTCACGGTCCTCTGCGAAGAGTTCGGGAGCCGGTTCGGCGGTACGCCCGAGGATGCCAAAGCCGTCGAGTACATGCTGGGCAAGTTCAGGGAGTACGGGCTGGAGAACGTCCACAAAGAGGAGTTCATGCACAACGCGTGGACCAGGGGACCGGCCAAGTTGGAGACCATCTCCCCCATGTCCAAGGAGCTTAAGTGCATCTCCCTCCCATACAACGTGGCGTCCTCAGTCGAAGGCGAAGTGGTTTACGTCGGCCACGGCACTCCGGACGATTACGAGGCAGCCGGTGACTCCATCCGGGGCAAGATCGTCATGGCCAACGCAAAGTCGCCCTCCTACTTCCACCGTGGGGTGCACCGGGCGGAGAAACTGGGACGCGCGATAGCAGGCGGAGCCATCGGCTTCATCTGGATGCGCTGGGATCCGGGACTCCTGGAGGAGACGGGTTCGACAAGATGGCTGAAGCCCGCGGAGATCCCCTGCATCGCGGTCTCGCGGGAAGTGGGCGAGGAAATCGTGCGGATGCAGGGCAAGGGAACGGTGAGGGTCCGCATCACAACAACCGATACCGTGCGCCCGGCCCCTGCGTGGAATGTGGTGGCGGAGATCAAGGGCCGCGTCCAGCCAGATAAGGTAATTCTGATGGGAGCCCACTACGACGGCCACGACATCGCGCCGGGAGCTATGGACGACGGCGCGGGAGCGATGGTAGTCATGGAGGCCGCGCGAGCACTCGCCAGGCACAAGGACGCTATCGGCAAGACGCTGCGGTTCGTCCTATTCCCGATCGAGGAGATCGGCTTGGGCGGGTCCTACAACTACGTAGATATGCACCGGGATGAACTGGACCAGATAGAGATGATGTTCAACCTGGACGGCGCCGGCCGGAGCTACGCCCAACCGGGGATCGTGCTCTACGGGCACTGGACGTCCCTGTTCAACTACTTCAAGAGCATAGGCAAGGATATGAGGCAGCCGATTCAGGTGGCCAATGCCAAGAGCCTCTACAGCGACCACCTGCCGTTCCAGCTGATGGGCATCCCCGCCGGAGGGCTACGCGAGTTCAGCGATACCAGCACCGGTACCAGGGGATGGGGGCATTCGGCAGCCGATACCCTGGATAAGGTCTCGCCTCGCGCGCTGGAGTCCACAGCCACAGTCCTTGCGAGGCTGGTACTCCACATGTCGAACAGGACAGACTGGCCGGGCAAGAGGATTACCGAGAAAGAAGCGCAGGACGTCCTCGGCCCCGAGTACCTGGAGATCTTGCGCCTCGAGAAACGCTGGCCCTTCGACAAGTGGGTGCCGGACTTGGTGACTGCGCCGTAGCCTACTGCGCTGCAAGATTCACATCTACGATCACGAGGCCCGCTTTGGAAGCGGGCCTCGTTCCACTCTCTCAGTCCACCTTCATTACTCCATCGTTGCGTTCACTGCATTACCGTTGAAAGGTGACCATCGGGTGGCGAAATACCACCGAACGGTGACCATCGGGGTTGGGGGCGCAGCTACCGACGGCTACTGCCTGCCGCGGACGGCTACCGACGGCGGCCGACCGGGCTCTCGAAGAACCTAAAGGTTCCGTGGTCGCCGTCTACCGCAACGCGGACGCCGAGCGGCAGCGTGAGGTTCAGGCGACCATGCCCTGAGGGTAATCCTGCTACGCACGGCTTTCCCCTGCCGCACAGGTATTGGTTGATCAGTTCCTCGACGGATAACGTCGGCGAACCTTCCCTGGCTTCGCAGTCGGTGAAGTCGCCCACGAGGAAACCGGCAGCCTGGTCCAGCTTGCCTGCTGAATCGAGCTGGCAGAGCATCCTGTCGATGCGGTACGGAGCCTCGCCCACTTCTTCGAGGAACAGAATCTTGCCCTTGGTGTTGACCTCATAGGTCGTGCCGATGGATGCGGCAACCAGCGACAGGTTGCCTCCGGTGAGTTCCCCCTCGGCCCGGCCGGGGCTGAGCGAGCGGAGGTTGTCGCCATCCGGAAGTCTCACATCCCCACTCGACAACGCCGACCACAGGCTCTCCAGGTTGAGGGGGACGTCCAGGGAGGCTCCCTTCCGGGTTGCCACCATTGGGCCATGGAAGGTTACCAGCCGCAACTCCTTGCGGAGCGCGAGATGCAGGGCAGTGATGTCCGAGTACCCCACGAAGACCTTCTTGTGAGGCCGGAGGGTGTTGAAGTCCAGGTACCGGAGCATACGCGTGGCGCCGTAACCGCCTCGCGCGCAGATCACGGCGTCGACCGACGGGTCCGTCCACGCTGCTCCGAAATCGTGAGCCCGGTCCTTGTCGTCACCGGCAAGGTATCCGTACTGCTTAAGCACCGAGCCGAGCACCTTGACCTTGAGCCCTAGGGACTCGAGTATAGCGACTCCCCTGTCAATCGAGTCCTTGGAGACAGGTCCAGATGGAGCGACGACGGCAACCGTGCTTCCTACGCCAAGCGCACGAGGCTTCCTGTTCAACGCGGATCTCCGCCTTTCGCGAGTACTGGCGCTGAACATGCTTGGTCGATTCCGGGACCGGTGCACGCCAGCGATAGGTATGGTTTCAGCAAAATAAGCAAAGTGTCCTGCCGGGCAGCTTGTTCGGCGGACATCATCAACCCGGTGCTCGGATTGATCATGGGCAAGGTAGGAGACCTCTCCCAGGCCTACCTGGAGATTGGATCGGCCAAGCTGATGTGGGGGAACTTTGTCTCGGTACTTATCGACTTCCTTGTAGTGGCGTTCGTAGTCTACTTCGTCTTCAAGAAGCTGGGTATCGAGAAACTCGATAAGAAATAGCAGGTTGGATGAGGCTCGGCAGGGCAACATGTTCATCGAGGATTGGTCGCCGTGGTCGACTTCGGCTGACCTCAGGCGTCTCTGGCGATGATTGCCCGCCTTGTTCGAGACTCGCTTCGAGATTCGCTTCGGGGTTCGATTCGGGACTTGCCTCGGAGTCGGTTTCTAGATTCGCTTCGGGATCCGCGTCGGATGAAGTAAGGTACATCGCGCCATACAGATCCAATATGTGAGCGGATTCAAGGACGTACCAGGGATACGGACGCGCCCTTCGGCCGAACTCCTCGGCTACCCACGCGAGGAACTGGCCGGCGCGGTCCGTATCCCTCATTTTGACTGAGGCAAGGGCAATCTTGGCCCACGGGAACCCGTCATAGGCGCCGCACTCGCTCCACGCAGGGAACTGCTCGTTGAAGTTGCTCCAGATACGGTAGGCGCGCTGGTCGTCAGTCCTCAACACGCCTTCGGTTATGACATACAGTTGCGACACCGCATCGGGGTACCATTTCCCGGGCTTGGGATATCTTTTCCCGTACCACGATACCGTGTGGGCGTACTGTCCACGGTAGGCAGAGTAGAACACATGCTCAATGCCAAGACGTACATTCTCCGCCGCAAGGACCATGCGCGACGCATCCTCGGGGCGGCCCAGGACAAGCAGCGCCTCCGCCCAATCCATGAGGCCCCGGTACACCTCGCAGTTGTCCATCAGGTACTTTGTGCCGGACCCGGGCGCCACGAACGTGAGGCCGTCCGTATCCTGGAGAGCGAGAAGGACGCCGGCCACAAGGTCGATGTCGGCGAGATTGCTTTCAATGAAGTCGTGGTCGCCGGTCCGAGTCAGGTAGTAGGACGCCAGGGACAGGAAGGTCGCGGCGTAGCTGTCGGCCGAGTCGTAGTTCAGAGTGGGCAGCCACCCCTGCGAAGACAGCTCGTAGTCGTACACCGTCCCGGCGAGACCAAAACGGTCCGGGCGGTTGAGATGATCAAGGTACCAGGTCATGTAGCTGCGGGCACGTTCGGGTTCGATGTCGACCAGAGTCTTTGCGGCAAAGTTGGCGAAGTACGGGACGATCTTGTCCCCCAGCGGCGTCTGGGCGATGGCGCCGTCGCGCATCTGGCACGCGATGAGCCAGCGTGTCTCGCGAACGATCTCCTCTTCTATCGACGCGGCTTTCAGGAGCGCCAGGGGATCCAAGGCCCCGGCCACCGGCTCCAGACCAAACGGCGTGCTCAGGTTGCGGAGTTCACTGGAGATGAGTGCTATGCTCGAGTTTATGCTGGCAACCAGCGCTCCCTGGAGGCGTAGGCGGATGGAATCTACGGAGAGAACCCCGATCAGCGCGAGGGCAAGCACAACCGGCGCTTTGCCCCATAGCGGCATCCGCCTCATTCCCGCCCCTCCCAGCTACTGCCGATAGTGCAACATCGCGCCGCTTACTTTGATGCAGGTCCTGCTGCCGGCGCTTGCCGATGCCGCAATTGGTACCCTGGTTGATGCTGCAAATGTTAGGGTACAGAACCATCCGATCGTTCCGTACCCCGCAATAAAAGTCCTGCTAGACCACACCCGAAACGATTGGCAGCCCTGGCATCTGGTGGAACGACGATATTGGCCCGCTTTGGAAAGAATACTGAAGGTGAGCGCCCGGCTCGGCGTAGGCCGGCAAACGGCACTCTGTGGCGCCGTCGGTGAAATGGCCGAGGATGGTCGTAGACCGCCTGCGTGATGGTCGCGGACGGTCCTGGATGATCGCCGATGGTCGTGGGTGCTCGTAAGTGGTCACGGACGGCCATAGATGGTCTAGGAGGGATAGGTTGAACCCGTTCCGCCTTCTCGCTAGGATGGTCCGGCCCAGGGCTTCGCCGGCAGTTGCCAAGCCTGAACGCACCCCGGTCAAAGACCTATCGAAGAACCTCCAGCGTAACGTCGCCTGCATAAGGAAGGCAATGAGTGACCCTGCGGACCTCTATGTCCGGGACCTGATCGTGGGCGACAACGAGAAGAACCGGATTGCCATACTGTACCTTCGCACCATGGTTGACCTCATTTCCATACGGGAGTCCGTGATAGACGCCCTTATGGCTCGGGATCCGTCCCGGTATGCAGGGCTCGAGGGAGAAGCCCTGCTTGAAAGGCTCTACATGACACTGCCGACTGCGCGGGGCGTTGAGCCGGTGACATCTGTGGACAGCGCGATATCGTCGATCCTGACAGGCAAGGGAATCCTCCTCCTCGACGGGGTTGCCTGGGGACTGACGCTATCCGCACAGAAGACGTTATCTAGGCCCGTTCAGGGCCCGACATCGGAGCTCACTGTGTTGGGCCCACAGGTGGGCCTCACGGAGTCGCTTGAAGAGAGCATAGGGTTGATACGGACCCGCCTGCGCACGCCTGACCTCGCGATCGAGAAGTTCGTCATCGGGAGGAAGTCGAGGACCGAAGTCCGCCTGCTCTACGTGAAAGGGATCGCTCCCCAGGAAATAGTCGATGAACTGCGAAGGCGCCTTCAGGCGATCGACACCGACGTCGTCTTGGACGCCGGCACAATCAGGGGGTTTATTGAGGAGAGGCCCTACTCCCCGTTCATCGTTGAGAGGTTGACTGAGCGTCCGGACACGATAGCTGCCGAGCTCAACCATGGCCTAGCCGCGATCATCGTGGACGGCTCCCCCTTTGCATTGCTGGAACCGTCCCAGTTCTTCACGGTTTTTGAAGCGGCCGAGGACTACTACGCCAACACGTGGGCAGCCAGCATGATCAGGGTGATACGCATCATCGCGTACATCCTATCTATCGTCGCCACACCAACCTACGTCGCGATAGTCACGTTTCACCACGAGCTGATTCCTTTGCCCCTCCTCCTCAACATCGCGTTATCGCAGGAAGGCGTTCCGTTCCCTCTGGCGCTCACGGCTCTCATTGCGGAGCTCATCCTTGATGTTGTGCGTGAGGCAGGCGTGCGATTGCCCCAACAGTTCGGACCTGCCGTCAGCATCGTCGGGGCGGTGGTCCTGGGACAGTCGGCGATCGAGGCGGGCTTCGTCCCCCCGGGACTCATCATCGTGGTAATGCTGTCTACCATCGCATCCTTCGCCATACCCAGGGCGGAAAAGGCGATCGCTTACCGCGTACTGCGGTTTTTCCTACTAGGGGCCGCCGCCACGCTTGGGTTCCCAGGCCTCATGCTGGCATCTTTGGCGATCGTGTACCACCTGGCTTCGCTAAAGACCCTGGGGGTGCCCTATTTCACGCTATTCACGCCGGGGAACATGCGGAGGCTTCTGAGGAAAGTGGTGGTCGCCCCGTTGGAGGTCCAGCCCAAGACACGGCCTTTGGGGCATCGCGACAGAGTGTTGCGGGGACCGATGCCGGAGCCCCAGGACCCCAAGAAGGCTCCCAGGCGGGGGGATCGCTTGTGACAGACAGGATCAGCGCGCGGCAGCTCATGCTCGTCGTCGCGGTCATGCGGGCCTCAGCCATGCTGGTGCTCCTTCCCGCGGTGATGGTGGGCGACGCAAGGCAAGACTCGTGGATCTCGTCCATCGTCTCCACCCTCGGTTCCTGCCTCGTGGCCCTCCTGCTATCTGGACTGGCGGCACGATTTCCGGGAAAGAGCTTGGGCCACATCGGGAAGGCCGTCCTTGGCCCCGTCGCCGGGTGGTTGGTTATCGGGCTCTTCGCGCTATCCCAGTACGTTGTGGCGTTATCCAGGATCCGCACCGTATCGCTCGTCGTGATATCCGAGTTCATGCCCAATACCCCGGGCTGGGCCATCGCCGTTCCCATGCTGATGGTCAGCGTCTACGGGGCGGTCCACGGACCCGACACCGTGGCACGTGCCGCGGAACTCGTGTTCGTGCTGCTAAGCGGCCTCTTGGTAGTTGAGAGCATCCTGCTATATGTCTCAAAAGCAGGCCCCACGACAAGCCTCAAGCCCATGCTAGCCCGTGGTATCAAGCCCGTTCTCGCGGGGTCGGTATCGCCTGTGTTCCTGGGCACAATCAGTAGCTCCGTGGTGCTGTCTTTGGGCAGATACGTCAAGAAGGCGGCGAGCCTGGGAAGGGCTACGATCTTCGGGCTCGTCATCGGCGGCACGTACCTGACCCTGACGGTGATTCAGGTGCTTACCACAACTGGACACCAGCAGGCCCAGAACAGCCTCGCGCCTCTCCTGTCGCTTGCGGGCGCTATCAGCATTGAAGGCTTCGTCGAGAGAACTGACTTGTTCTTGCTGGCTTCATGGATCGTAGGAGTGACCTTTGATGTGACGATTCTCCTTTTGTCCGCCTCGATCATCTTCGGTGACGCTCTGTCCATCGACTTCAAGAAAGTGGCGGTAGCGCTGTTCTTGCTGGGAATCTTACCCGTGTCGCACAGGATCACGGACCTGTTCAACATCAGAATAGTACTCACGCTCCCTGTCGCGGGGATCTGGACGCTTGTTGTGTTTCTTGGAGGAATCGGCGTGACCTATGCAGTGGCATTGGTAAGACGCATCGATGGAAGGGAGAAGTAGGCGCTGATCATGCACAGGATCCGTAAGGTCGCGATGTGGCGAAGAATCGTATGTATGCTGATCACCGTCGCCATCGCCGTCTCCACATCCGCTTGCTGGGACCGCCAGGAACTTGATGAGGTCGGCATAGTGGGGTCCATCGGCCTCGACAAAGGCGAAAACGGTCAGGTTATCGTATCGCTTGAGGTCCTCAACCCGAAAGCGCTGTCCAGCGCCCGTTCAGTCGGCGAGTCGACGTCTACCGTCGCGGTACTCTTGCGAGATCAAGCGGACACCTTGGCCGCCGCGCTCACAAACGCCCAGAGGCGGATGCCCCGCGCACTCACCATGGGCCAGGTCAGCAGCATCATCTTCGGCCAGGCCCTGGCGCGTGAAGGTATAGGCCAGTACCTGGACTATGTGCTTCGTGACGCTCGCATCCGTAACTCAGCGATTATCTCCACATGCGATACCGGATCCGGCCTTCTCCAGCGCCCCATGATCGAGGCCCTACCGTCCCGAGTACTCTTTGCCCTCTCGACCACAGCCTTAAGGAGCGGCAAGACGGTGCGGACAACCCTGAATGAGTTCATAGTTAAGCTATCTGAGCCTGGCATCGAGCCTGTAACGCTGCACACAGCAGGTAGGCAAACGAAAGATATCCAGGTTAAGAGGCAGGGTCAGGAAGTCAAACAGACTGACAAGGCTACCTCACTGGAACAGCCAATCGATGTAAACGTGGACATCGAGGGCGAGCTGCCGGATGACTCGCCGGTGCTGGATCCCCTCAAAGAGGCTGCCAGTGGAGAATTAGTGCCGGGAATGACCATAGACATAGGGATCGCGGCCTACAAGGGCGACAAGTTGGTGGGGCTGCTGGATGGAACCGAGGCAAGAGGATACCTGTGGCTGTCAGGGGACCTTCAGGAGACTTCGATGGATGTGCCGGATCCCTTTGGTTCCGGCAAGATGGTTGGGCTCGATGTAGTCCGGGCCAATTCATCCTTCAAACCCGTCTTTGAAGGCGGGCCTCGCGGGATCAAGATCCAGGCGGAAATCCATGTGGATCTTGAAGCTTCCCAGTTCGAGATGGGCTCAGACCTGCGCCAGCCCGGGATAGTCGACGCGCTTGAGGAATCCGCCCGCGCGGTGGTGACCCGTGAGATCTTTGCCACGCTGGAAAGAGTGCAGAATGAACTCAAGACCGATATCTACGGGTTCGGCTTCGAGGTGTACAAGTCGAACCCCGACCTATGGGCCACCATGGAGGAGATATGGAACGACGAGGTGTTTCCCTACGTCGAGGTTGAACTCGATGTAAAGACTCGCGTGAGGGCGCCGGGAGCTATCTGGGGGCTGAAAGAGCAGGGGCTGCTGCCCAGGAAGTAGGATGTTCCGGGCAAAATGCCCGGAACACCTTCCATGAACGTGAACCGTGAACACCTATCGTAGACACCTACGGTGAACACCTATGATGAATACCTACCGTGGGTCGTATCCCACTACAGACCAGATCCCGCTGTCATCCCGCCTGACGAGCCTTTCGAGGTACACGCGGCTCACCGGTCCTTCGGATACCTCCACGATTGCCCTTACCCCATCGTTCCACTGCATCGAGAAGGCCTCATACGGGATCTCCGGTTCACCCACGATGCCGCCGGGAGTCACCTTCAGGTTGACGAAGGTAAGGGATACCGACAGGGGATCGAGCTGCCACGGGCTATGCCCGCCGTCCACCTGCTTCTGGTCATTCTGCGCCGCTTCCATATCGACCTGGACCCTCACATCCGGGTTGAAGGACCCATTTTCGACCTCGGAAGGCAAGGCCAGATCAGGAGCAATCTGCTTCGCGATCTCGAGCCTGGCTTCGCCCAAGACCCTCACTTCCAGTCCTGCCTGCCGCCAGCGGAGGCTGTCCTCGGTGATCTCCAGGGGACCGCCGGCTGCGTGTCCGATGGCTACATGGGAAGCTGGGGTGAACTCCCCTTCAGCCGGGGTCTGTATCACCGATGAAGAGCCGAAGTCCAGGACTATGCGCCCGCTTGTGTGGGCTATGATGCGGCTCGGCTCAGTGAGCGGCATGAGTGGCGCGAACCCTGCGATGCCTGCTGCCTCAGCCGGTGTCGCCACCATCTGCCCCGGGTCGTCCTCCAGCACCGCGTATCCTTCGGGGACCGCGTACACAAAGCCGGTTGGGTCAACGCCGCTCCCGGCGTCGAACTCGGCATACGTGTAGGTGGTCTGGATGCCGTTCTGCACTGCGGTCCGCAGCTGGAGCGGCAGATTAGTCTCCTTATCTACCCAGAGTTCGTAGGTCTGTCCGCCCGGAGGGGTAACCTCCAACCTGGTAGCGGCCCTTCCCGCGATGACGTCCTCCCCGGCTTCCGCGTGGGGATACTTCATGGCCCGCTCCGCTTCTGCCCGCAGGTCAAGGCCCGAACGGTCCGGATCAGGCAGCAAGGGCAAGAGGGCAAGCACCTTCTCGCTGGGCCTAACCTGCCACTTCCTCTGGCCGTCGTTCACCGTGAGGGTCCCGTCTTCCAGCCTGGTCGCATAGCCGCCTTCCCAGGACCATACTTCCACTCTGCGCACCACCTGAGACTCACCCGACAGCGTACGGTAGCTCTTCTCGAGAACACCGTGGTACGAGTCTATCTTGTTTACCGCTCGCGACATCGCGTACGCGACGTCGCGACCGAACATACCCGACGACACCGCGAACCCGACAAACAGCACTAGCGCCGCGGCGATCCCGACGACCGCCTGCCAGGCGGGCCTACGCGGACGCCGAACCGCCATCCCTTTGGTTAAAGCTCCGGTGTCCGAATCTGCGCCGCGGGAGCCTGCACCGCGCAAGCCTGTGCCGTGCGAATGTGAACGTCGCAAGTCACCGGCGTCCTCACGCTGCTGCTCGCCTGCGGCCGATGTAACTTGCTCGACAATCCTGCTACCGAGTTCCGCCGGCGCGATCGGCTGTTCCCGCAAACCCTTCACCAGCCGGGCGGTTGCCAGGAGACCGGCTTCTTCGGTGGTTTTCGGCGCCTTCGGACTCCGCTCGTTCCTCATGTCCTCAACCATGGCGTCAACAGCGTTCTCAATCTCCTTGTTCACGTTGTCTGCGCCCCCTTCTTCTGCTCTAGCAGCGCTTCTCTCAGGGCACAAAGGGCCCTGTACTGAAGTCCCCGCACCGAGTCCTCGCTTCTGCCCATCTTGAGGGCGGTTTCAGCACGGGAGTACCCTCGGACGATGCGCAGTTCCAGGACCTCCCGGTACTCGGCGGGAAGGCCGTCCATGATCTCGCCGACACCGCTCGACAGTGCGTCGTCTCCGTCGGATGCCGCGACCAGCGCCGCCTCTTCCAGAGGCGATAGCGCTCCAGACGTTCTCTTGCGCCGCCAGGAGTCCCTGACGAGATTGGTCGCGGCCGCTCTTAGGTATCCCATGTGGGGTGGCTCGGTTTCGGAGAAGCCTTTACTGACGACCCTGAGATAGGTCTCCTGTGTCAGGTCTTCGGCCTCCTCCCTGTTCTGGACGAGCCGGTATATATGGCGGTAGACGGCGGGCCAGGTCTTCTCGCACCATGCCCGCAACGGCGTGTTTGGCATTCCCATCTCTGCCCTCCCTCATCTCATGAAGACGGAGCGAATCCTCGGATCGTCACGGGCACAACACTGTAATCTTCTCCCAAGTGGGGCTTGGTTTCCAGACATCCCGTCCCCAATGCCGCGGCCAGGAGACCCATGAGCAGCGATGGCAACGGTTTCCGCTGCATATGGGGCAGGAACCGGTGAAACTCCTGCGGAAAACCGTATAATGGTGTGTAGGGCATCCACAGGAAGGGGTCCACGGCTTGATATCCCGCCTTATCTCGCGCCTCATCGGCTGGACAGTGCTGCTTGTAGTCCTCTGCGTCGTGTACGCCTACGCCGTCGAACCCAGACTGATACGCCTGGAAGAAGTCACAGTCCGCGTCGAGTCTCTACCGCCCGGGCTCGAGGGGTTCACCATCGGGGTGATCGCCGATCTCCATCTAGACGAGACCCGGTTGGAAACCGTTCTCCGCGCGACACAGGCCCTGGCTGCCCGCAACCCGGACGTTGTCGTAGCTCTCGGGGACTTCGCCACCGGAAGCGACAAGTTCGAGGCGATCAACCAAGCGCTCCAGCCCTTCGAGCACCCGTACGGGGTTCCCGGGAACTGGGACCGGTGGGCGGAAGGTCGCAACAACTGGGACGAGTTGGACCTGGATATGCTGGTGAATCGAGGCGTGCTCGTCGCGCCCGAACTGTGGCTGTGTGGGATCGATGATGCCCTGCTTGGACGGCCATCGATCGAGCACGCGGTGGCCGGAGCGCCGGGCGACGCCATCCGGATCCTGCTGGCCCACGAACCCGACGTCGCCGACTGGGTCGAACCTGAACACGGCATCACGCTGCAGATATCGGGCCACTCTCACGGCGGTCAGGTCCGGCTGCCCTGGTACGGGCCCGTTCTCCTGCCGCCGCTTGGGCAGAACTACCCTGCCGGATTGGCATCCACTGAAACACACACGGTGTACACCACCCGGGGCATCGGTACGAGCCACATCCCCGTGAGGTTCTTCTGCCCGCCCGAGATCACCCTTATCACTCTGGTTGGGAAGTGACCAACCCGTCCGCAGGTTGACCTCCGTCCGACGTGGATGATACGATCCAATCGGTACCAGCCTTATCGCGACCCTGCGGAAGCTGTACTAGACGCCGCGTGCCTGACGTCCGCTCCTTCGCAATAGGACTCCCGCCTCCGCAAAGTCGCGGCTTGGCCCACGAATGGCCAAGCAGGCAGTCTCCGATACTACTATGGTCGAGCCGCAGAAGGGGGCAAGGAGCGTGCTAAAGTATCTGCTGCTAGCCTATCTGATCGGTTCCCTGCCGACCGCCTACCTTGTAACGCGCCTCTTTGGAAAGCGCGACATCCGCAAGATCGGCTCCCGCAACGTAGGGGCAACAAACGTGGTTGCCCAGGTTGGCTGGCTCCCCGGGATCCTGACCCTGCTTGGGGACATGGGCAAAGGCTATCTCGCCGCATTGACCGGCAGCATCTCTGCCGCGCCGATCCTGCCGTTCCTGATGCCCGCTGTCGCAATCGCCGGACACAACTGGCCGGTCTGGCTCCGCTTCCACGGCGGCGGCGGCCTCGCCACGTTCGTCGGCGGCTGCCTGGCACTCACTAACTGGAACCTGGTCGTCCCGATAGTGTCGATTGGGCTCTGGGGTCTGGTGTACCTGTTTATCAGGGACCACGATAGGAGCGCCGTGGTGACGTGCGTCCTCTTGCCGTGCGCAGCGTTGGTGGCCAATCAACCGGCCCCGACCGTTACCTTCGTGGCGACGTCCAGCCTCATGATCCTGCTGCGCAGAGTGCAAAGCATTAAGCAGCGGGTCCGCCAACAGGTCCTCAGCTGGAAAGATGAACTGTCTGGGAAACGCGGCGCCGGCGACTCCGGTTGCTCCGGCGATCCGGGCAGCGCCGCCGGTCCGGACGAGGCACCGCAGCAGTAGGTCCACCAGCCCTCGTTACTCCAGGCCGGAGCGAACCGGGCGGATCCCGTCGCGCGCGGGAGAACACGATCTGAGTTAGGGCTCTGTGCAGCCATGCGTCACCAAGGCAGCCGGGCGCGGAACACAAGTGGGGGTGTACATTGTGAGGAAACTGGGGCTGGTGGGCGGCATTGGACCCGAGTCCACGCTGGACTACTACAAAGGGATCATCGCTGGCTTTCGGGCCAGGACCGGCGGCGCCGGATACCCGCTCATGGTCATCGACAGCCTGGATCTCGACGTAATGTACAACCTCGCGGACAAGAAGCTGTGGGACCCCTTCACCGACCGCTTGGTGGCTTCGGTCCACACTCTGGCTGCTGCCGGCGCCGAGTTCGCGGCAATGGCGGCCAACACGGCTCACATAGTCTTTGACCGGGTGCGCGAGCGCTCTCCCCTGCCTCTCATCAGCATCGTTGAGGAGACCTGCAAATCCGCCAAGAAGAAGGGCTGCAAGAAGGTCATTGTCTTCGGCACCGGGTTCACCATGAGCAGCGGGATGTACACTGAAGCGTTCGCCCGGTACGGCATCGAAGCCCTGATCCCCACACCCGACGAGCAGAAGGCTATCCACGGAGTCATCTTCCCCAACCTCCAAGAGGGGATCGTCTTGCCTGAGGAAAAACGCCTTGTGCTGGACATCGCGAACCGTATGATAGCGGAGACCGGCGCCGACGGCCTTATCCTCGGATGCACCGAACTCCCTCTCATCATCAAGCCAGATGACCTGGACATCCACGTCCTGGATACGACCCAGATCCACATCGACGCCATCGTAGACTACATACTGGGCTGAGGACTACGCACACGGCTCCCCCAGTGATATGATGGTCTATCGAGTTTTCTGTGAAAGGACTCCTGCGCTGCAGATCCAAGCGTAAGCGACAATGCCGCGGGTCGACTGGGGGCCACTCGTGTTGGGTGATCGACGGAAGGCGAACCTGTTCTTCATAGCGTGTGTGCTGCTAAACCTAGCAGCCAACTTCGCTCACGCCGTGACTCCCACTATCATCAAGGAGCGTGGCTTCGGGGACTACATGTTCGGCGTCGCCCTGGCATCCATGATGACGATCAACTTCTTGGTCTCTCCGTTTTGGGGCAAACTCGTCACCTTCGTGTCCAGCCGCATGGTTATCCTCATCTGCAGTCTCGGATACGCCATCGGACAAGCCTTCTTCTGGATTGCGGGTACCGAGCGGGCGATGGTCGGAGCGCGGATGTTCGCCGGCATCTTCACTGCCGGCGTCTTCACGGCAGTTCTGACGTACGTGGTCAACACAACACCAGTGGAGCTGCGCGGCAGGTACCTGACTGTCACTGCGACCGTCCAGATGGTAGCCAGTTCCTTCGGTTACTTCGTCGGCGGGATGCTTGGTGAGTTCGGGATATCAGCCACCATGCTGGCGCAGGTCCTAGTCCTGACTGCGTCTGGGATCATGTTCTTCATCATCTGCCAAGACGACCGCGATACCGCTCAGTCCAAGATCTCCCTTGGGTCGCTGGTCAAGGAAGCGAACCCAATCGCAGCCTTCATAGCAGGGAAGAACATAATGACTCCGCTCTTGATCGCTGTCTTTGCTGTCGCCGCCCTCACCAACCTGGGGAGCGTCGCACTCGACGGGAGCTTCAACTACTACCTGAAAGCCCAGCTGGGCTTGTCTTCCGGTTACAACGGCGCCATCAAAGGCGTGATCGGGCTGGTTTCCCTGGCCGCCAACAGCACGCTCGGCCTTTGGTTGGTTGGGAACACCGACATCCGTCGTTCCTGGACCCTGGTGAACCTGGTCTGCGCTTGTTCCATGCTGGCCGTGTTGCTTCTCAACTCCACAGTGCCTTTCGTGCTGGCCAACATCCTCTACTTCGCGCTCTTCGCGGTCAGCGCTCCCCTCACTCAGAACATCCTGACACAGACGGCCGAGGGCAAGGACAGCAACCTGACGATGGGTTACTACAACGGAGTGAAGTCGCTGGGCGGGATCGCCGGGTCTCTATCCTCCGGCGTGCTCTACACGATGAACCCGAAGTGGCCATTTATGCTGGGATTCCTTGCATACCTGGTTGCCACTGGCGCATCGGTCTACTACTACCGCAGGAGTAGGCGCGGGGATGCTAGCTTGACGGTCACCGCGCAGCAGTAGAACGGTACTAGATGCCTGCTGTTTCAATGCCTGCTGTTTCGATGGTCCCCTTTCGGTAGTAGTTCGCCTCCCGAATGGACACCTTTCGTCAGTGATTCGCCACCCGAATGATCACCTTTCATCAGTAGTCCGCTACTCGAATGATCACCTTTCGTCAGTAGTTCGCTAGTCGAATGATCACGTTTCGTCAGTAGTTCGCTAGTCGAATGGTCACCTTTCAGCACCACGTCTATGCCGACCAGATGGGGGTGAACGGGTTTATTGGGAGATATTGTCTAGAAGGGGCGATGGATGGTAGAATTTGGTGAGGCAGTTGGGTACAGTCAGGTATACGTGTAGTAGGCGGGCAACAAACTCGGCATAGCGACTGCGAGGAGGGGTCAGGGCTGGCTCTCGCCACCTGGATCATAGAGGAGATAACGGACGCTAGCGGTCCCTCTCCCGCAGCCAAGGCCATCTACATAGCCAGTATGTTCAAGCGACCAGCATCAATGGATGCCTTGGCGAGAGTCGTCGGTATCAAGTCAAGGTATGTGATCGGCCGCTGCAGAGAACTCGAAGGAACAGGGTGGCTTCGGATAGTCAGGGATGGCAAGAAGCTTCGCCCAGAAGCCCTGGTCCCCCCTGACATAGAGGAGCGGATAGCAGGAGAGATACGGAGAGTCGTGGAGATATCACCTTTCAAGGGTGAGGCCACGACCATCTTCTTCATCGAGTGGCTGGTGGCTCCGTCTGTCCGCCTGATTACCCACGCCCGCCCGGACTTCCTGAAGAACAAGGAGACTAATCAGAACCTCGAGTACGACGTCTTTGCCCCGGACTACGCATGGGCGACCGAATACCAAGGAGACCAGCACTTCGGCCCGACGTCGAGATACCCGAGCAAGGATGGTTACATCGAGAGGTACAAGCGGGATGTGCGGAAGGCTCGTCTCAGTGACGCGAACGGGATCAGGTTATCGATAGTCCACAATCAGCTCCTGACGCTTGGCGGGATACTGGGCGTGATCCCGAAGGACGTGCCACTGCGAACGATCGACCCGAAGGGACCGGTGGTCGTGGCGCTGGAGGAGTTGGGGCGAGAAGTGGCCGGAAGCCAGGACTGGGACAGGGAGTAGCCTACTGTGGTCCCGTGAGCGGCTCGTCCTCGAACTCCATCTCTAGGAACTCCAGAGCTGCATCATCGGCGGCCCAAAGAAGCGCCAGATCGAAGGAGACTCGCCCGTGCCCGATCCCGGCCTCGTGCGGGAAGACCTTCCTGACCTCTGCGACCAAGTCGCTCATGGCTTGGAGCCTATTGGATGCCTGGGGAGTAAGTGAGTCCCACTCAGGTGGAAGGCCCACTCTGTCGAATGAGATGACGGCTCTCGCCTCATCAAGGGCTACTTGCACGTCAAGCCATACCCGCTCGTGTTCCTTGTCCAGGTCCTGCAACAGACGCATGCCATTGGCGGCGGCCAGGAGGTAAGGATCGGCCTTCGAGAGATCAGAGTAACTCCGGAAGCCTCCGGAAAGCGTCGACTCCAGGTAGCTCTCGGTCAGACCGAGATACACCCAAATGTCTTTGGCCAGCGTCGCAACAGCTTCCATGCGGTTGACTTGGGCCTGGCGGTGTTGGAGCAGGAGATATCCGTTGGCGACAAGACTCAGGATAATCACTGCGATCACATATGTGCGCGCAGTTGAGGACACACCAATGGTTCGCGACTTCACGGTTAGTCCTCCTCGCTGCCTGTTGGTCGTTGGTACTGACGTGAGTTGTAAGATGAGGTTCCCTCTAGCTACATAGGACTGCTGGGCGAGGTTTGCTGAAGCACAAACACGAAGGTCGACCGACGATCTAGCGAGATGGATTCTGTGCTTGGGAGGCGGTCGGTCGCCCCGCCTCGATCATCACCCTGTTGCCCAGCATGACCATGCTCTGCACGCACATGAGCAGGCCGGTGCCGATCAGTAGCCACTCGATCCGGATCACGTCGGCCATCGGCCCGAACACCAAGGAACCCAGGGGCATCATGCTGCTCCAGATCATCCCCAGCACGCCGAAGACCCTCCCGCGATAGCTGTCCTCCACCTGCTGGTGAAGAATGAGGTTGGAGGGCACGTTGAAGAGGGGCATGGACATCCCGATCACGACCATCAAACCGCAGTAGATCCAGAAGGGCATCGCAAAGCCGAGGGCAGCAGTGCAAGTGCCGATGATGAAGTTGGCGAGCACCATCGAGTGAACCCTGTTCCGAAGTCCGCCCCACGAAGCCATGACGATACCCCCCACCATCATGCCGCCGGAGAACGTGACCTCGATAGCAGTGAGACGCCAAACTGCATCGCCGTAATTGCGGGTGACCTGGAGCGGCGTCAGGAAGGCCACCGGTGACACAAGCAGGCAGAAGGCTATGTTGAGCAGGCTGAACGTTATAAGGTACGCGTGGTTCCGGATGTACCTGATGCCGTCCCGTAGATCTCCCAGGTAACTGGTTGACTGAACGCTGGCAGCCTTCGCGTGGGCGGGGACTCTCAGGAAACCAAGCAGGATGAAGACCGCGATAGCAGCGGTAACAGCGTCGATAAGGAAGATGTTCTGGATGGGGGCTACCGTCAGGAGGGCGCCCGCGACCATCGGGGACACCAGCGAGACCAGCGACTGTATGCTGCCGTTGGTGGCCATCACTTTCATCAGTTTGTCATCGGGCACGAGCTGCGGGAGGAACGCGTGGACGGCAGGGTTCTGTACGCCGGACCCAAGAGCTCGGACGGCCGACATCACCAGTAGCAGCCAGATGGCGACATAACCGAGGGCAAACAGCGCTGCAAGGACAAGTGTAGCGACAGCGATCATGCTGTCAGCCACCGCAATTATGGCCTTGCGCGGATAGCGGTCCGCCCAGACGCCTGAGAACGGCGAGAGCAAGAAGGTCGGCAGAAAGCCGGCGATGATGGACAGCGTGATCATCGCGCCGGACTGCGTCCTGAGCGTAATGGACCACATGATGGCGTACTGGACCAGCGACGTCCCAAACAGCGAAATGGTCTGGCTGGCCAGGAAAAGGACTGTGTTCCTCTTCCAGTTGGACGCCGCAACGGACGTCCTATCGGATTGGCTATCGGACTTCACATCGGGTTGCATATCGGGCTCCATAGGAACGAGTATCCCCAATCGTGCTCTCTGGCATATGCCCTGCATAACCCAGAAGCACGCTCCGGGGCTGACGTACTTGCGCACAACCCTCCCGCCGCTGTAGCAAGCGGGAATGCTTTGCCACTGCAGCAAGCGGGCATGCTTTGCCACTGTAGCAGGCTGGCACGCTTCGACACTTTAGCATGGGTGCGCTGAGCGTCGCAACCGGGGCCGGACGAACCGAGGCGCATTCCCGCGAAGCTCCGGTCGCGTACCGGGCGGTACTCTGTGTAAGCGTTTGTGACAGAACCCACTTGCCATTGGTTTTCCGAGGATGATATACCGAAGTGATCCCAGGTCTCGTTCTAGTGCGCTTCAAAGGCGAGAGGCGGTAGATCGCTACGAACCCGATACGCAGATGGCTCGACGAGGTGGCCGGCTCACGCCAGCGGGAGTTTCTCACGGTCATGTGCCTGGCGACCATGCAGGGCTTCCTCTGGACAATGATGGTACCCACGATCCCGCTCCTGGCCAAAGACGCCGGGGTATCGGAAATGCAGCTCGGCATAATCACGGCCATTCCGCCGATCACAACAATCATCTCCTGCATCCCCGGAAACTCGCTGGGCTTGCGGTACGGCAAACGCACTTTGTTCATCTGGAGTCAGGGCGCCGGCCTAATTTGCGGTCTTCTGTTCTACCTGACCAGGAGCATGAGCTTCATCGTCATCCCGCAGGTCTTCTATGGCCTCTCCAATATGCTTTTCTGGCCGACTGAATCGGCTTACATCACCGAAGTTGCCATGCCTGAGAAGAGGGCGACGGCCATCGCGTACAGCATGGCTGCATCGACAATTGGGAGCATTTTGAGTCCCCTAGTCGCGGGACGCATCATTGACACCGCAGGTTATCGGCCTGTTTTTGTGCTGTATATGGCCATGGCAGGCATCGGGATCCTGGTCGCGCGGACTTTCCCCAAGTTGCCAAGCGACTTCGAGGGCTCGGTGGTGGCGACCATCATGGCGGGCTACACATCCGTAGGGCGAATGCTGAGACGCCCCTTGATCCAGGTAGCTACTATGAACACATTCCTGACGTTCATCACTGTTGCTGCCAGCGAGTCCTTCATATCCGCTTTTCTGAGAGAGAACAACTACTCAGCCACGTTCATTGGAGTGACGGTGACTCTTCGCACCGTGGCTATGACCGCCGTCAGGCTCTTCATGGAACCGGTGGTAAAGAAGTGGGGCGCATTCCGGCTCCTGTTCATTGCCGTGTTCCTGTGTGCGATTGGGGGAGGACTCGTTCCCGTCTTCCCCATCCCCGCCTACGTACTGGTGGCCAACGTTCTGGTCGGAGCCGGGTTCGGCGCATCGCCGCCTCTGACATCCATGGTGCTGGCCGAACACACGATTCCTCATGAACGTGGCATGGTAATGGCCCTCAACAATACCTCAACCAACGTGGGACGCTCAACCGCCGGCATCGGGTTCGGTGCGGTTGCGCAGCTGGTAGGCTTTGGACCTGCAATCGTGATAGCCAACGGGTTCGTCATCGCGGGATCGATCTTCACCATTCTTAGGTTCTTGCGGCTTGGAGGAGTTAACCGCGGCCGCCAAACCTCTGCTTGAGGTCGCGCTCCACCACAAGTATCGTGAGGAATAGGAACAGCAACTGGAGACAAACGAGCCTAAGGCTTACCGCCTCCAGTTTCTGCCAGAAGAGGGCGGCAACCAGAGCAGATATGGCTCCCACCGCTAGACCGCCGCGGACCCAGACCTCACCGCACCGCCGGTTGGCGTAGTTCCATGCTTCGGGACTGCTCATAGAACGCGTAGTACGATAGCCATAGACCCAGTTGATCGTCTTGGGCGGGTTCCGCCGGAGATGAGCTCCGATGAGGGACATACCGAACGGCAGGAAGATGCTTGTGATGAAGAGGAATAGGCTCATCGGTACGCTCTCCTTCCAGGCTAATGATACACGATACGTAGCCGATCTCCTAGAAGCGCCTGAATGTGGGAACTCACTGACATGCAGGGCTCGCGGATCTGTGAGTATGCGGCTATGCTATGACGTATCTAGCAATATCGCGTAGCAAACAACAGGCAGTGATACTGGGGGCTGCAAGATAGATGGATCTTGAGAGACTCTGGAACGGCTGGAAAGAAGCCGGATCGTTCTCAGGTGTTTTCTCCGTCAGCGACGAACATGGTGTCGTGTTCGAGAAGTGCTGCGGCTTTCGCAACAAGAGCGAGGAACTTCCCAACAACCGTGACACCGCCTTTGGGATTGCGTCCGGCACGAAACTGTTCACGGGGCTTGCTGCCTGCAAGCTGATTGACGCAGGCAGACTCTCACTTGCGGACAAGCTGTGGGACGTCTTGCCGTACGACCTAGGCCAGATAGATGAGAGGGTCGAGGTGTACCATCTTCTCACCCACACGTCCGGTGTCGGCGACTACATAGACGAGGAAGCTCCGGACTCCATCCAGCAGATGCGGGATCTCTACAGGCGATATCCTGTCTACCTGTGGGAACGGCTTGAGTACTATCTTCCGATGATCACGCCGTTGCCGCCGAAGTTCGAGCCTGGTGCGCGCTACGGCTATTCGAACGCAGGGTATGTGTTGCTGGGCCTGGTGATTGAGGCCGTCAGCGGAAGACCGTATCAGCAATATGTGACCGACGAGATCATCTCCCCTCTCGATCTCCGGCGCACCGGCTTCTACCGCACGGATGCCCTTCCTGCCAACACTGCTCTCGGGTATATGCGAGAATCCGGTCAGTGGAGAGCAAACGTGTTCAGCGTGCCCATTGTGGGCGGCTCCGACGGAGGGCTTTATACCTGCGCTCCGGATCTGGACGTACTCTGGCGGTCGGTGTTTGCCGGCCGGGTACTATCAGATAGCATGCTGCAGGCTTTCTTGGCACCGCATGTCGTAACCCGTAAAGGAAGGGGTTACGGCCTGGGAGTATACCGTTTCGACAAAGGTGAGAGCGCAGCGTATTACGCAGTCGGCGGTGACTTCGGAGTAGACTTCTTCACAGCGTACTTCCCCGAGAAGAAGGTCGTAGCATCGGCTCTGGGAAACACGGAGGTTAACAGTTATCCCTTGCTGGAGGCTATGTTGACGGGAATGGTGTAGTGGAGTGGCCTGCGCCCAGGTACGTCACGGGGTCGCGGAGGGCTATCGGAGATCGAGGTGCAGAGGAGCTCATCAGTGTGGCTCCAGCCGATTCCCTTTTATCACCATTACCAGACGAGCCGCAATATCTACGACGAGAGTACCAGAGTTCTCTACGCCTTCATCCGTACACCTAGTGTCTAGCCCCCTGCCTCAAATCCTACCCCCGCATAGGAGCGAACCACAGAGGGCTACTTGATGTAACTGTGCGGAGTGAATTTCAACTCCCGCCCCCGCATGGGGGCGAACCCAGGTGAGGAACGGTTCCTCGTCGGACTGGACGGTTTCAACTCCCGCCCCCGCATGGGGGCGAACCGCCAGTCCCTCCACGCAATCAGAGAACACAGACTCGTTTCAACTCCCGCCCCCGCATGGGGGCGAACAAAGCCTCATTCGGTTTTCCTCCCTTTAGTTGTCTGTTTCAACTCCCGCCCCCGCATGGGGGCGAACATAAGCCGGAGGGTTTCCGGCGAATCGTCCGTTAGTTTCAACTCCCGCCCCCGCATGGGGGCGAACCCGATGTCGTAATACTGTTTGGCCCAGGATCATCCCCGCGCTTGGCCACATCCGCTTGCAGAAGCTCACCGCCTACGACCTGGATTCCTTCTATATAGACCTGAAGAAGGCTGACCGGGCTGACGGCAAACCGGGGAAGATATCGCCTTACACCATAAAGCATATTCACGATATCATCAGCGCCGCTCTCAGTAGGGCGATCAAGTGGGCAGATAAGACCGGTCTCATCCGCAACGTGGCCATATCCGCTACGCCGCCAGAGGTACCCACCAAGCGCCCGACCTCCTGGACCCCCGAGCAGGCCGCGGCGTTTCTCGAGACCGTCCGCCATGACAAGTTCTATGCCGCGTACCTCCTGGCCATCCAGGCCGGCCTTAGGCGCGGGGAGATCCTCGGGCTCCGGTGGTGCGACATCAACTTCAAGGACCGCTCGGTGTTTATCGAGCAGACCTTGGTCAAGACAAGTGAAGGCGACAAACTCAAGCCACCCAAGACAAAGGACAGCCAGAGCCCGACGGCACTCTCGCCGGCTACGGTAAAAGCCCTACGCGAGCGGATGCTGGCGCAGGCCAGAGAGCGCAGGGAGTGGGAGGCCAAGTGCGGCCCGGGTACTTGGGAGGATAACGGCTTGGTGTTCACCCAGGAGGACGGCAGCAGGTTAAAGCCGGACTCTTTCTCCCGCCTATTCAAGAAGCGTCTCGGCAAAGGAGGCATCCCGCGGATCCGCTTCCATGACCAGCGGCACACCGCGGCGACCCTCATGGTCAACAGCGGCGCCGACATCAAGATAGTCTCCGACCAGCTGCGCCACGCCAATATCTCGACAACCGCGGACATGTACGTGGGTCCGATCCCCGCGGCCCAGAGGCGGGCGGCTGACGCGATGGACGACACCCTCGGCCTTACTGGCACGGGGAAGGCCGGATCCCCAAAAGATCCCCAAAACGTCGTCCAGTGACTTTTGGATCCCCATCGTGGAGGCTGCTGTAAGGGGCTCTATCAGGAGAGGAGTTGGTCGGGCTGCCGCGATTTGAACGCGGGGCCTCTTGAACCCCATTCAAGCGCG
>CAZRRG010000002.1:0-67204 GCA_964602455.1 uncultured Eubacteriales bacterium | reverse complement strand
GGCATGCCGTGAGCCATAGTTGGCCGCTATTGGTCACCGGGTGATTACCCAGATTTCCGCCGGTCATACGATGACCAATAGGAGGTTTCCTACCAGTCAACGGAAGACTAATGTGTCGAAAAGTGTGGTCGTGGGACGACCCATGGTTGGGATGTGGTCGCCTCATGACCACACTTTTGCTGCCTATTGGTCATCAGAAGGAATATAACGTTGGGACTAATATTCACGGCATGACCCAAGCAGATTCCAGTAGTCACGACATGTCTCATAGGAACTCCTCAACCACCTTGACGTGACTGTATCCCGAGCGCGGATGGTTATCGCATGCCTTATTGGCGATTCGCGTACAAAGTCTTATAGGCTGTCGGCAGTGTACACCATGTTGCCGCCCTCTCTCTTGGCGAGGTACATGGCCTTGTCCGCCATCCGGATGAGGTCGCGGCTGAACATGGAGTGTTTGGGGAACGACGCCACGCCCATGCTGACACCGTAGCCCACTTCGTGTCCGTCGTAGATCAGGGGGTCCTTCTTGATTGCCTGGAGGATCCGCTGGCCAATGGCGGTGGCTTCGGCGACGCCGGCGTCCTGACAGATGAGGATGAACTCGTCGCCGCCGTACCTTACCACCTTGTCGTTGGCGCGAGTGACTGAGCGCAGGATCTTGGCAAGGTGGGTGAGGACGCTGTCTCCGGCCTCGTGACCGTAAGTATCATTGACCTGCTTTAGCCCGTCGACGTCCACGAACACCAGAGAGCACTCGGCTTCATCCCGCGCCACGATCTTTGGAAACTCGCTTCCCATCCAATCCTCAAGGTAGCGGGTGTTGAAGAGCCCCGTGAGGACGTCGGTTTGGGCCTCTTGCGCCTTTCTGGCGGCCTCGCGCTCGAACTGCATCTGCGCCCAAAGGGCCAGGACCCCAAGGAAGACGAACAGCGTTCCGGCCTTGCCCATGTAGGTCGATAGGAGCACGCCGGAGATGTTCACGAAGTACCACAGGACCAGGGAGTTACGCCTGTCGACAAGCGCGATCCGGCGGAATACCGCCTCCCACGGCTGTTCCTGGTCTATCGAGATGGCAAGCGCGACAAATCCGTTGTTGGCGAGGTCGAACACTGCTATGGTCACAGCGACAACGAGCACCTCGGCCACCTGGTTTCCGTTTGCGAGAAGCCCACGCAGCGCGTTGGCCGTGATACCGGCAGCCGCTATCGACAGAGTGAGCTGTCCCGCATTGAACAGGACGTTCAGGAGCCCGCGCTTTCGGGTGAAGAACTGGATGAGAGAGGCAGGGACCGAAGTAAGTATGGCCACCGGGGCGCCAAAGCACCAGAGCGCGGCAAACGTCACGGGATCATCCAGGCTGATAGACTGGCCGCCTGGGAACGCAACGACCAGGTGATGGCCTGCCAAGCCCAGAACCGCGTACAGGAGAACGGTGCCTACGTCGGGGAAGGAAGCACCGTGGAGTATTGCGTAGGCGGTGGATAGACCCACCACCGCCGTCAAGGCCAGGTATTTGACAAGGGTGCGGAGGCTATTCCCCGTACCGTACGATTCTAGCAACCGGTCCAACTCACGCACTTCCCTGACTTGAGAGAGTATCTCTGATACCAGTGCCCCTCGCATCTAGTGTTCAACAGCGAAGCGGTCTTTTGCTCATCTATGAAAGCATCGACGAAAAGGTCCTTCAGGGTTAGGGTTGCGAACGGGAAACCAGCGGGAGATTTGGTGGCCCCAACGGGAATCGAACCCGTGTTACCGCCTTGAAAGGGCGGTGTCTTAACCTCTTGACCATGGGGCCACGCTATAACAATTTGGTGCGCCCGGGGTGCATCGAACACCCGACCAATCGGTTATGAGCCGACCGCTCTGCCGCTGAGCTACGGGCGCACGTTAATTGGCTCCTCGAGTAGGATTCGAACCTACAACCCTCCGGTTAACAGCCGGATGCTCTGCCGTTGAGCTATCGAGGAGCGATCAACGAGTATTTTATGATCATGCGTTGGCGATGTCAATGCACACGCAGGTGTTTCCGCATATCTTTCCCAGTACAAGGATACGATAGCTTGCGATTCCATTCTACCGGAACGGAGGTGAGGAGCGTGCGCGGGAGTTCTTGGATCGGCGCCATAGTGAGATTCATCGTGTCGGCCATCGTTCTAATGGTTATGGGATTGGTCCTGCCGGGCTTTAATGTATTCGGCTTTGTGAACGCGCTACTGGCCGCCATCGTCATCGCCGCTTTGGGCTGGGCGATCGAAGCGATCCTCGGCGAGAGAGTCTCGCCCCAGTCCCGGGGAATCGTTGGTTTCATAGTCGCTGCTATCGTGATCTACGTGGCCCAGTATCTTGTCCCGGGGATGACGGTAAGCATCCTTGGCGCTCTCTTGGCGTCGCTTGTGGTGGGCATCATCGACGCCTTCGTACCGACGGTGATCCGTTAGAGAACTCGCGTCATAGGCGCAGGCATTCCGACAGCCGGGCTTCTTCTCGCGGCGAATGTTCCAGCTCCCAAGGTCATATCCAAGAAGGGGGTGAGGACATAAGTGGCCGCTGACGGAAAGAGAAGGGCCCGGCTGTTCATGTACCAGGGGCTCCTCATTGTCCTCATGGCGGTCTTCGTGCTTTCAGTCAGGGTTGACCTCACTGCGCCGGCGTTTGGGGGCGAGTGGGAACCCGAGACTCCCCAGGCGCTGACTATTTCCGTGCAGGGCCTGGTGCTGTCCAGGCGCGGTATGGCCAGAGAAGTCATGAAAGCGGCCTTTCCAATCCTCGCCTACGCCGAGGACCTCCGGGATGATGCCACGTCGCCCGGTATCCTGCATCAAGCGGCCGGCTACCTCCTAGGATTTGTACCGAGATACCCGAGGGACCTGGCGTTTGCCGGGATCTCAGGCTTTCTAGTCGACACCGAGTCTTTGGCCGCGCCGGATTCGCCTTCGGACCTTGAGGACGACTGGGGCCTTCTGCCGGTGCTGTTCTCGCTTCCGCCTGGCGAAGACGCCACTCCTGCGGCAGTGCTGGCCGACTCCGGTCCGCTCGTGGCCATCTACCACACCCACGCCACCGAGTCGTTCCTGCCCGAGCTAGGGAAGAAGGACGCCGCCCAGGCCTTTTCCGACGTACCCTCCCGCACGGTGATTCAAATAGGCGCCATGCTCGCTCAGGAACTGCAAAATGTATACCGCATTCCCACGCTGCACTCGACCACAGTCCATGACAAAGATAGCAGGATAGGAGCCTATTACCGGTCGGAATCCACGGTAAAGGCGATCCTCCAGAAGTACCCGTCGTGCCAGGTGCTGGTCGATGTCCACCGGGACAGCCAACCGCGAAGCATTACTGCGGTTACGGTGAGGGGCAAGTCCTACGCCCGCATCCTCATGGTCGTAGGGACCGATAACCCCAAATGGGTTCAGAACAACGAGTTTGCCCGCAAGATCCTAAGCAAGCTGGAGGAAGGCTACCCCGGCGTCTCGAGAGGGATTCTCTTTGAGTCCGCTGTGTACAACCAGAAGCACTCCCCCATGGCGATCCTGGTGGAGTGCGGAGGCGTTGAAAACACGATGGCAGAGTGCAAGAACAGCGTCGAGGCCTTGGCCTGGGCAATGGCCAGCGTTCTCTTGCCGGTCGCGCCTGACCTGCCCAAGTAGGGCACCCGCCCCTAGTCATTGACACTCTTCCTAATCCCGTGCTATTTTGCATCTAGGTTAGCACTCCCGCTTCACGAGTGCTAAAGGAGGGGGCCGAGTGACTCTCGACGACAGGAAAGCGGAAGTCCTGAAGGCGGTGGTCGAGGAACACATCGAGACCGGCCAGCCAGTTGGTTCCAGGGTTATAGCGCGAAGGTACAGGCTCGGAGTCAGTCCCGCGACCATAAGGAACGAGATGGCCGACTTGGAGGAGACCGGCTACCTCGACAAGCCCCACACTTCGTCAGGAAGGGTCCCTTCGGACAGAGGTTACCGCTTCTACGTGGATGAACTCATGCCCAGCCGAGGCCTTTCCCAGGATGACTCTCGCGCCATCGAATCGCTCTTCCGCAGAAGAGTGAAGGACGTGGTCTCGCTCCTCAAAGAGACTGTCCGCACGATCTCTGAAACCTCCAACTACCTTGGATTTATCCTCGGTCCCGAGTCTGAGACCGTTACCTATAAGTCCATTCACCTGATACCCATCAGCGCGGAGCAGGCTCTACTCGTCATTGTCACGGACGTGGGGTTCGTCGAGAGCTGCCAGATCGAGGTCCCGCCGATGCCGCGGGAGGAACTGGATCACATATCGGCGCTTCTCTCGCGCCACTTGACCAACCTGGCGGTGGAGAAGGTGGCCGACAGGGCTTACGAGCTCCTGAAGGAAGAAGCGCGCCGTTACGCCCGGATAGTTGACCAGGTAATGGAATTCCTGCGCGGGTTGGTTAGCGAGCCCGAGCACGACCGCCTCTATGTCGGCGGTACCGCGAATCTCCTGTCCCACCCAGAGTTCAAGGACGTCGACAAGGTTAAGGACCTCCTCTGCGCCGTGGAGTCTGACGCTGTCATCCAGGCTGCGCTGGTAAAGGACGGCCTCGACAAAGACCCGTTCATCCGCATAGGAAAAGAGAACGAGGTGGAGGCAGTACAGGATCTCTCCCTCGTGTTCGGCGTCTTCACGTTCGGCAACACCGAAGGCAAAGTAGGCATACTGGGGCCAAGGAGGATGGACTACTCGAAGGCCGTCGCCCTGGTCCGCCAGTTTGAGCAGAAGCTCTCCAGGTGTTTCTCTGCCGACGAATGAGGGGCCGCACAGGAGGGACGTAGTTGACTCTGAAACAGGCATCCCAGAACTCCGAGATTGACGAGAGACTGGGCGCGCTGCTTACCAATGCCGCCGCAGTAAGGGCCATCGCCTCGGCAGTCGAGGGGACCATCGGCCCCAAAGGCCTTGATACACTGCTGGTTGATCGGTTTGGCGAAGTCATCATCACCAATGACGGGATGACCATCCTCACTAGGATGGACGTGAACCATCCCGCGGCCAAGATGGTCATTAACACCGCCCGCGCCCAGGAGGAAGAGGTAGGAGACGGCACAACCACCGCCACCATCATGGCAGGGGCGCTGCTCTCCGAGGGTGTGAACCAAGCTGTCCGGGGCGTCCCCGTCACAAGGCTGATAGACGGCGTTGTGGCAGGCGTAAAGAGGTCGTTGGAGTTTGTCGCCGAGAAAGCGGTCAAGGTGGATGACGTGACCGACCCTATCGTTCACCGGGTCGCTCTGGTCGCGGGCCGCGGCAACAAGGACATAGCCGATCTTGTATGCGAAGCGGCAAAGATGGTGGGCAGGGAGAAACTCCTCGATCCTAGGTTCAAACTGGCCGACACGATCGTGGCCAAAGAGGGCGCTGACAACGAAGTTTTCGCCGGCATCATCATAGATAAGGAACGTCTCAACGAGGCGATGCCCGAGAGCGTGGACGCGCCCAAGATCCTGTGTGTCGACGACGCCCTCGAGCCCGAGGAAGTCGAGGAAGAGGCGCTGTCCACCGAAGCCGGTTTCCAAAAGTATCTGGAGCTGCAAAAAGAGTTCAAAGAGGACCTGGCCAAGATCATCTCTCTCGGCGTAGGGCTGGTGGTTGTCGACAAGGGCATCTCCGATGAAGCGGAAGAGATCCTCACCGATGCCGGAGCTATGGTCGTGACCAGGGTCTCATCCGCCGAACTGCGCAAGGTCTGCGAGCACACAGGGGCGCGGGCCGTGAAGCGCACGGCTCTCCACAAGCCGGCCGGTGAGCTGGCCAAGTACCTGGGCTCAGCCGAGCGCGCATACCAGGATCAGAAGTTGGAGAACATCCGCATCCTGGGCGGCAGCGGCAAGCCAATGGCCACCATACTTGTAGGAGCCAGCACCCAGGAGGTCAGGGGCGAGCGCGAGCGCATCTGCACTGACGCCGCGTCCTCGGTCCAGGCTGCGGTGAAGGGCGGCGTAGTCGCAGGCGGGGGAGCGATCGAACTTGCCTGTGCCCGCGAAGTTGAGAAGATGAGGCTTTCCCAGAAGGGAATGCAGGCATACGGACTCACATGTGTGGTGGAGGCTCTGAAGCGGCCTCTCGCCCAGATCGTGGCCAACGCGGGGTTCAACCCGCTTGAAAAGGTGGGCGACGCCATCTCCCAGCAGACTGAGACCGGCAACCACAACCTTGCCATAGATTGTGACAGCGGCGAAGTGGCCGACATGATGGAGATGGGGATCCTTGACCCGGCCCCGGTCAAACTCCACGCGCTTAAGGCCGCTCTTGAGATAGCTTGTGCCATACTCCGAATCGACACGATCATCAAGAAGAAAGATGACGGGGAGAAGGCACCCGAGTCCAAGGGTTCACTGGAGGAAACTCTATCTTGAGCAAGGACTACTACGAGGTACTGGGCGTCGACAAAGGCGCGTCACAGGATGAGATAAAGAAAGCGTTCCGTACCCTGGCGAAGAAATACCATCCCGACGCCAATCCCGGGGATCCTACCGCCGAGGCTAAGTTCAAAGAGGTGAACGAGGCCTACGAGGTGCTATCTGACGAGACCAAGCGGGCCAACTACGACGCGTACGGCAACGCCAACGGCCCGTTTGCCGGCGGTGGCGGCGGTGCAGGCCAAGGCGATCCATTTGGCCGTCCCTTCGGAGGGGCGGGAGGCTTCCCCTTTGGAGACCTATTTGGTGGCTTTGAGGAGCTCTTTGGCGCCGGAAGACGCCGTCCCGACACGGGGCCTCGCCGTGGCCAGGACCTTGAGATGGAGATGGAGATTACCCTGGAGGAGGCCTTCACAGGCGTCGACAGGGATGTCAGGATTCCACGCACCGAGACCTGCGATCGTTGCGGGGGCAGCGGCGCCGAACCGGGCTCCAAGGTCGTCACATGTCCTGCCTGCCACGGTACCGGCCAGGTTTCCACCACCCAGCGCAGCATCTTTGGCCAGATGCTGGTGACAACTCCCTGCGCAAAGTGCGAAGGGACGGGCAAATACATCGAGAAGCTCTGCCGAGAGTGCGGAGGCGCCGGTCAGGTCAGGAAGACGCGGACGGTCACTGTGAAGGTGCCGCCGGGCGCGGACTCGGGACTCCGGCTCAGGTTGTCAGGGCAGGGGAACGCCGGATTGCGCGGAGGCGGTCCCGGAGACCTCTACGTTGTTGTCTTCGTGAAGCAGCATAGCACCTTCCAGCGCCAGGGCGACGACCTCATATTGGACAGGGTTGTCAGCTTCCCCCTCGCGGCCATTGGCGGATCGGTGTCCGTCCCGTGCATTGACGGCAAGGCCGATCTGGATGTGCCGGCAGGAACTCAACCGGGCGCTGTGCTGCGCATGAGAGGCAAGGGTATGCCCAGGCTCCGCTCCAAGGGCAGGGGCGACATGCTGGTAAGGGTCAATGTCCGCGTACCGACCAAACTGACCGCTAAAGAAAAGGAAGCCCTTAAGGAACTGGGCAAGATGGACGGCGAGACGTTCGCGGAACAGAAGTCCTTCTTCGACCGGTTTAAGGGTGACGGGACCGCCGGAAAATGAGTGACCGTCCGGTAGATTCTCACACCCCGCCGCAATACTTCGTTGAGCCTGACATGCTGCTCGGCAACCAGATCGTGCTTGCGCGGGACGTGCTCCGCCATGCCAAAGCCCAGCGTCTTTCAGTTGGAGAGACCTTCAGGGCCGTCCTGGGCGACACGCTCTACCTCGCTGAAGTTACCGAGTCTTTGCCCGACAGGATTGTTGCCGAGATAACCGGCAGAACCCGTGCCGTCACTCCCCCGTGGAAGGTCCACCTCCTGGCGTCGCTCCTCAAGGGTCAGAACTTCGACCTGGTGGTTGAGAAGGCGACCGAGATCGGGGTCGCGTCCATCACTCCCGTTGTCACGAGACGCACTATTCCCAGGCTAGATCAGGAGAAGGCAGCAGAGCGGAGAATTAGGTGGCAGAAGGTCGCTAAGGCGGCATCGGAGCAGTCGGGGCGCATAGCAGTGACAGAGGTGCGGGAGGTCATCTCCTTCGCCGGCCTCATGGACCGGATGGCCGCCGAGACAGGCGCGCGCCTTTTGGCGTACGAGCACGAAGGCATGACGGTTCCGCTGGAGCAGGCTTTGGCGAAAGACGCAGGCACACGGGAAGCCTACATTCTTATAGGCCCCGAAGGCGGGCTGGAAGCGGAAGAAGTGGAGAGGGCGCTCTCCGCGGGCTTCGTGCCGGTCTCCCTGGGCCCCTACATTATGAAGGCCGAGACGGCTTCCATCGCTGCCGCCTCACTCCTGGTGCACTACCTATCCAGGCATCGCTAAACAGGCATTATTCGCGCGTCCCCCTCATAGAAGCTAGCTTGATATCCGGGCCGGGGTTGGGGGGAGCGATGTGCTGATCAAGCGAGCCTATCTTGCCTGTCTCCTCATCTTCATAATCCTCTGGGCCGCCTGCGCGGCAGACTTCCTGGGCATGTTCGAGGCACGTTCCGTCATGGCGGGAGTCGCGCCTATCTATCGTGGAAACAGCAGCGTTCCCAACGTCGCCCTCATGTTCAACGTGGATTGGGGCGAAGAGTATCTTCCCGCCATCCTGGACATTCTGGCCGAGAAGAACGTGAGCGCCACCTTCTTCCCAACAGGGTCTTGGGCCGAGAAGAACGCTCCTCTGGTGGCCCGCATGGTCGCCGACGGCCATGAAGTCGGCAACCACGGCGCCGTGCACTCACACGTCGAAGGCATGACCAGGGAGAACCTCCACCGGCTGATCCAGAGCGGCGAAGAGAGGATAGCGGTTGCCGCCGGAGGCGCCCGTCCGTCCAAACTCTTCGCTCCCCCTTACGGCGAGTGGACCGGCGACACCGTGATGTACGCGTCGGAAGCCGGCTACCTGACCATCATGTGGACCGTCGATACCGTGGACTGGAGGCTGCCCCCTTCTGACGCCGTCTGGAAGAGGGCCGTCGCGGGGGCCGTCAACGGGGCCCTTGTGCTCATGCATCCCACGGAGCCGACCGTAGAGGCGCTGCCCAGCATCATCGACGGGCTCAGGGACAAGGGGTTTGTCCTCTGCACCGTATCCGCCTGCATCGCCGGCCGTTAACCCGATCTGCCGTTGCTGCCTATGCTAGGCATACCGCCGTTCGACGGAGGACCGCCGAAACCTGGCTATCGCACTATCCTTGCTCATGGGTATAATGCTGGCGTGATGATCCCCACAGGGATGATCTCAATCCACTTCATGCGGGGTTGGCTATTTGCCCGAGTACACGGTCTCCTTTCGTACCTTCGGCTGCAAGCAGAACCAGTACGATACCGATTTCCTAAAGGAAAGCTTCGAGCGCAAGGGGTTTCGGGTGGTTGACGAAGGCCCCAGCGACGTTGTTGTCATAAACACCTGCGCGGTAACCGCAAAGGGCGCCGCCAAGTGCCGGCAGGCCATAAGGGCCGCGGCAAGGAGCGGGGCCAAGGTGGTTGTCAGCGGTTGCTACTCCCAGGTGGCCCCCCGGGATGTAGCGGACATCCCCGGCGTTATTGCTGTTGGCGGGGTGTTGGGCCGCGGCGCCTTAGCCGATCTGGCCCTCTCCGCCCTGGAGTCGGGGGAGACCGCAGTCGGAGTCACACCCCACGCGTCTTCGAGAGGAGGGGCTCCGGCCTTCGAGGAGACTCCTGTGGAGACTCCAAGTCTCACCAGGGCATTCCTGAAGATCCAGGAAGGATGCGGCGACTTTTGCGCTTACTGCATCGTGCCCTTCGCCAGGGGCCCGTCCCGCTCGAGGCCGCCGCAAAGGATCATGGATGAAGCCAGGGCGCTGGTCGCCAAAGGCTACAAGGAGATCGTCCTTACCGGGACCCATATCGGCCTGTACGGCAAGGAGGAACCCGACACCCTTCCCTCGCTTCCGGAAGTGGTGAGGCAGGTCAGCAGGGTAGAGGGGCTGATCCGCCTGCGCATAAGCTCGCTGGAGCCTCACGATGTCGATGACGACCTTCTGGACTGCCTGCGCCTCCCACAGGTCTGCGCTCACCTTCACCTTCCGCTTCAGAGCGGGAGCGACAAGGTCCTCCGCGCGATGGGCCGGCGCTACGACGTGCGCGGATTCCTCCGGGTGGTGGAGGAAGCCCGGAAGATCGCGCCCAACGCAGGCATTACGACAGACATAATCGCCGGCTTCCCCGGCGAGAGTGCAGGCGACTTCGAGGAGACGCTCAAAGTGGCTGCTCATGCTTCGTTTTCCCGCATCCACGCCTTCAAGTTCTCGCCGCGCCCGGGCACTCGCGCGTTTTCCTCGCAGAGCAAAGTGCCTGAGGCTGAGAAAGACGAGAGAGTAGGGCGTCTCTTGAGGCTGGGAAAGGAACTCTCCCTGTCGTTCCACCGTAAACATGAGGGCAGGGTTGTTGAGGTATTGGCTGAGGACGACAGGACTCGAGGCGGACTCTTGACCGGGGTGACCCGCAACTACATGCGGTGCGAGTTTGCCGGTGGCGACGAGCACAAGGGCAAGATCGTGGCCGTGAGGGTAGACCGCGCCCGAGAAGGTCTCGTCACGGGGCAACTCATCTCGTAACTGCGCTAATCTCCGTGAAGCGGGTGGTATCGGTGAACCAAACAAGATTGTGTCTTCTGTTCGGCGGCAGATCTGGAGAGCACGAGATATCGGTGCTCTCGGCGCGCTCGATATACCGCGCCGCTCTGGAGACCGGCATGGATGTTGTGGGAGCAGGCATTACCAGGGATGGACACTGGGTTTTCATGGGCGACTGCTCCGGGTTCCTGGGTAACCGGGCGGCCGTTGTCACGTCGGACCTCGGTCCGGCTTGCGCAATACTCCCCGACCCATCGAGAAAAGGGCTTTGGGTGGAGGGGCCCGGCGGCCTGTACAAAGTCCCTGTAGACGCCGTTTTTCCCGTGCTCCACGGGCTTTATGGAGAAGACGGGACCGTACAGGGGCTCCTGGAGATGTCGGGGATCCCCTACATCGGCGCGCCTCCGTTGGCGTCGGCCGTCTGCATGGACAAGAGCACGACCAAGCGGCTGCTTCAGACCCACGGCGTTCCACACGTCCCCGGATTCACGGTTGAGAGATTCGCCTGGAGGACGAAGGGCCCCGAGGTCCTGAACGCCCTTTCCGGACTCATCAAGTATCCTGTCTTCGTAAAGCCATCGGGTTCGGGTTCCAGCCTCGGAGTAACCAAAGTGAAGCGCCCGGACGCGATGGCAAAGGCGCTGGACGCCGCGTTTCTGTATGACACGCGGGCGCTCATTGAGCCCTCCCAGGAAGGCCTTCTTGAGGTGGAGTGCAGTGTCCTCGGAAACGACGAACCGGTGGCGTCGGTCGCCGGCCAGATACTGCCGGGCCGCGAGTTCTACGACTACGAGGCCAAGTACATCGACGAGACCACCCAGTACGCGATACCCGCGCCTCTCTCCCCGGAGCTGATGCGGCGCGTACAGGACGTGGCTGTTGCCGCATATAAGGCTACCGGATGCAAGGGGATGGCCCGGGTGGACTTCTTCGTCGACCCGGAGACGGACGCCGTCCTCGTGAACGAGCTCAACACGATACCAGGCTTCACCAGCATCAGCATGTACCCCAAGCTGTGGGAGGCATCGGGACTGCCGTTCCCGGCCCTCGTCCAACGGTTGGTCGAGCTGGCGGTAACGCGGCAAGCAGACGAAGTGAGGGAAGTTCGCCGGGTGGAGTGAAGGCCCCATCCCGGGGGTACTGGTAATTGACCGTGTGCAGGCAGCTAGTGTACAATCCAAATGTTAATGAGGGAGCGGGGAAATACCTGCGGCGGAGGGAGGGACGATACGACTTGCCAGAGATAAGAGTAGGTAAAGATGAGAATTTCGACAGCGCCCTGCGCCGCTTCAAGAGAGAGTGCCAAAGGTCCGGAGTCCTTCGCGACGTGCGCAAGCATGAGCACTATGAGAGCCCGAGCGTGAGGCGAAAGAAGAAGTCTGAGGCCGCGCGCCAGAGAAAGCATCGTTTCCGCTGATATACCACTGCAAGACAGGAATGAACGGGACCTCGAAAGAGGTCCCGTTTCGTTTCTTACCGCCGGGGAATCCACATAGACATTTGGTATAAGCCCGAAGAGAGTTGGCACGCATTGCTGAGACGACTTAGGCAGGAACTCTCGGAGATCCTTGAGCTGCCCCTGGATGTTTCGCTGGACTTGCCCAAAGTTACGATAGTTGGTGACCTGGGCGTCCTTATCCAGAACCACAGGGGTCTAATCCAGTATTCGCCCGAGAAGATCGTGATAGGGGTCGGAAAGGGGCAGATCGCCATACTGGGACGCTCGCTTCAGATCGAGGAAGTGAGCAAGGAAGACATGATCGTGAGGGGCAGCTTGGGGTCTGTCCAGATGGAGACATAGGCGTGGGCCCCAAGAGGATCAAGGAATACCTTCAGGGATACGTCCGGGTGGAAGTCAGGGGCAAGAACCCGGAGCGCCTCGTCAACCTCTGCCTTTCCGCCGGTTTCCCGATGTGGGACTTCGATACCGCCGAGTCCTCCGTCTTTTTCTGCACCACGCTCCAAAGGTACCGCGACATCCACCGGCTGGCACGGCGCGCCCGGTGCGCGCCGCGGATAGTCCGCCGCGTCGGACTGCCGTTCACGCTAGGCAAGATCAGGAGGCGTCCCACGGCCCTGATCGCGGCATCTATCGTGGTGCTGGTGCTCTTGTACCTCTCCGGTTCTGTCTGGTCTATACAGGTGACGGGCTCCGAGAAGGTCGAACCGGCCAAGGTGCTCTCGGCGGCTGCCTCGGTCGGCCTTGTGCCGGGGGCGCGGCGCAGCCGTATCTCGGAAAGCGCCGTGGAAGCAGCCATTCTTGACCAGAACCCTGAGATAGCTTGGGTGTACGTCCGGTTTCAAGGAACCTTGGCGGTCATTGAGGTCGTCGAAAGGGTGAGGCCTGAAACCGTGGGTCCCGGCGACGTAGTGGCGGCGAAGGACGGCGTCGTGCAGTCGGTCCTGGTACTGTCGGGATCTCCCGTCATCCAGGCAGGAGAGACCGTCAAGGCAGGAGATCTTCTGATAGCCGGGAACCCGTCAGGCGCTCTTGCCGGAGCCAGGGGCAATGTGGCCGCCATGGTCTGGTACGAGATGTACAGGGAAGTGCCGTTGGTGCAGCCCGTGGCGCAACGGACCGGCCGCAAGATCGAGACGACCGTCATCCGCCGCGGCGCCAATGAGTTCGTGCTGTGGGGAAGAGGGAACTCCTTCGAGTGGTACGAGGTCGAGGATTACCCCGTCTTCACCGCCTTCAGAGGGACGGGCCGGGAAACCAGGATCGTGAATCGGGTATTCTATGAGGTACAATGGACGCAGAAAACCCTGTCGCCAGAGGAAGCCTTCGCAGCAGCGGAGAAGTTGATGAGGGAAGCCATCCTTGGACAATTGCCTTCTCCTGCGAAATTGGTAGACTTGAGCTGCAAGGTCGAGAGGTCGACCGCGGATATGATAGAGGTCCGCGCAACTGCCAGCGCAATCGAGGAAATCGGGGTCATACGGCCGTGGCAGGGCAGGGATTCGGAGGTTGACAGGTAAACTTGCCCGAAAAACAAGGCAGTCAAGTAGTCTTTGAGATCCTGGATAACGGCGATATGTTCCGGCTCTTCGGTTCCTATGATGAGAATCTTGCCCTTCTTGAGGATAGCCTCGACGTGAAGATCACTGCTCGTGGCAAGAACCTCGTGATCCACGGCGATGATGAGGAACTGGCCACGGCCAAGATTGTCCTTGACCACCTCTTGTCGAGGGCAAGGTCGGGACAGAAGGTCAGCACCCAGGATGTCCGTTACGTTATCCGGTCTGTAAAGGAAGGTCATCCTTTAGTGGAGCAGGGAGACAACATACTTGTAAACCATAGGGGGCGGCCGATCGGGCCAAGGACGGCCGGCCAAAAGGAGTACATGGAGGCCATAAGGAAGAACCCCCTTGTATTCGGCATCGGTCCCGCCGGTACCGGAAAGACGTATCTTGCTGTAGCTATGGCGGTCGCTTCTTTTCGTAAGAAGGAAGTGGACAGGATCATCCTGACCCGACCGGCAGTGGAAGCAGGCGAGCGGCTGGGGTTCCTTCCGGGCGACATCCAGGAGAAGGTGAATCCTTACCTTCGGCCGTTGTATGACGCTCTGTTCGATATACTGGGATTGGACACGTTCCAGAAGTACATGGAGAGAGGTCTCATCGAGGTCGCTCCCCTGGCGTACATGAGGGGGCGAACTCTGGAGTCCGCGTTCGTCATTCTCGATGAAGCCCAGAACACGACTCCGGAGCAGATGAAGATGTTCTTGACCAGGATGGGCCTCAACTCCAAACTTGTGGTCACAGGCGACGTGACCCAGATAGACCTCCCAAAAGGAGTCTACTCGGGACTGGAGCAGGTGCGAGTGGTACTGCGAGATACGCCTGGGATAGCTTTCGTCTATATGTCGGACAGGGATGTTGTGAGACACGAACTTGTTACCCGGATCATCAGGGCCTACGACCGGTTCGATAACTCGGGGCAGAAAGAGGAGACGGCCAGATAGTGGCGAAGCGCGGCGGCGAGAAGGATAACGGGAGATCTCTTCCGGGTCTTTCGAGGCTCACAAGAGAAAGCCCCCAGCTGTTCTGGGGGATTACTGCCTTTGTGATTATCTTCGGTGTGTTCTTCGTGTCGCTGGTGCCCCAGTCCGTGAGGCTCGAGGTTGGGGACGTGTCGTCCGTTAACGTGAAAGCCCCTTCGGAAGTCATCGACGACGCGGCCACGGAGAGGCTCCGGCAAGAAAAAGCCGAGACCGTGTCCAAGGTGTACGACAATGATCCGAAGGTCTTAGTGGACATCCGGGGGCAGATAGCCGCCTTCCGGAAAGCCATTGCCGACACCGCGGCCGATCCCGATTCTTCCACTCAGGAAGTCATCCAGGCGCTGCGGGCGTACCTGGCCGACGATGCCTCAGACGGAGACATCATCGCCACGGTCGCGGCAGGGGGCACCGTGCTGGACCAGGCCTTTGTCAAGCTTGACGAGGTTGTGTCAGAACCACTTACCCTGGGTCTCAAGCCCGAGAACCTCGACAAGGCAAAGAACGAGATTCGGGATGATCTCCTCCGCGATCCCGACATCCCCAATCACGTGGCTGTCACTCTGGGCTCTTTTGTCACAAAGAATCTGGTCCCGAACATGACCTACAACGAAGAAGAGAGCCAGCGGAGGCTCAAGGAAGCTTTGGATTCCGTCGAGCCGGTGAGGATCCGGCGGGGTCAGTTTATTGTCCGCGAGGGCGACGTGGTGACCGAAGATCAAATGGCGATCCTAACAAAGCTAGGGATGGTCGGCACCCGGATAAGGTTTTCATCGATCGCCGGATCGGCGCTCATGTCGCTGCTTGTGTGCGCGCTCATTGTCGTCTATCTCAGGCTCGAGATGCCCGAAGCCCTGTCAGGCAACAAGATCGGGCTCGTGGCCGCGATCGTGATGCTGGGCGTCATCGCCGCTAGGGGTCTCGCCACCGTTTCTCCTCTCCTGGTGCCTGCCGCGGGAGGGGCCATGCTGGCGGCTACGCTGTTCGATCGCAAGTTCGGAGTCATCGTCGGTTGCGCCCTAACGCTGGTGTCCGGAGTGATCACCGGATTTGACCTAAGACTCTTCCCCTTGGGCGTTGCGGGAAGCCTCGCGGCGGCGCTATCGGTTAAGCAGGACTGGAACCGGACCAATCTCCTGCGCGCCGGGTTCATTGTCATGGGAGTGCAAGGGACTACCTACTTGATCCTCGGACTCACAGGCGGCGTGCCGCTTTCGGACATCCTCATTTGGAAGGACACTCTCATGGTCCTCATCAACGGGCCGCTGTCCGCGATACTGGCGATTGGCTCGCTCCCGCTTTTTGAGATGGCTTTCGGCATCATCACGCCTATCCGCCTTATCGAGCTATCCAGCCCGGAGCACCCGCTTCTGCACAGGTTGCTCCTTGAGGCTCCGGGTACCTACCACCACAGCATTATGGTCGGCAATCTCGCCGAGGCGGCGGCCATGGCGATAGGCGCCGATAGCCTTCTGGCTCGCGTAGGAGCTTACTATCACGACATCGGCAAGATTAAGAGGCCCTACTTCTTCACCGAGAACCAGGTTCCAGGTATGGACAATCCCCACGATAAGATGACCCCGACGCTTTCGGCGAGCGTGATAACCGCCCACGTCAAGGACGGTCTGGAGCTTGCCGCCGAACACAACGTGCCGATGGTCATCCGGCAGTTCATCGCCGAGCATCACGGGACCATGCTGGCTTCATACTTCTACAACAAGGCAGCCGAGAACCAGCCGAAGGACAGCCGGACGCCGGAGGAGTGGGATTTCCGGTATGAGGGGCCGAGGCCCGGCTCCAAAGAGGTTGCCATGGTGATGCTGGCGGACGGCGTTGAAGCGGCGGTGCGGTCTCTGTCCAAGCCAACTCCGGCCAGGATCGAGTCGGTCGTGAGGAAGATCATCCGTGAAAGGCTACTGGACCAGCAGCTGGACCGTTCTGACCTCACGCTCCGGGAACTCGATACGGTGGCCGATACCTTCACCCGGGTGCTTGCGGGAGTGTTCCACACCAGGATCGAGTATCCGGATAGGCCCAAGCAGGGCTCGTAACCGCGATGGAGGATAGCTACGTGACTGTCGAGATCGACACGTTAACCAATCCCGAACTTCCCGATGGTGAAAAGGAGGCGCTTGCCCACCTGGCTGAAAGCGCTGTGCACGCCGCGCTTTCTCTCTCGGGCTTTAAACCCGGGGAAGCCGAGGTGTCGGTGCTCTTCACCAACGATGATTTCATCGCCGAGCTAAACCAGCAGTACCGTGGGGTGGAAGGGCCAACGGACGTGCTCTCCTTCGCTTTCAGGGATAGCGATGAGGAAGATATGGTCAAGGTCCCCGGGATACCGGAGATGCTGGGCGATGTGATCATCTCTCTGGACACGGCAGCCCGGCAGGCAAAGGTCAACGGCAAGACCGTGCAGGAAGAGATCGCTCTCCTTCTGGTTCACGGCGCCCTCCATCTACTTGGGTACGACCACGACACTCCGGAAAAAGAGGCGGTCATGTGGAAGCGCCAGGACGAGGCCCTGAGAGCGGTAATAAGGGTCTGAAGGGCGCCTACGGTCTCTACGGCAGCCCGCCTTCCTCCTGGGGGCTTCGCCCTGTCGCGAGGAGCTTTGCATATGCCTGGGAAGGACTCTCCTACGTCTACCTGACCCAACCCAACATGCGGCTGCACGTTCTCCTGGCTACCCTGGCCGGCGCCGCCTGCATAGTGCTCGGGGTCGGGCGGATGGAGGTACTTATGGTCGTGCTCGCTATCGCAGGCGTACTGCTGGCCGAGGTTGTGAACACTGTGGCAGAGTCAATGACCGATCTCCTGGAGCCCCGCCACAACCCCATCGCCAAGGTTGTGAAAGATGTAGCGGCCGCCGGGGTGTTGCTGTCCGCGGCGTTCTCGGTCCTTATCGGTCTCATCGTGTTCTGCCCCGTCATCCCCGAACTTGGCCCCAGGCTCCAGTCCTTCCTGGATACCCGCTGGAGACCGTTCGCTCTCTATCTTGCCCTTATCGTGCTCCCGGCGCTGGCTGGTCTGGCGTTGCCGCTGTCGCCCGGCACGGGTCCGAAGTAGATGCTGTACCAGACCGAGGGCATATTCCTCGCCCAGTTCGACCTGGGCGAGCACGATAGAGTGGCGACGGTCCTGACTCGCGACGAGGGGTTAGTGAAGGCTGTTGTGAAGGGCGCCCGGAGGCCGCAGAGCAAGCTTTCGGCAATAACTCAGCCCTACAGCAAGGCGACAATAGAAGTGTTCAGGGGGCGCACCTTTGACCGCATAACCCAGGTCGGCGCGTCGCGGTCCTACGCCGGGATCATGCTGGACTACAACAAGATGGTGTACGCGGGCTTCCTGGCGGAACTCCTGTCCTCGATCCTTCCCTTGCGGGAGGCTAATCCCGCCGTCTTTGAGTTCTCGGACGCGGTTCTCACTGCGTTGGAGGAGAGGGAGGATCCCTGGCCCGTAGCGATCTGGGGCGCCATCGGCATCCTTGCCAGGACAGGGTTCGCTCCCACCTTCGGCGCGTGCGCGTTGTGCGGCTCTCCTCCGTCAGCGCCGCTCTTCTTCTCGCCTACCGCCGGCGGTATCATCTGCCCCAAATGCAAAGGCCAGTCCGTTCTGGGCGAGGAGATGACAGAGGTGTCCTTGGGGGCTGCGCGTACGCTCTCTCTCATATCTGAAAGCGGCCGTTCGGGTCCTAGCGTTAACGCCCGGGGAGTCGTTCGCAAAGAGGCAACCGCCGTCCTCATCGCCTACATTTCCGGTATTCTGGGCAAACGCCTTAACTCCGTCTCCCTCGTGGAAAGGATAGAGGTGTGACGGCGGCGAAGATCGACTGTCCCCGGATGCCTGGCAATCGGCGGGCAGACCCTCAGGGCCGGGGCGCTACAGGAAGGAGTCTACCGAAGGTGCAGGAGATCAAGACATTCTGCGACGTGATCGCGGCTCTCCAAGGGTTCTGGGCCGAAAAGGGCTGCTACATTGCTCAGCCCTACGATACCGAAAAAGGCGCGGGGACGATGAACCCCTATACCTTCTTCAGGGTACTGGGCAAAAAGCCGTGGAAGATCGCTTATGTTGAACCCTCGAGAAGGCCTCAGGATGCCCGCTACGGGGACAACCCGTACCGCATGGGCCACTACTTCCAGTTCCAGGTCATCCTGAAGCCGCCGCCCGATATGATTGTGGAGATGTACATAGAGTCGCTGGAGCGGTTGGGGATCCACAGGGAAGAACACGATATCCGCCTTGTCGAGGACAACTGGGAATCCCCCACGTTGGGTGCGTCAGGCCTGGGCTGGGAAGTCTGGCTGGACGGAAACGAGATTACCCAGTTCACCTACTTCCAGGAGATGGGCGGGCTCCAGGTGAACCCCATCTCTTGCGAGATAACCTACGGGCTCGAGCGGCTTGCGGCATACATACAGGGACTCGACAACTCCTGGGATGTAATGGTGTCGCCCGGCTTGCGATACAAGGATATCTTCCTTGACCAGGAGAAGCAGGGTTCCGCTTACGGATTTGAGGTTGCCGACACCGACATGCTGCGCAGCCTGTTCGACATGTACGAGGCAGAGTCCAAGCGGGTGCTCGAAAAGGGCCTCGTGCTCCCGTCTTACGATTGGGCCCTGAAGTGCTCCCATACCTTCAACCTTCTTGACGCTCGGGGCGCCCTTTCGGTGTCGGAGCGTCAGAACTACATCGGGCGGGTGAGGGCGCTTACCAGAGCGTGCGCCAAGAAGTACGCCCTTGATCTGGAGGGCGAAGACCATGCCTGAGAAGTTCCTGCTTGAGGTAGGTTGCGACGAGATACCGGCCCGCTATCTTCCCCTAGCGGTGCGGGACCTGCGCGCCAAGGCCGAGGCTGCTCTCAAAGAGGCCCGCATGGCGTTTTCGGAAGTAAAGACCTACGGCACCCCGCGCAGGCTGGTCTTGGTTGTTGAAGACCTTTCCGATAGGAGCGGCGACGCCGTCACCGAAGTAAGGGGGCCTTCCAAGAAGGCGGCGTATGACCAGGACGGCAATCCGTCCAAGGCGCTCCTGGGATTTGCCCGGTCGCTGGGGATAGACCCGTCAGAGGTGATCCTCAAGGAGGAGGCCGGAGGCGAGTACGTGTACGGCCAGCGTCACGAGAAGGGCCGGCCGGCGGCCGATGTCCTATCCGCCATCCTGCCCTCCGTCGTTATGGGGCTGGAGTCTCCCTACCCGATGCGGTGGGGTGACGAGAACTGGCGCTGGTACAGGCCCATCCGCTGGGTCGTCGCCCTCTACGGGAAAGACGTCGTGCCCATGTTCATCGCCGGGCACTCTTCGGGCCGGCGTACCTTGGGCCACCGGACTCTCCACCCGGGTCCCCTGGAAGTGCCCTCAGCAGCCGACTACTTCAAGGTGATGGATGACGCGTCGGTGATCGTGGATCCCGACCGCCGCGCCGCGCTCATCACTGAAGGAGCGCGGAAGGTAGCCTTGGAGCTCGGGGGCGAGCCGGTCATCGACGACGAGCTGTTGTCGGAGGTCACGTCCCTCTGCGAACATCCTTCGGCTTTCCTGGGGCGATTTGAGGACAGGTACCGGAGCCTTCCCAAGGAAGTGCTGGTGACGGCCATGCGCCATCACCAAAGGTACTTCCCTGTAGAGGACGCCCAGGGCAACATACTCCCGGGTTTTGTGGGAGTAAGGGACGGGCATCCCAGTCACGGCATGGAGACCGTGCGCTCCGGAAACGAGTGGGTCCTGCGGGCCAGGCTCGAGGACGCCGAGTTCTTCTTCGAACAGGACAGGAAGGTATCGCTGGAGGCCAGACTGCCTGAACTCGCGGGAGTCCGGTTCCTGCGCAACTCCGGAACCATGCTTGATAAGGCCGGCCGCATGGAGCGTCTGGCGCGTGTGGTCTCGCCGGCGCTGCAGCATAGGTCCGCGGTCAGCAGTCCTGAGACGGGCAGTCAAGAGCGTTTCGATGCGGATGTGGCTGCTCGTGCGGCTAAGCTGGCGAAGGCCGACCTGGTCACCGCAATGGTCAGGGAGTTCCCTGAACTCGAGGGCATCATGGGATGGCGTTACGGCGAGCTCGAGGGCCTGCCCGCCGGGATCGTGGCGGCCATCCGGGACCAGTATCTCCCTCGCGGCGCCAAAGACCGGCTTCCCGAGCCAGGTATCCCGTCGGTGGTTGCTCTGGTGGACAAACTCGACACACTGGCTGTCGCGTTCTCCCTCGGCATGGAGGTCTCGGGTTCAGCGGACCCGTTTGGCCTGCGGCGGAACGCCATGGGCGTGGTCTCGATCCTGATGGGCCACGGGTACGACGCGGACTTGGAGGGGCTGCTCGATGAGCCCCTGCGCTTGGCTACCGGAGTTGTCATGAATCCTGCGCCGGATCGCAAAGCCAAGCTGCTACAGTTCCTTCTGGGCAGAGTGGAAGGCGCCCTCATCGATAGAGGCTTCTCAGTTGAGGTTACAAGAGCGGCGCTTGGAGGCGGCGAGAAGCGGATTGCAAGGCTGCCCGCAATGGCCCAGGCCCTCTCCCGGCTGGAAGGGAAAAGACTTGCCGATGTCGTCACCGGGTGGAGGCGCACCAGCGTCCTGGCCAAGGGTGCGGAGAGCGGGGGAGACGTCGATCCCGACCTCCTCGCGGAGGAGCCGGAGAGGGCTTTGCACTGTGCCGTCACAGAGGTCTCGCCCATCCTTGCCCGGATGTACGAGGAGGGCGACTACGGCGGGTACCTCGACCGCCTGGCTGGTCTCCGGGGACCTGTCGACCGTTGCTTGGATGAAGTGCTAATCATGGCGGATGATCTTGCAGTGCGGTCAAACAGGTTGGCGCTCTTGCGCAGAGTTTCTCGCCTGTATACCAGCTATGCCGATTTTGCCCACATTCTACCCTTGCTAGGTAGGGAAGGGTGATTATTGAAATGCACCTTCACTAACGGATACAATATCCCCGATTGTGCAGTCGGGCCTTATGCACCACCCAACTCTCGGAGATTCAAGACTCACAACATAGGAGGCGGAAGCGTGGGAACAAAGCGCGTGTACAGTTTCCGCGAGGGCAATGACAGCATGAGGTCTGTCCTCGGCGGCAAGGGCGCGGGATTGGCGGAGATGACCCGTATCGGTCTGCCGGTGCCCCCGGGATTCACTATCACGACTGCGACCTGTATCGAGTACTACAAGGAAGGCAAGAAGCTGCCGGAGGGTCTCTGGGAAGAAGTCGAGACTCACGTCAAGGCTCTTGAGCAGGAGACCGGAAAGACCTTTGGAGGCAGGAAGAATCCCCTCCTGGTCTCGGTCCGTTCGGGCGCTGCCATCAGCATGCCCGGCATGATGGACACCATCCTGAACCTCGGACTAAATGACAACAGCGTGCAGGGGCTCATTGACGCCACCGGCAACGAGCGGTTTGCGCTGGACTGCCACCGAAGGTTCATGCAGATGTTCGGCGACGTAGTGCTCGGCGTCGACCACGACCACTTCGAGCATGTCCTTGTGGCCCAGCGTGAAGCCGAGAAAGTGAAGTACGACTACGAGATCTCGGTCGAGGGCCTGAAGAAGGTCATCGCCGGCTACCGTAAGGTCGTGAAGGAGCACGCCGGCATCGAGTTCCCGGACAACCCGATGGACCAGCTCAAGATGGCCGTCGAGGCCGTGTTCCGCTCCTGGAACACCGAGCGCGCCATCGTGTACCGCAAGATCAACAAGATCCCCGATGATCTCGGGACCGCCGTCAACGTCCAGATGATGGTGTTCGGTAACATGGGATTTGACTCGGGCACCGGTGTTATGTTCACCAGGAACCCGTCGACCGGTGAGAACGTGCTGTACGGCGAGTACCTGGTCAACGCTCAGGGCGAAGACGTCGTCGCCGGTATCCGGACCCCCAAGCCCATCGCCGAAATGCCTAACGACCTGCCCGAGACCTACGAGCAGATCAAGCAGGTGGCGAAGACGCTCGAGGATCACTACCGCGATATGCAGGACATGGAGTTCACCATCGAGCACGGGAAGCTGTACATGCTCCAGACCCGTACCGGCAAGCGCACCGCCGCCGCCTCGCTGGAGATAGCCCGCCAGATGGTTCACGAAGGCCGTATCACCAAGACCGAGGCTCTGAAGAGGGTCAAGGCCGACGAAGTGTCACGCATGCTCCACAGGGGCATCGATCCCAACGCCAAGGCCGAGGTCGTCGGCAAGGGTCTTCCCGCTTCGCCGGGAGCCGCTATCGGCGCCGTGGTGTTTGACTACAAGAAGGCCGAGAAGATGGGCCAGGAAGGCGAGAAGGTCATCCTGGTCAGGCCTGAGACCAAGCCCGAAGACATGCCCGGCATCGTCTTCGCGCAGGGCGTGCTTACCTCTCGCGGCGGAATGACCTGCCACGCGGCGGTCGTTGCTCGTGGAATGGGCAAGCCCGCCATCGTCGGTTGCGACGCTCTCCACCTGGATATCGAGAACCGCAAGGCCACTATCGGCAAGGCCACCATCAAAGAGGGAGACGTAATCTCGATCGATGGCAGCACCGGCAACGTGTTCATCGGAGCGGTCCCCTTGGTCGAGCCGAAGCTCTCCGGCGCCTTCGAAGAGATCCTCACCTGGGCTGACGAAGTCCGCCGCCTCGGTGTGAAGGCCAACGCCGACACTCCTGCCGATGCCGAGAAGGCCCGCGCTCTCGGAGCCGAGGGTATCGGCCTCACCCGTACCGAGCACATGTTCATGGCGGCCGATAGGCTGCCAGTGGTTCAGGAGATGATCATGGCCGAGACCGTCGAACAGCGTAAGGCGGCTCTCGACAAGCTCCTTCCCATGCAGCAGGAAGACTTCTACGGGATCCTGAAGGCCATGCGGGGATTCCCCGTGACCATCAGACTGCTTGACCCGCCGCTTCACGAGTTCCTCCCGTCAACCGAGGAACTGGCTGTCAGGCTGGTAGAGATGAAGCACCAGAACGCCCCCGCGTCCGAGATCGCCAAGGTCGAGGAGACCCTCGCCAAGGCCAGGGAGCTGCATGAGGCCAACCCCATGATGGGGCTCCGCGGCTGCCGCTTGGGCGTCCTGTGGCCCGAGATCTACGAGATGCAGGCCAGGGCGATCTTCCAGGCCACCGCTCAGCTGTTCAAGGATGGCTACACCGACGTAAAGCCGGAAGTCATGATCCCCTTGGTTGGCATCGAGCCTGAGATCGAGGAGAACCGCGAGATGGTCGTCAGGGTCGGCGAAGAGGTCCGCAAGGAGACCGGCGTCGACTTCCCGATAGTCGTAGGCACCATGATCGAGATCCCGCGTGCAGCTCTCGTTGCTGACGATATCGCCAAGTGGGCCGAGTTCTTCTCCTTCGGCACCAACGACCTCACCCAGATGACCTTTGGGTACAGCCGTGACGACGCCGAGGCGAAGTTCCTCCACGCTTACCTGGAGAAGAAGTACTTCAAGGAGAACCCGTTCCAGACCCTCGACAGGCAGGGAGTGGGCAAGCTCGTTGAGATGGCCGTGCAGCTGGGTCGCAAGACTCGTCCAGACCTCGTGATCGGTATCTGCGGCGAGCACGGCGGAGATCCCGAATCGGTGGAGTTCTGCCACATGGTCGGACTCGACTACGTCTCCTGCTCGCCCTTCAGGGTTCCTGTGGCAAGGCTGGCTGCCGCCCACGCGGCGCTCGACCATCCCCAGAAGTAGCAGACCGGCCGGACGGCCCTAGGGCTCGCCGGCTAACGATGACGCGGATAGGCCCCGGTATTGCGCCGGGGCCTTCTCGCTTGAGCTAATCGGAGGAGATCACGAGGTTTCTTCGAATATGTTCTCATGGACAAAAGTAAGACGATCCGCGAGCGCACCATGGAAATTGAGGCCTCCACGCTGTCCGGTATGGCCACCCTTGCCGCGAACTCCAAAGGCCGGGCCGTGCCTGAAGAGGAGTGCCCTATTCGTACTGTCTTTCAACGGGATCGCGACAGGGTCGTGCACTCCAAGGCGTTCAGGCGCCTTAAAGACAAGACCCAGGTTTTCATCGCGCCTGAGGCTGACCATTTCCGCACGCGCCTGACCCATACCCTTGAGGTATGCCAGATCGCCCGCACCATAGCCAGGGGTCTTAGGCTTAACGAGGACCTTACCGAAGCGATCGCGCTGGGCCACGACCTGGGGCATACACCGTTCGGCCACGCCGGTGAGGATGTGCTGGACAGGGTTCATCCGGGAGGGTTCTCCCACAACGAGCAGTCCCTCAGGGTCGTCGACGTCCTGGAGAGCGGGGGGCTAAACCTCACCTGGGAAGTCCGGGACGGCATCGTGAACCACCCGTGGAAGCAGAAGCCTTCGACCTCAGAAGGACGGTGCGTCCAGCTTGCCGATAGGATCGCGTACGTAAACCACGATATCGACGATGCCCTGCGCGGGGGAGTCCTGGCTCAGGACGCCTTGCCGGGGGACGCTCTCCGGGTGCTCGGCAAGACTCACGGGCAGAGGATCAACACGCTGGTTACCGCTGTGATCGAACAGAGCATTGAGTCCGGACAGGTGATCCTGGAAGGGGAACCGCTTTGGGCTCTGAACGTCTTAAGAACATTCCTGTTTGAGCGCGTCTATGTGGATTCAGCGGCCAAGAAGGAAGAGGACAAGGCAAAGGGCCTGGTTGAGGCGCTGTACTACCACTTCCGTGAGCATCCCGAGGATATGACCGGCTCGTACAGGTACGCCGGAGAACCTGGCGCGGTCAGGGATTACGTCGCGGGCATGACCGACCGGTTCGCGATAGCGCGCTACAACAAGATCTTTGTCCCCAAGACTTGGAACTACGAGGAGATTTGATTTGCCAGGCGGGTTCTACGGTGACGATGTAATAGCCGAGGTAAAGTCCAGGGTAGATATCGTGTCCCTGATTTCTGAGTATGTGAAGCTTCGCAAGACAGGCAAGAACTACGTCGGTCTTTGCCCGTTCCACGAGGAAAAGACGCCCTCGTTCTCGGTTGACCCCGACAAGCAGTTGTTTTACTGCTTCGGATGCGGCGCAGGCGGCACCGTGTTCCATTTTCTCATGAGGAAAGACGGGATCACTTTTCCGGAAGCCCTCGCGGCCCTGGCCAGAAGAGCGGGGGTCACGCTGCCTACAGGTCGCGCTCGCGCACAGGAAGAGGCCGCGATGAGGGAACGGCAGAGGCTACGGGCCGCGCTTGCGTACGCCCAGAAGCGTTACCGCGAGGCGTTGGACGGGCCTTCGGGCAGGGCGGCGAGGCAGTACCTGGAGCAGCGGGGCCTGTCGAGGGAGACCATCGATAGGTTCGGTCTCGGGTATGCCCCTCCCGAGTGGGAGTTCATAGCCGGCAGCGGCAGGTCAGCAGGGATCGACAGGGCCGACATGTTCAAAGCGGGACTCCTGCTTGAGCGTCAGAGCGGTGGGTTCTACGACAGGTTTCGAAACCGGATCACATTCCCTATCTGGGATGCCGCCGGTGAACTCATCGGATTCGGGGGAAGGGCGTTAGGAGATGAGCAGCCCAAGTACCTAAACTCGCCCGACACCCCTCTCTTCAGGAAGGGGAAGGAGCTCTACGCGCTGAACCTGGCCAAGCCCTCCATCCGGCGCGAGAACAAGGTATGCATCATGGAAGGGTATATGGACGTTATCATGTCCTTCCAGCACGGAATAGACTATACGGTTGCGGGGATGGGTACCGCTCTGTCTCACGAACAAGCGCGAACCCTCCTCCTGCTTTCGGAGAAGGTCTTCCTTGTGTACGACCAGGACGAGGCCGGCAAGCGGGCTGCTCGCCGGAGCATCGAGGTGTTCCGGGAGGCCGGAGGGCGCAGCTCAGTGGTAACCTTCGCTAAGGCCAAGGACCCTGACGAGTTTTTGCGCAAAGAGGGCACAGACGCGTTCGTGAAGAGGCTGGATGACGCGCTGCCAGATATCTCGTTCCTGTACGAAGAGGCAAAAGCGCTCTACGGTGTGTCGGGCATAGAAGGCAAACTCCGCGTGAAGGATGCCATGCTCCCTGTGCTGGCCTCGCTTCAGAGCCAGTTTGAGGTTTCCGCCTACGTGGAGGAGATCTCCAGGGAACTTGGCGTGCAGAAGGACTCGCTTGCCAAGGATGTCGAAATTTACAGGCGGAAAGCGCAGCAGGCAGCCAAGTATAAAAAGTCAGAAAACAGGGATACTAGCGATTATGACAACCAGCCTTTACCTGGGCAGAGAACGACATCCAGGCCCGGAACGGAAGCAGGAAGCGCGAAGGGCGATACCGAAGTAAGCATAGTTCGTAGAAAGGCTGAAGAAGGAGTAATCCGGTGTCTCATCGAAGATACAGGACTCAGCAACTTAGTCCGCGAGAGCCTCACTGCAGATGATTTTGCGGACCAAAGGTGCCGGGAAGCGTTCTTAGCTCTCGAGCGCGGTTCGCTTGACGGGGTAGAAGACAAGGATCTTTCAGAGTGGATGGCGGGGCTTTGCGCGAACGTGCCTGCAAGCCAACCGAGGCGCATATTGCAGGACTGCCTTCGGAAACTAAAGGAGATCCGGCTATCTGAGCTCCGGGAGAGAATGGCAGCCCTGGAGCGCCAGAAGGATGGTCCCGCCCTCGAAGCACTCCGCAGTGAGTTTGAGGTTCTACTGCGACAGGTGAAGTCCGTTGGGGACGGCGGCGATGGGAAATCGTCTCCCGGGTTCCCCAGGAGGGAAGATAGTTGAAGGAATTGCAGTCGGTGGACATGGACGTCGTAAAAGATCTCCTCGCCCTCGGTCAGAGAAAGGGCTTCTTGACCCATGACGAGGTAGCGGATGCCCTCGGTCGCCTAGATCTCACGACCGAGCAGGTTGACGACGTCTATAAGCAGTTCCACGACATGGGTATTACCGTCGGCGATGCCAAGCAGGGACCGGATGATGTAGCCGTCCTGCATGACGAGCCCGATGTGCCTGAGGAGCAGCTCGAGGAGCCGGGTGAGATCGACCTCACCATCCCCGAAGGGGTGGCCCTGGACGACCCCGTGAGGATGTACCTCAAGGAGATCGGGCGCGTATCGCTTCTCACGGCTGAAGAGGAGATCGAACTCGCGCGGCGCATGGAGATGGGCGACAAGATGGCCAAAGGCCGGCTCATCGAGGCCAACCTGCGTCTGGTTGTGTCTATCGCCAAGCGCTACGTAGGCAGAGGGATGCAGTTCCTGGACCTCATCCAGGAAGGGAATATGGGCCTCATCAAGGCGGTCGAGAAGTTTGACTTCCGGAAGGGGTTCAAGCTGTCCACATACGCCACATGGTGGATCCGTCAGGCCATCACCAGGGCAATAGCCGACCAGGCCAGGACCATCAGGATCCCTGTCCATATGGTCGAGACCATCAACAAGCTGATCAGGACCTCCAGGCACCTCATCCAGGAGCTTGGCCGCGAGCCAACCCCCGAGGAAGTTGCCGAGGAGATGGGCATCACTGCCGACAAGGTCCGCGAGATCCTGAAGATCGCTCAGGAACCAGTCTCGCTGGAGACGCCAATTGGTGAAGAGGAAGACAGCCACCTCGGGGACTTCATCGAGGATGAGGACGCCCCCGCTCCTGTTGAAGCGGCCTCGTTCCTTTTGCTGCGTGAGCAGATTGAAGGCGTTCTCGACACCCTGAACGAGCGAGAGCAGAAGGTCCTGCGCCTTCGCTTCGGGCTCGATGACGGCAAAGCCCGCACGCTTGAGGAAGTGGGCCGGGAGTTCGGCGTGACGAGGGAAAGAATAAGGCAGATCGAAGCCAAAGCCCTCCGCAAGCTGCGGCATCCCCAGAGGAGCAAGCGGCTGAAGGATTACCTGGTCTAGCCCCTTATCCTGATTCGCCAGTACATTACACGAAAGCCCTCGCGAGGGCTTCTTGTGTTTTTGGACCTTCGAATCCCTCGTACTTCTGAACCCCCCGTACTTCTCAACCCTCGTACTTCTCAACCCTCGTACTTCTCAACCCACCGTACTTCTCAACCCCCCCGTACTTCTGAACCCCTCAACCCTTAACCCCCGACGCGAACCGGTTGCGGGTTTCGCCCGCCACTCCGGAGCGTCGTTGCCGGTCCCGCCCGCCACGCGCCTTCCGAGTGGCGGATGGTGCCCGCCACGAAAAATACGAGTTGCGGGTTCTGCCCGCCACAGGGCTGAAACGTGGCGGGTTTCACCGACATTGCCCTGCTAGACGCATTTTGATGCGATAAACCCCTGCTAGATGGCTAGATAGGGTGATGGACGAATGAGGAGCAAAGGGGGATGGATAGCGAGACCCTTGGTGGGACGAGTGCTATAATGCAAGCGCATCAGAGCGCATCAGATCCTGGGAGGAGTCCTCGTTGCCGGAAGAAGCCCGAGCAGGAGCCAAGGCAGGAGCCGAGGCAGGAGATACGGCCACAATACAACAACCTCACGCAGCGCTTGGGGAGATCTTCTGGAGCTTCTTCAGGATAGGCGCCTTCACTTTCGGCGGGGGCTGGGCCATGATCCCTCTCATCAGGAAGCAACTGGTGTCCCATAAGGGATGGCTCGGAGACTCGGAGTTTGTCGATCTCTTGGCTGTCGCCCAGAGCGCTCCGGGGCCGATAGCGGTGAACGTCGCTGTGATTTCCGGCTACAGGCTCAGAAGAGTCCCTGGCGCCCTCATCGCGGCACTAGGTGCGTCTCTCCCTTCATTCTTAGTGATCCTCGCGTTTGCCACTGTCCTCGTGCGATACCGGTCCTCGACGGCGGTCGATGCCGTCTTCAAGGGCATGCGTCCGGCCATCTTTGGGCTTCTGGTCTCGGCTGTCTGGCAAGTAGGCAGGTCGACAGTGAAGACACGGATCGACGCGGTCCTGGCCATTGTCGCGGCAGTCCTGCTGGCCGGGCTTAAGCTGCATCCGGTCGTGGTGGTGGCCGGCGGGGCTTTGACAGGCATCGTGCTGGGGCGTATAGCCCGTAAAGGCCAGGCGCCTGCCGGTGGGGAGGAGGACTGACGTGCTCCTACAACTGTTCTTGTCGTTCCTCAAGATAGGCGCCTTCAGCTTCGGTGGCGGCTACGCCATGATCCCCCTCATCTCGCGGGAGGTCGTCACGAGCAGGGCGTGGTTGTCGATGGATGAGTTCATCGACGTTATCGCTCTCTCCGAGGGAACGCCGGGTCCTATCGGGATCAACTCAGCAACCTACGTTGGGTTTAGGGTCGCGGGATTGCCCGGGTCCATCGCAGCCTCCGTGGGAGTGGTGCTGCCATCCATAGTGATAATGCTGGTCCTGGGCTATCTCTTCCTCAAGTATCGGGAAATGGGTTTCGTGAAAGACATATTCAAGGGCGTGCGTCCGGTAGTGGTTGCCCTGGTGCTGACGGCCGCTGTCTCGGTGGCCGGAGTGACGCTTACGGGAGCCGTCCAGATCCTCACGGCCATCGCGGCGGCGGTCGCGATTCTTAGGTTCAACGTGGATCCTGTGCTGGTGCTGCTGGTTTCGGGTATCCTTGGATACTTCATGTACGGTTGACAGATTTGGACTGATGTGTGGCTTATTTGGTTGGGCCATTTAGGAAAAAAGAGATATAATGTGGAAGCCGGGAGCTACCGAGAGCGATCCGGCACAGCACAAAGCGGGAGGTTGCGCTCAATGGTTAGGGTGGGTGTCAACGGATTTGGCAGCATTGGACGTCGTTTCTTTAGAGCGGCAATGGGTAGGACGGACATTGAGATTGTGGCGGTGAACGACCTCACTGATCCCGGGACACTTGCTCATCTTCTGAAGTACGACACCAACTACGGCACCCTTGGAGCGGAAGTTAAAGCTTCGGAGAATGGCTTCACCGTAGATGGCCGCGAGGTGAAGGTCTTCGCCGAAAGGGATCCCGGAAAGCTTCCGTGGAAAGACCTTGGCGTCGATGTGGTCCTCGAGTCCACCGGTAGGTTCACCGAGAAAGAGAAAGCCATGGCGCACGTTGCGGCCGGAGCCAAGAAGGTCGTGATCTCGGCTCCCGCAAAGGGCGAGGACATCACGATCGTGATGGGCGTGAACCATGACAAGTACGATCCCGCGAACCACCAGGTGATTTCCAACGCTTCCTGCACCACGAACTGCCTTGCCCCGGTCGCCAAAGTGCTGGACGATTCCTTCGGAATCGAGGACGGTCTTATGACCACCGTTCACTCTTATACAAATGACCAGGTAATCCTGGACTTTGCGCACAAGGATCTCCGCAGGGCCAGAGCAGGCGCCCTGAACATAATCCCGACCTCGACCGGAGCCGCGAGAGCGATCGGCCTGGTCATGCCCCAGCTCAAGGGTAAACTGAACGGCATCGCGTTCAGAGTGCCTACGCCGACTGTCTCCATAGTCGACCTCGCCCTCCGGCTCAAGAAGCCTGCGACCGTGGAAGATATCAACGGGGCCTTCGATGCCGCGGCCAAGGGCTATCTGAAGGGCATCCTCGACATCAACTACGAGCCCCTGGTCTCGTCCGACTACAAGGGTATGAACCATTCGTCGGCGGTTGACGCCATCTCCACCATGGTTGTCGGCGGGCTCACCAAGGTTCTGGCCTGGTACGACAATGAGTGGGGCTACTGCTGCCGCTTGGTTGACCTCATCTCCTTCATAGCTTCCAAAGGACTCTAGGAGAGAACAAGGAGGCGCGCACCGTGCCCAAGTTGACCGTGCGGGACATCCCGGTTGCGGACAAGCGGTGTTTTGTAAGGGTTGACTACAACGTGCCCATAAAAGGCGGCAAGATCGGCGACGACACCAGGATCAGGGCATCGCTTCCCACGCTCCGATACCTCGTGGAGAACGGCGCGAAAGTGATCCTCGCCTCTCACTTGGGAAGACCCAAGGGAGCCGTGGTGGAAGACCTGAGGTTGGACCCGGTGGCTGTCCGGCTATCGGAGCTTCTGGGCAGGCCAGTCGCGAAGCTCAACGACTGCGTTGGGCCTGAGGTAGAAGCGTTTGTCTCCAACATGAAGGCCGGGGACGTTGTCTTACTTGAGAACGTCCGGTTCCACGCCGGCGAAGAGAAGAACGATCCCGGTCTCGCCAGGCAGATGGCTAACCTGGCCGATCTGTTCGTAAACGACGCGTTTGGCGCAGCCCACAGGGCCCACGCTTCCACAGCCGGTATCGCTGCTTTCATCCCCGCGTGCGCGGGGTTCCTCATGGAGAAGGAGGTCTCGGCGCTGTCGCGACTCATGGAGTCGCCCGAGCGGCCCTTCGTGGCCGTGATAGGCGGGGCCAAGGTCTCAGACAAGCTGAAAGTGCTGGATAACCTCCTGGATAAGGTCGACAGCCTGGTCATCGGCGGCGGCATGGCCAACACGTTCCTCCTGGCAAAGGGGTACAACGTGGGCAAGTCGCTGTCTGAGCCGGCGATGGTCGAGAGCGCTCGCGAGATCATGTCCAAGGCAGAGAAGGCGGGCAAGGACCTGTTGCTTCCCGTAGACGTGGTCTGTGCGCCGGCCCCCGAAGTGGGGACGCCTGTGAAGGTTGTCGACGTTTCGGGCATCCCCTCGGACCAGGCGGCGCTCGATATCGGCCCCAAGACCCGCAAGGAGTTCGCCTCAAAGATTGCGGCAGCCAAGACGGTCTTCTGGAACGGTCCTATGGGCGTGTTCGAGGTTGAGCCCTTCGGAGCCGGGACCATGGAGATCGCTGCCGCTGTGGCCGGCGTCTCCGGATTCTCTGTTGTCGGCGGCGGCGATTCGCTGGCGGCGATCGAGGTGTCCGGGGTGGCCGAGCGGATCAGTCACCTTTCCACCGGTGGCGGAGCATCCCTCGAGTTCCTGGAGGGACGGACGCTTCCCGGCGTGGCCTGTCTTCAGGACAAGGCCTAGCGCCGAAAGCAAGAAAACGTCGGGAGGAAGATACCGTTGCGTGTACCTCTTCTGGCCGCAAACTGGAAGATGAATAAGACTATACCTGACGCCCTGGCATTCGCCGGGGCGTTCGTGCCGCAGATGTTGGAGGTCACCGGCGGCGCCGAGTGGCCGGAGATCCTGGTATGCCCGCCATTCACGGCGATCCCCGCCGTAGCGGCTGCGTTCTCGAGCTACCCGGTCAAGGTTGGCGCCCAGAACCTCTACTGGCAGGAGAAGGGCGCCTTCACCGGCGAGGTGTCGCCGTCCATGCTTCGGGATGCCGGATGCTCCTACGTCATCGTGGGGCATTCCGAGCGCCGGCACCTGTTCGGCGAGACCGACGAGATGGCCCGGGAGAAAGTGCGGGCCGCGCTGGATAATGGCCTGCGTCCGGTGCTCTGCGTGGGCGAAACGCTGGAGCAGCGGGAAGACGGCAAGGCCCTTGAGGTTGTAGGGGAGATGACTCGCCTGGGGCTTTCCGAGGTAAAGCCGGGCGACATAGATAACGTTGTGATCGCCTATGAGCCTGTCTGGGCCATAGGAACCGGGAAAGAGGCAAAGCCCGAAGATGCCCGCGAGGTTATCGCGCACGTGCGCAGGACTGTCTCCGGGATGCTGGGCGAGCCGGCGGGGGAGACGGTGCGGGTGCTCTACGGGGGCAGCGTGAAATCGACCAACATCCGCTCGTTCATGGCCCACGAGGAGATCGACGGCGCCCTGGTCGGTGGAGCCAGCCTCGACGCCGGGGAGTTTGCGAAGATGGTGCTTGAGGTGCGGAAGGGAAGGACCCAGCCATGAGTTCCGACCACAGGATCCCCCGCCCGGTGGCCCTTGTGATTCTGGACGGGTGGGGGATCTCCGACGCGTGCCCAAACGTTTGCAGTGAGGCAAGGACACCGAACTTCGATCGCCTGAACAGCGAGTATCCCTCGACATGCCTCGAGGCGTCGGGCGAAGCCGTAGGGCTGATGCCCGGCCAGATGGGCGACTCAAACGTAGGCCACCTTAACATCGGCGCAGGCCGCATTGTCTACCAGGATGTCGTCAGGATATCCAAGGCGATAAGGGAAGGTTCGTTCTTCACGAACCCGGCGCTCCTTGGCGCGGTGAGGGAAGCCAAGGCTAAAGGCGCCGCGGTCCACCTAATGGGCCTATTGTCGGACGGCGGGGTCCACAGCCTCGACACCCATATCTACGCATTGCTGGAACTCTGCAAGAGAGAAGGCCAGGAGAAGGTCTTTGTCCACGCCTTCCTGGACGGTCGTGATGTCCCGCCACAGTCGGCCGCCACCTACCTTGAGCGGCTGGAGGGCAAGATGCGGGAGATAGGCGTAGGTCGCCTCTCCACGATGCAGGGCCGGTTCTACGCAATGGATAGAGACAAGCGCTGGGACCGGGTGCAGAAAGCGTACCGCGCGCTCACGAGCGGTGAGGGCGCGGTATTTCCCCGGTGGCAGGAGGCCCTCCGGGCATCTTACGAGCGCGGGGAGACCGACGAGTTCGTGATCCCCACGGTCCTGGGCGATGGCGACGGTCTTATCAGGGACGGTGACTCGGTCATCTTCTGGAACTTCCGCGCCGACAGGGCCCGGGAGATAACCCGTGCTTTCGTGGAGCCTGGCTTCACGGAGTTTGACCGCGGACACGCTCCCACGGTGAGGTACTGCGGGATGGTGAGGTATGAGGAAGGTTTGGGCGGAGAGTACGCGTACCTTCCCATAACCATGGAGAACACCCTTGGAGAGGTTGTCTCCAAAGCCGGTCTCAGGCAGCTTCGCATAGCTGAGACCGAGAAGTACGCCCACGTGACCTTCTTCCTGAACGGCAAGAAGGACGAACCCTTCCCGGGCGAGGACCGTGTCCTCATACCATCACCCAAAGAGGTCGCCACTTACGACCAGAAGCCCGAGATGAGCGCCTTCCCTGTGACCGAGGAGGCGATCGCCCGGGTGAAGTCGGGCGTCTACGATCTTGTGGTGCTTAACTACGCCAACCCAGATATGGTCGGCCACACCGGCGCTTACGACGCGGCGGTAAGGGCCCTTGAGGCCGTCGATAAGTGCCTCGGGGATTTTGTAGACGCAGTCCTGGGTGCGGGAGGGGCAGTTCTGGTTGTGGCAGACCACGGCAACGTTGAGGATCTCACTCCGGGGGCAAACGCCGCCCATACCTACCACTCCATGAACCGGGTGCCTTGCATCCTGGTAGGACACGGCTACAAGCACGCCAGACTCCGCGCTGACGGAGTACTCGCAGATATAGCCCCGACACTACTCACGATGCTGGGTCTACCCAAACCGGCAGAAATGGACCGGCATAGCCTCATCGAACAAGAATTGGAAGGATGATGACACATGCCTGAGATTATCGACGTAAAGGCCAGACAGATATTGGACTCGAGAGGCAACCCCACCATCGAGGCCGATGTTGTCCTTAGCGACGGTTCCTTTGGACGGGGGATGGTCCCCTCGGGTGCTTCCACCGGTACATATGAGGCCCTGGAACTCCGCGACGGAGGCAAGGCTTTCGGCGGAAAGGCCGTTACCACGGCGGTTAAGAACGTGAAGGAGATCATCGCTCCCGAGCTCATCGGCATGGAAGCTACGGCGCAGCAGGAAGTGGACCAGCTGCTCCTTAGGCTGGACGGCACCCCCAACAAGTCCAAACTCGGGGCCAACGCCATCCTTTCAGTATCGATGGCGGTAGCCGGGGCCGCGGCTCAGTCCTGTGGCCAGCCTCTCTACAGGTATCTGGGCGGTGTAAACGCCACGTACCTGCCGGTTCCGTTCATGAACGTCCTAAACGGCGGAAAGCACGCCGACAACAACGTGGACATCCAGGAGTTCATGATTGTCCCGGCCGGAGCCCCCAGCTTCGCCGCGGCGCTCCAGATGGCGGCCGAGATCTACCAGTCCCTGAAGGGGCTCCTCAAGAAGAAGGGCCTGACCACCGCCGTGGGCGACGAGGGCGGGTTTGCCCCCGACCTACGCTCAAACGAGGAGGCGCTGGAGTTCCTGACGGACGCGATCCGCAAGGCCGGATACGAGCCCGGAAGGCATTGCTTCCTAGCTATCGACTCGGCGGCGTCCGAGTTCGAGAAGGACGGGAAGTACGTTTTGGCGGGCGAGAACTGGGAAGGCGACAGCGCGGCTATGGTGGAGAAGTACGCCGCGTGGGTTAAGTCTTACCCGATCGTATCCCTCGAGGACCCGCTCGCCGAGGATGACTGGGAGGGCTTCGTGCTACTCACCAAGACCCTGGGCGACAAGGTCCAGATCATCGGCGACGACTTGTTCGTGACGCAGAAGGCCCGGCTAGACAAGGGCATCGCGGTGGGAGCGGCCAACTCGGTCCTCATCAAGGTGAACCAGGTAGGTACACTGACTGAGACCTTCGAGACCATCGATACGGCGCGGCACGCCGGGTACCGGTGGGTAGTGTCCCATAGGTCCGGCGAGACTGAGGACTCGTTCATCGCCGACCTCGTCGTGGCAACCGGCGGCGGCCAGATCAAGACCGGCGCCCCGTGCAGGAGCGAGAGAGTTGCCAAGTACAACCAGCTCTTGCGGATCGAAGAGGAGTTGGGCTCAGCGGCGCGCTACGCGCAAAGGATCACTATTCCGGGTAGACTCTAGACCAAATTGGATGCTAGAATGCCACGGAAAGGGTGAAGAACGGCGTGACCATATTCCTCAGAATATTGCACTGGCTCATCACATTGGGTCTAATTGTGGTGGTTATCCTGCAGCCGGGTCGCAGCGCGGGACTCGGCATAATCGGCGGCGGCGCGGAAGCGCTCCTCGGCCGGAAAAGGAAGGGCCTTGACGCTCTTCTATCCAAGCTGACCGTCTACCTTGCCATTGGGTTCATGCTCACCTCTATCGGGCTCGCCATCGCGGCCAGATAAGGCGGAGAGACTCAAGCCGGCAGGACTATATCAGCACCATAAGAGGCCATATTTCCTATGGCTTCTTAACTTATAGAGCGGGGTGATGAAGTGGACAGGGAACAGCTGGTCAAGGAAGTTGAGGCGCGCATCACGACCAAGAACCTGTTCAAGCACATATTGGCCGTTGAGGCTGTCATGCGCGGCTTGGCCCGGCACTTTGGGGAAGATGAGGACAGGTGGGGCGCAGCCGGCCTTCTTCACGACATCGATTACGAGGAGACCAAGACGGATCCGGCCACGCACAGCCTTCTGTCCGGCAAGATCGCTGAAGAGCTGGGGTATGATGAGGAGATCGTTGACGCCGTGAAGGCCCACAACCACTATCACGGCATCCCTCGCACAACCAGGATGGCCAAGGCTCTGTACTCGGCAGACCCCCTGACAGGGCTAATCGTCGCCGCGGCGCTCATCTCACCCGAGAAGAAGCTCTCGGCGATAGACACCGACTTCGTGGTCCATAGGATGGGAGAGAAGTCGTTCGCAAAGGGCGCCAACAGGGACACGATCCGCGCGTGCAGCGAGCTTGGGCTTTCCCTGGAGGAGTTTGTGTCCATCGGCCTTTCAGCCATGCAGGGAATCCACGAGGAACTGGGTCTCTAGACAGGGGCACAGTGACGAGCTTTCTTGGATTCGCACTGAGGAGTTCATATGGATAGGGAATCTGCCCGCAAGTTCATAGCGCAGAACCGCAGGGCGCGGCACGAGTATACCATCGAGGACACCATCGAGGCAGGCATCGCCCTCATTGGTACCGAGGTCAAGTCGCTTAGGCTTGGCCGCGCCAGCCTTTCCGACGCTTACGCCGAGATCGTCGGCGGTGAAGTGTTTCTTCAAAACGCCCATATTGACCAGTACGAGCCCGCCTCCCGGTTCAACCACGACCCGATGCGGCCAAGGAGGCTTCTCCTGCACAAGCGCGAGATCCGCAAGCTGGCTGCCAAGGTGGCCGAACGCGGCTACACTCTGGTGCCGCTGTCCCTCTACTGGAAGGATGGAAAGGCCAAGGTTGACCTGGCGCTGGCGAAGGGCCGCAAGATCTACGACAAGCGCGAGGCGATCCGCGATAGGGAACTCCGCCGCGAGGGAGACCGCGCCGCAAGGGGCAAGCTCTAGCAGGCAATAAGGACTGTCCAGGCGTTCGCTGTTCGTCGCGAGCGCAGCTTGGCAACGGTTGTGGCCCGGATGAGAAGATGTTAAGATCCGTATGCATGGGGGCGACCAGGTTCGACGCTGGTAGTCGGGTCTGAGCAGCGAGCATGGGTGCCGTACCCAACAAACGGCAAAACCATAACTGCCAACAACAGTTACGCACTGGCTGCCTAATTAGGCAGCCCGGTGAGCCGGGAGACTTCTCTCCTATCCCGGAGTCACCGTCACCTAGGAGAGATACCTTGAGGGGGACGTCCGGGACCCTCAAGGGAACGCAATTCCGGGCTGGCGGAACGTAGAGCCCGCTCCGGGGCGCTGCGGTCGGCGAGATCAAATCCGGAGATACGCTCGTAGAGACTGAGACTGGGTTATCAACGGACGAGGGTGCGATTCCCTCCGCCTCCACCATCTTGTACTTGATAATCGTGACATAGACCAAGAGGCCCCCAATCGGGGGCTTCTAGTGTTTTCTGCTTTCTATGGGGGTCAGTGTGGATCAGTGCTCGTGGCAGATCGTCCCGGTGGACTGCAGGTTACCTTCCAGGTAGTCCTTCACAGCCGCTTCCGCGCTTCCCCGCGCGCCGACGATGACCTCAATGCCCTTCTCGTTGAAAATGTTGACAGCCCCGCCGCCCATGCCGCCTGAGATGATCACCTTGACGCCCATGTCGTTCAGGAAATTGGGCAAGAACCCCGGCTTGTGTCCCGGATTAGGAACGGACTCGCTCCTCACGATCTTGCCGTCCTCGGCCTCGTAGATGTTGAAGGCCTCGCAATGCCCGAAGTGCTCCGTCACCATGGATCTGTCGCTTGCCACCGCAATCTTCATCATGTCGTCCAATCCGCCTTTCCTGTTCGTGAATCATCGTGAGCCACGCCGTTCCTCATCTCATTTAACCTCAGCGATCACCTCTTGCAGACGGCCCCACATCTCCAGGACAGCTTTGCAAGCAGCGCTGTCGGGATAGGCGGTGATGGGCTGCAGAGTGTTAATGGAGTCCGTGACCGTTTGGTCGAAAGGTACTTCACCGACAACCGGTATTCCTCGTTCCTGGGAGCGGCGCTTTATCTCATCAGTTACCTCAGGGTTGATATCCCACTTGTTGATGCAGACCACCGCCGGGATGCTGAAGTGATCGCACAGGTCCACCACTCTGATGAAGTCCTCCATCCCGGATAGCGTCGGCTCGGTCACGATTAGCGCCATACTGGCTCCGGTAATGGAGGATATGACAGGACAACCGATCCCTGGTGAACCGTCTAGGAGCATCACGCTCTCATCATCGGGGTATTCGCGGGCGTTCTTTCTAAGGAGCGAAACTAGTTTTCCGGAACCATCACTGCCCACAGCCATCTTCGCCCTGGAAAGCACGCCTTTCTTGGTCTGCGTGAGAAAGACATCCGCATCTTTTTGAGGTCTTAGATGAATGGCTTTCTCCGGACAGGCCAGGACACATGCTCCGCAGCCTTCGCAGTTGGCTTCGTCGACGGTGTGGTCCCTTATCGCATCAAACCGGCAGATCTCATCGCAAATACCGCATCCTATACAGGACTCTTTGGCGATCACGGCTTTCTGAGAGGCGGTAAAGGGCTCACTCTTGATGTCCTTACCGTTGTAGTACAGGTACAAGTTGGGCGCATCCACGTCGCAGTCTGCTATCACCGCTTTGGGGAACAACTCCGCCAGAGCAACGGTGATCATCGTTTTGCCGGTTCCGCCCTTGCCGCTCAAGACCGCTAGCTCCATGGAAATGCCTCCCTAACCTCACTGGCGATGTGTTCATACACTTGCCGGTAATCGGGTAGATCGATTAAGAGCCGGCCTTTGGAGTACTCTTGGGCGGCAATGCGGGAAAAGGGGATTCGGCCCAGCACTTTGATGCCGTTATCAGCGCAGTACCGGGTTATGATGTCATCATTGTCTTGGCTCTTGTTGAGGACTACGGCGAACGGGATGTTTCTTTGCCTTAAGAGCTCCACGGCAATCGCCATGTCGTGTAATCCAAACAGAGTAGGTTCTGTAACGATAAGGGCTGTGTCCGCGTGCCGGAGCGTGTTCACGACGTTACAGGAGGTACCGGGAGCGCAGTCGAGGATCGCGTTTCGGGACTCTTGGAGACCCGCAAGCAGGTGCCTTACAACAGGAACAGCCATGTGCTCGCCCACGTTGAGCACTCCCCGCGCGCAGAGGATGCCGAGTCCCTCTCCTCTCTCGACCACGCCGACGGAGCGCTTCTCGAAGGATATGGCTTTTGGCTCACACACGATTTCGCAGGCGTGGCAGCCGTGACACAGACCCTCAAAAAGGATCACGCCTTTTTTCGTGGAGGCGAGGGCGCTGAACTGACATGCCCGCGCGCATTGTCCGCACAACGTACACTTGGACTGATCAATAGATGGGTAGTCCACAACCGTATGCTCCGCCTTAACTCCGGCGGGCCTCAGGAAGAGAAACCCGTTTGGCTCCTCGACGTCGCAATCGTAGTACTCAGCCTTCAGCAGTACGGCCAGGTTCACCGCAACGGTTGTCTTGCCCGTGCCGCCCTTTCCGCTGAGCACACAAAGGTTCACTTACTAAGACCTCCGCGAGGACCCTGCCGCACGCCAACATGCGCAGGGCCCGCCTCGAGAATCGCCTCCAGCTTCGCGCCACTCAAGAGGTTGACCGCTTCCTCAAGCGCTACACTGCCGACGCGGTAGGCCCTTATTCCGGCGCTCTCGATCACCCTGTATGCGTTAGGACCCAAGCTCCCGGTCAACACTACCTCAACATTCTCGTCAATTAACTGCTGGGCCGCGGCTATGCCCGCTCCGCCTCCAGCGTCCTGAGCATTGTTCCTAATGAACCGGTAGGAGCCATCATCAGTCTCACATATTGCGAAGAACTCGCAGCGGCCAAAGCGGGGGTCCACCATAGCCGAGCTGTCCTTTCCGCTGCTGGAAATACCGACCTTCATGCAGATTCCTCCTTCGCTATTTACCGTCCCATCGTGCCCCTTGGCCATGCCGGTGCCTATAGCAGCCACCGCATCTGCAGGACTCTTCCAGCCCGTCGCAGAGGATGTACTCTCCGCCCTCAATGACCAGGACCTTTCCGTGGACCAGGGAATCGGCCAGCTTCCTCCTGGCGCTATCGTAGATTCCCTGAACTGTGGAACGGGCCACGTTCATCTGTTGAGCGGATTCTTCCTGTGTGAAGCCTTCCGTATCAATGAGACGTATCGCTTCGTACTCGTCCACCGACATTGTGACCACGTCGCTTGCGTTGTTCATGCCGCCTAACGGCCCGAAACGGGCGTTCCCCGGCAGGCGGCAGACCTTTCTCCACTTCCGCGGTCTGGGCATTCGATCACCCCAATTTCAGAGCGAAAGCCAAAGGAGTTTTCTCCTATGGCTTTCACTTTGGTCACTCCAGATTCTCTAGGCTCTTGGTCACGATCGAGAGCCTCTGTTCGAGTCTCTCCTTCTCATCGTTGAGGATTTCCCGCCTGGATGGCATCTGACCTGCCGCGAGGAATCTGCCAAGGCCGAGGCCGCGTCCGGTGCCGCATCCACGCCGTCCACCGTATACACCCCTGCCGTACTGCACTCCCAAGCAACCTCCCAGGCCTCTTCCCGTCATTGCGCCGCAACCCAGTGGTCCTGTTCCGTCTCTTCCGGGCATCAATGTCACCTCCTATTGGTTTATGACATATGCCATTTACACCGTTATCATATCCCGTTTTCGGCATATGTCAATAACTTAAGAGAAAAAGAAAGCCGGTCGCTTCATGCGACCTGCCTCTTGATGCTGGAGGAGTCTTTTCGAACCTTAGGACCGCCTGCGGGTGCTTGGCCTTGCCATGTCGAGAAGGCCCAACATGATGTGGGCTAGGCCGAAACCGAGGATATCGGTACCCAGGGGAGTATGCATCATCTGACCTACCGCAGATACGAGAGTGCCTACTCCAACCGTTGTCCAGCTGGTCGTCTTCGCGTTCAACAAAGCCACCTCCATTGTCTAAGTGTCCCCATCCCCGACCTCAGCTAGACAGAGTCGCAAATGGATGTGGTTTGCCACAAGGAGAGCGCCGCACTTGAACAGATGGTACATCGGCTGTTATTCTTAGTTAGGCAGGGAGGAGAATGCAGACTGCCGCTTCGTTCCGTCTAGGAGGTGCCCTACTGTGCCCGACGCGCTGAATGATTCGGTTACCAAGATTGAGCGCCTGCTGAGGCACGTGGCGTTCATAATCAAGAAGCGGGGACGGGATATCCTCGTTGACTTCGGTATTACCAGCCCTCAGTTCAATGCCCTGCTTGCTCTTCGAGAGCAGCCCAATATGACGATGGGCGAGCTGTGCGAGAAGCTCTTCCTGGCCTGCTCGACGGCAACGGATCTGATCGACAGGATGGAGAAGAACGGCTTCCTGGAGCGAAACCGGGATGCCCAAGACCGTCGCGTTATCAGGCTCTCCATTTCCGAGAAAGGACAGGACGTCATCAAAGAGGTTATTGCCGCCCGGCGACGATATGTGGCGTCAATGCTGGAGAAGCTGACACCCAACGAGATCGAGCAACTAGGCGCCTCGCTCGACAAGCTTCACTCGCTGATGGTCGAGGAAAAGGTCCTGTAAATGATCGGCGAATACCTCCTGATCTTTTGTGCCAGGGTTCTCGATGTAAGCCTTGCCACGGTCAGAATGCTTTTGGTCGTGCGGGGGAAGAAGTACCCTGCCGCGGCAGTAGGTTTTGTTGAAGCCACCATCTACATTGTGGCGTTGTCCAGGATAATGCAGAACATCTCCGATCCCATCAAGGTCCTGGCCTATGGCCTGGGCTTTGCATCCGGCACTCTACTTGGCGGCTATCTCGAGGAGCGGCTGGCCATAGGCCAGGTGACTTGCCAAGTGATCCCGTCGAACGGGACCGCCGACGATCTCCTCAAGGCGCTTCGAACTACCGGTTACGGAGTCACTGTGCTGCAGGGCCAAGGCATGACTGGCGCCAAGGCCGTGCTCCTTGTGTCAACGGATAGAAAGACCCTGCCCAGGCTAACTTCATTGATAGATGAGTTCTCGCCCGGGTCCTTCGTGACCGTGCTGGAGACCAAGGACGTAGTGGGCGGCGTTATTCCTTACCGCAAGAACAAGTAGCTGAAGGAGGACTCGCATGCGGATCGACGGCCGAAGCCCGAGAGATCTCCGACCTTTCAAGATCACCACCGGGTTCCTGAAGCACCCGGCAGGCTCCTGCCTTGTTGAGGCAGGCGACACCAAGGTCATCTGCTGCGCTAGCATCGAAGACAAGGTGCCGCCTTTCGTCAAGGGTACTTCATCGGGCTGGCTCACCGCCGAGTACTCCATGCTTCCCGGCGCAACCGAGCAACGGACGCCCCGTGAGGTCTCCCGCGGGAAACCCGGCGGGCGGACCGTTGAGATCCAACGGCTTATCGGCAGAAGCTTGCGGGCTGCCGTAGACCTCGCCGCAATAGGGGAGAGGACCATTTGGGTTGACTGCGATGTCATCCAGGCGGATGGCGGGACTCGGACCGCGTCTATCACCGGAGGATTCGTCGCCGTTGCGTTGGCCCTGGATACGCTTGCGAAGACTGAAGGATGGCAAGTCATACCGATTGCGGATTACGTCGCCGCCGTAAGCGTTGGAGTCGTCCAAGGCCAGTCGGTCCTTGACCTCCGGTACTCTGAGGACTCGACTGCGGAAGTGGATATGAACGTGGTCATGACGGGGCGCGGCGAGTTTATCGAGGTCCAGGGTACCGGCGAACATGCTCCTTTCGGCAAGGAGAGGCTGACGGAACTCCTCTCGCTTGCGGAAGAGGGGATCCGCGAGCTCATGAAAGCCCAGGCCGACGCGCTGGGTGAGATCGCCTCGCGTATCAAGCGGTGAAGCTTGTTCTAGCCACCAGCAATAAGGGCAAACTCCGCGAGTTCATTCGCCTCTTCAGCGAGCTTATGCCCGGTTTGCCTCTTACACTTACCCTCGGCAGTGAAGAGGGCCTTTCTCCAGTCGAAGAGACGGGAAGCACTTTTGTTGAGAACGCCAGGATCAAGGCTATGGCGGCCGCGGCCGAGTCCGGCAAGCTATGCCTGGCCGAGGACTCGGGTCTTGAAGTGGATTTCCTGGATGGAGCGCCGGGGGTCAAGTCCCACCGGTTCTCCGAGTCCGGCTCGGACGACGACAACAACATGCTGCTCCTCAAGAAGATGGAGGGCGTTCCTGAACCTAAGAGGACCGCGAGGTACCGTTCCGCGATATGCATTGCCTCGCCGCGCGGCATCGTGGCCGAAGGACTGGGGACAGTGGAAGGGTACATAACAACGGAACTTCGAGGGAGCGGCGGGTTCGGCTACGATCCTCTGTTCTACTGCCCGGAACTTGGCAAGACAATGGGAGAAGCCAGCGCCGCCGAGAAGGATTCGGTGAGCCACAGGCGAAGAGCCATGGAGGTAGTAACTCGAAACCTTATGGCGGCGGCGCTTGCGGAGGAAGGGTTAGCTTGATCATAGGCGTCATCTCCGACACCCACGGCGACCTTAGACCCGTCGAGGAGTGCCTTGGCCTCATGGAAGGCGCCGAACTCCTGCTGCATGCCGGCGATTTCTACGAGGACGCCCACAGGATCGGGCTGGGGGCCGGACTCAAAGTCGTGGCTGTCACCGGCAACTGCGATCACATGGTTAAGGGCCCTTCGGAGGAAATGCTTGCTGTAGGGTCAAAGCGCATATACCTCACCCACGGCCACCTGTACAGGGTGAAACATGATCTGGCGCTGCTCGTTCAAAGATCCAAGGCCCTGGGCGTGGATGTTACGGTGTTCGGGCACACCCATGTTCCGACGGTGTTTCGCAAGGAAGGCATACTCTTTGTGAATCCCGGCAGCCCCCACAGCCCAAGGAGAGGCGAGGCTTCGTGCGCTGTCCTCGAGGTGTCACGAACACTGATCAAGGCACGGATCTGTACCCTCTCCAGGACGGCCTCGTAAGCTCCCTACGCCGGTGGAAGAGGCAATACCGCTGCTCTGGAGTCCAGCTGGCGCACACAGCTCCTGACCTTTGGGATGTCGCTCCGGGGGACATACAGGTCTACTCGCCATGGGCGCTCCTTTGAGCCAAGCAGTACCTCGCGCCAGGACTCCGGGATCCCCCTTACGCCAAGGGGGTGGAAGGACACCATGGCCACCGTCGTCACTACGTCAGGGCGAAGGCCCGGCAAGTTACTGACGACCAAGCTGGCGCGGACGCCGCTCTTCCCGATCAAGTCATCGACAGACTCGTCGATCACGACGTACTGCCCCGGGTAGAAACGGCTTGCCAGCGACTCAAGGCGCGCCACGTAGTCGTCGCTAAGCCGCTCGGACACCCCACGTGCCTCCCTTCGAGTCATGCTCACACTCAGTGTACAAGCGGCCCTATGGGGCTACAACGGGAACGGTGTCGATGGGTGAGGAGGCGTTTTACCTGGAGGACTTGCATTTCAGCGCACAGAATACCCATCGTGTGCCACCCGTCGGACATTGTCGAATCAAGGAGGGCTCTGTCGTGCGCGACCGGCGTCCGCTCTACGCCCAGATAGCCCAGAGAATAAGGGCTGACTTTTCCGCCCAATCGACAACCGAGACGGTGCGGCTTCCTGGAGAGATGGCGCTCGCGGAGCGTTACCAGGTCTCGCGGACCACTATCCGTGAGGCTCACAGACTTCTGGAGCAGGAAGGATCCATATTTGCTCGCCACGGAGTCGGCACGTTCCTCTCCTCTCACGTGCCCGGCACGACTTACACGTTTGACAGCCTTGCGCCGGGTGAAAGCGCGCTGAGTTCCGCAGCCGAACGGATGATCCCCACACTCATAGGATGCACAATGCTGCCTATGTCGCGGGTGCTCAGGATGCGGTTTAGCTGGGCGGGCGACACGCTCCTAAGGCTAGAGAGGACACATGAGAGAGGCGGAACACCCGTATCCTACTCCATCGATGTCGTGCCCGCGGCGTTTGTCGGCGTCGCCCTTGACGAGGGGACGCTCGATAGGCCGCTTGACGAGATCCTGAAGCTTGGGGGCTTTGCAGCGCACCATGTCGACTCGCTCCTCTCCGCGGTCATGGCTCCCGCTCGCGTGCTGAAGGAGATCCCGTCCTTCGAGGGCAAGCCGGTTGTGAGAGCCCAGGAGATCTACTACGGCCCCAGAGGGCAGGTACTTGCGATCTGCCTCAATTACCAGGACTCCTCTACCTTGAGGTTCCGCATAAGGCGACGAGTTCCGTAAAGGACACCCTCATATTTCGCGCCCTCTCAACGATTACTATACTGTGTACCTGGCTCCCCCCAGTACACGCTAAGATACTAGGGCGCCCCCGCACGGGGGCGTTTTCTTCTCTCCGGACCGGTTTACCGATGTGAGTCTAGAGCCTGAACAGAAGCTTGTAGATGGCGTCGGCGCCGAAGGAGAGGGCTTCGACGGGAACTCGCTCATCGGACCCATGGATGACCTTAGTGAAGGGTAGATCCGGTGGCAGGTTCATGGGGGTGAACCCGTAAGTTTGTATGCCGAGCCGGGAGAACCATCTGCCGTCGGTCACCGCAGGAAAGAGCATGGGTATGCACTTGCCGCCGGGATCGCACTCCGCCAGCACACCGGCAAGCGTATCGAAAAGGCCCAGGTCGGGTTCACTCTGGTCTGGCTCGCACAACAGAGTCTCGAAGGACACCTCCACGCCCGTGGCGGCTCGTATCTCGGCGATGACATCCTCCACCGTGTACCCGGGGAGAAGCCTGCAATCGAGTACCACATCCACTTCTGGAGGAACGACATTCACCTTATCTCCGCCGCGGAGGATCGTCGCATTCACCGAGTTGTGCAGTATCGGGTGGAACATGGCGCCGCAGGGGCCGATCACCCCGAGCAACGCGTCAACAAGGGCCGGGACCTGCATGAGACCGATCAGAGGGCCATAGGGGGACGGCAATGCTTTGGCCGCGGCCCGGATCATCATCCGGGCGGTCGGCGTCACGTGAGCCGGCAGCCTCATGCTGTCGAGACCCTTGAGGAACTTGGCCAGAGTGGCCATAGTGCCTCCCTGCTGATGGAGGGCGCCGTGGCCGGCCGAGCCCTTAACGGTGGCCTTCAGCCAAGCGGCGTGCTTTTCCGCGATCATGATGGGGTAGAGGCGGGTCCCCGCGATGTAGACCGTGGCTGCTCCAAACTCTCCGATCCCGTACTTAACCCCAGAGAACAGGTAGGGATGCCCTTCCACAAGGAATCGGGCGCCGAAGCTGCTTCCGGCTTCCTCATCCGAGAGCGCGGCGAATATCACGTCGGTCGGGAAAGTACGTCCTTCAGCTCGCGCCCGCAGTAGAGCCGATATCATCATGGCCAGCGGGCCCTTCATATCGATGGCGCCCCGGCCCCAGAGAACTCCGTCCACAACGCGGCCCTCAAAGGGCGGTACTTGCCACTCCTGGGCGGTCGTCGGGACTACATCAACGTGGCCGTACATGAGAAGCGGAGGACCCGAGCCCTGGCCCTTCACGCGGCAGATCAGGTTTGGCCGTGCCGGGTCCTTGGCTATCAGGCTGCACTCGTATCCTGCGCCTTCCAGGAGATTCTTGATGTACTGGATGCAAGGACCCTCATTCCCCGGAGGGTTCTGAGTGTCAAAACGTATCAGGTCGCTCAGTATCTGGGCCGGTTCCGGCACAGCGGTTGTTGCGCCAAAGTGTTCTGCGGCAGTCATTCGTCATCCCCCGGTCTCGGTCCGATTCCGCGCATGTACTCTTAGATTCGTAGTGCCCCTGCTCAGTTACTATCCCGGTCCCTCAATTTTGCATAAAACTTGGCACAGGGTATGATGGACTAGAGGCAAGTACCGACGACGAACGGAGACGGTTCCTCTTGGCAGAAATAGACGAAATCCTTTCTCTCGATAACGCTGATCTATACAGGTTGCGCCTCGACATCCCTATTCCGGGCTACAAGGACTTCATAACCCCGTACCTAATCCGGGAAAGCGGGTTTGGCCTCGTGATGGGCACCGGCCTGTACAGGACCATGCTGGTGGACCCCGGTCCGGCGTGCGGCATCCCGTCGCTCCTTGAGTGCCTTGAGAGCTTGTCGGTGCGAAGGATCGATTACGTCCTCCTGACTCACGTTCACATCGACCACGCGGGAGGGCTTGGCGAGCTCGTTCGCACATACCCGGGCCTCAAGGTTCTGGTCCACGACAAGGGGCGTCCCCATCTCCTGGACCCCGCAAGACTGTGGGAAGGGAGCCTCGCGACTCTGGGGCAGGTAGCCGAGGCATTCGGCCCGATATCCCCGGTACCGGAGAGCAATCTGATGCCGCGGGACAGGGGTGTCGATGGGCTCCGGGTTCTGGATACCCCAGGCCATTCGCCCCACCACCAGTCGTACCTGTTCAGGTTGGGCGAGAAAGACGTGCTGTTTGCCGGTGAGGCAGCCGGCGCTTACTTCTACGGCGACTATCTCCGCCCCGCAACGCCGCCCAGGTTCTTCTACGATGTGACTCTCGCGTCCATCGACGCATTGGCTTCCGCCGGCGCCTCCATGATCTGCTACGGGCACTACGGCATCTCCTCCGACGTCAAGCGTCTTCTACAGGAGGAGAAAGAGCAGCTGGCGCTGTGGCGGGATGTGATAGGTGAGATTGTGGCGGAAGGCGCCGAGCTCGATGGGTTGGTCGAAGTGTGCCTGCAGCGCCTGCTCACCCGCGATCACAGGCTATCTGAGTTCAGAAATCTTGACCCAAAGGTACAGGAGAGAGAGGCGTTCTACCTCAAGAGCAGCATAAAGGGGTTTATCAGCTCGATGGAGGCCAAGGGTTGAGCGTCATAGTAACCGATGCGCGGTATAGGATGTCTCTTTCGGTGATCCGCTCTTTGGGCGAGGCCGGCCATCGAGTGATCGCCACCGAGGAGCTGGGCACATCGACGGTCGACGCCCTCGGTTTCCACTCAAGGTTTGCGTCGGAGAAGCTTTTTGTCCACTCAAGCAGGACAAGCCCTGACTCATTTGTGCAAGACCTCTTGAGTCTGGGCAAGAAAGGCGATGTCCTTATACCGGTTTCTCTCTCAAGTATCCTGGCCGTTGCGGCACGGATCGAAGAGGTGCGGGAACGGTTCCATGTCGCCCTTCCATCCCTTGACGCCATAAACATCGCCAACGATACTGACCGGCTGCTCAAGGTCGCCAGCCGGCTGGGGTTGCGCGTACCGCGTACAGAGGAACCCGTGCCCGGAGACGACCCCGGCAAGATCATCCCTCGCCTCAGGTTCCCAGTGGTCGTCAAGTACCGGGAGGGGGAAGCCCTGGCGCTTCCGCCTGAGCGCAGGTATGCGATTGTTGAGGACGCGTCCACGTTTGCGTCAGTCTACGCCAGGATGGCAGCGATGCAGGCATCTCCCCTGGTGCAGGAGTACATACGGGGCGACGGCTGGGGAATGTCCGCCGTGCTTGACGCCTCCTCAAAGCCGGCAATGGTCTTCTGCCACAGGCGCGTGAGGGAGTACCCTGTCACCGGCGGGCCCAGCTGTTTCTGCGAGAGCGTCCGCGACGAACGGCTGATTGAGATGAGCCTTCGCTTGCTCAAAGAGCTCAAGTGGTACGGCGTCGCTATGGTTGAATGGAAGCGCGAGACCTCGACCGGCGACTACGTGCTCATGGAGATAAACCCGCGGTTCTGGGGCAGTCTGCCTCTATCGGCCGCCGCGGGCCTCAACTTCCCTGACGCCCTCGGGCGGGTTGCCATGGGGGAGGATGCCGGTGAGCCACCCTCGTACAGGACCGGAGTGCGCATGCGCTATCTCTTCCAGGATCTCCTGTCAGTGAAGGGTTACTTGCGCCGGGTGCCGAACAAGGCGGCGTTCCTGGCGGGTTTCGCCAAGGACCTTCTGGATCCAAGGGTTGTCGATGGGGTGTTTCGCCTGAAGGATCCCCTGCCGGGGCTGTTTTACTTGATGAGGGCCCTCGGCAAGCGCAGTACATAGATGGGCCGACAGCACATAAGGGCGGATTACGGAGGATCATTTCTTGCTGAAGCTTGACCTACATACGCACTCCAAGTACTCGGACGACTCGCGGGTTGAGCCGTCGGACATAGTGAGGTTGGCCCGTGAGCGTGGACTCAACGGAGTCGCCGTTACAGACCATCTTTCGCTCCGGGGCGGCCTTGAGGCGAGAGCGCTAAACCGGGACCCGATGTTCCTGGTGGTACCCGGCATCGAGTACTCCACCCCCGTCGGACATGTAGTGGGGCTGTTCCTTGAGGAAGAGCCTACGGTATCCTTGCCTGGCGGCGCACCATCGACCGCATACCCGCTCGACGCTGTAGTCGCGGCTATTCACGAAAAGGGTGGCATCGCCGTGTTAGCCCACCCGTTTGAGGCGAGGATGAATCTCCCGGCGGATCTGTTCCGGACCTCCGGGCTTGATGCCTTGGAGGGCTACAACGGCAGAGCGGACTCCATGAGAAACCCAGAGGCTAACCGGATGGCTCAGGATCTCGCGCGAGCCCAGGGTATACCTATGGTGGGTGGGAGCGACGCTCACTTCCATTGGGAGGTCGCAAGGGCTGGATGCGAGATCCTGTCGCTGGGACCCGGCGCTTCGGCTGAGCAGGTCAAGGAAGCGGTGCTCCAAGGGTTGGCTGTACCCTTTGGGATTCCCGCGCCGCGGACCGCGAGCCCTCTCACGAGCCTCGTCAAGATGCGAAAGACGGGGCGCTACGCCAAGGCCCCAAAGGCGCTTATGCGGTTGACCCTAGCCGCTATTGGTCCGGCCGGTCGATGGCTGGAGAACCTCATCCTAGGGCCCCTCGACGACACGGGTAGCACCCGCTAAGGAGCAAGCAATGGATGTCCTCGCACCTCTAAGGATGGTTAATCGCGGCTTCAAAGCCCTTCGCAAAGCCAAGATGGCTCGCACGCTCAGTTCGGTAAGGCGCATCGAGAGGGTGTTCCCTCCGCCGGGTCGCCTGGTGGTGGCAATGACCTTCGACGACGGTCCCACCGCTTCGCCCGCCAGGCCGGGTAGCGGCAAGGGCCTCACCGAGAGCCTGCTTGACACCCTTCGCCGGTACGGCGCGAGAGGGACCTTCGACGTTATCGGCAGCACCGCAGGGAACTACCCTGACAGGAAAGGCAGGTCTGGGACTGCGCTTTGGAGCGGAGTGAAGTACGACCATTACCCTGAGTTCGGCAGCGACAGCCTGGCCGGCGCAGCCAATCAGAAAGCGTTGGCGAGGCGGATATTGGATGAAGGCCACGAGCTCGCCAACCACGGCATGACACACATAGACTTCGGACCCAGTCGCATCGTGTACGGTTCGAGGGGGCACTTTCGAAACAGCAGTGAGGTGGTAGATGATCTCCGGAAGCTGCACGACTATGTGAAGTCCGAACTCGGGTACGAGATGCGCCTTGCCCGCCCGCCTCACTACATAGACGGAATCCCCGACGGGAAGACCGCTTACGACGTGTACGGCCGCCTGCGCTACAACTACCTGGCTGCCAGCTTTGACGGAGGAGGGTGGAAGGCTTCCACCGGAGACTACAAGCGGGACGTCGACGCGATGGTGGCCGCTCTTGAGCGTGAACTGGCCAGAGATCCCGCTTCCTTGAACGGGCAGATCATCTTCCAGAAAGACGGCTACAACATGTCGGGCGAGAGTCCCATTGTCGATGCGCTGCCACGGCAGCTTGAACTCCTGAAGTCGTACGGTTACCAGGTGGTGACCGTGTCTGAGCTCCTGGATATGTCGCCATTCACCGACGTATCGCCCGCGGACCCGTTCTTCCCCGGCGTGCTGGCTCTCGCAAAGCGAGGCTTCAGGGCGGGCTTTCGGGACAACTCCTTCTCGCCCGGCAGACCCGTTACAGGCGGTGAACTTGCGGCGATCCTGGAAGGACCCTGGCCGGAGAAGGTGGCAGGACCGGGCGCCCTCCAGGCGGGCCTCTCAGGAAGAACCGGTAGTCCGCTCACCGCAAGGGAAGTTGCAGCGGCGCTGGCGGGAAAGCAGGATCAGGCTGCGGTCAGGCTGCTCGGCGCTCTGCCCAAGGATGTCGACCCCGATCGCCCTCTGCCGAGGGGTTGGGCCGCCCACCTTGTGCTGGCCGCGCTCGACTCGGGTCTTATCGGCTGAGCAGGGTTGCTCCCAAAGCGCCGCAGAACGCCCCGTGCTCGAGGAAGGTGAACTCGTGCCCCAAGAGGCCTTTGAGCTCGAGGAAACGATCGCGAATTAGCGGATGGCTGCTCGGTGAGCCTGCCACAACGACAGAGTGGGCCTTGTACGTCCTTGCCACTTGGATCGACAGCACGGCGACCGTCTCTACCACCACTTGCACGATGGCGGAAGATATGTCCTCAAGCGTGGCGGGAGTTGCGGCCTTAGCGTCGTCCGGCCCGCCGCAACCCAATGAGCCTCCGCTCGCTCTGCCGAAGTTGGCTGCCGTGAGGGCGCTAAGGACCGGCGAGTCCGCGGCATCGCGGTAGAGGTCGCTTACCATAAGGTCCACCCGCTGCCTCTTACCTATGGAGGCCATCTCCATGATCTTCCCAAAGTCCCTGGTCGACAGAACGAGACTGCCAAGCCCTATGATGGTGCCTCCTCCAACTCCTGTGCCGGCCGCACGGGTGCCGGACGTAGGGGAGACGTAGAAGACCGATGTGCCTGTCCCCATGCTGACAAGCACAAAGGGGTCCTGGCCGTGACCCTCTTCGGTGAACAACTGCCGAGCCCCGGCGCAGAAACTCTGGAGTTCATCGGCAACATGGGCGTGGCGACCAAGGCGCCTTACCACTTCTTTGGCGCCGCAACCTGTGACATAGATCTCGCCTTCGTGGGGTATCATCTTCGCCACACTTGACGCATCTGTGTGTTCGAGCAGGCAGTACCGCCTTTCGTCGCCCTCAATAGTCACGACCTTGGTAAGGGATCCTCCGATATCGACTCCGGTCTTCAACAGGCTCACTCCAGGCACATGTGGTCAATTACGTCCATCATACTCTGTTGGGCTGGGTTAGGACAGGTTGGCGCCAGTCTATGCGTCCTTGCGCTTGCAGAAGAACACCATCTCGCCGCCGCCCTCGGACACCGGGACGTCCTCTGTGAGCGAGCCTCGCTCGCCGACAATCTCGAACCCTGCCGCGGACAACATGGCCCTAACCTGGGAAGGAAGGTAGTAGGCCAGCGTCTCATCTGCTTCGGCGAAGCGAAGAGGTAAGATGTCCTCCTCGACAAGCTCCAAGTGGGTAAACTCCCGCTGGCTCTGGAAGTCATACCTGGTGGTAATCCTGTACGTTATGGTAGTTCCGGTGAGGGGATGCTCAAACTCGAACTCCCGGGTGGTCCCGTCCACCGACCGCATGTGTTCCATGTCCGGAACGCCGTTGTCAAGGAGGAAGGTCCCTTCAGGGGCCAGGTGCTCCCGGATCCTGGCGAGTACCTTCTCGACGTCTCCCGGCGCAGTGAAGTAGTTCAGGAAGTTGCACGGGGCGATGATGAGGTCGAAGCGTTCCTGCAGGTGTAGGTCCCTTGCATCTTGTTGAATGACCGTGACCCTTGCCTGCACGTCCTCCGGCTCGTATCCCAGTCTCTCACGACAGATGGCTATCATGTCGCCGGAAGAATCGACGCCTGTCACGGTGAACCCCGCGCATGCCAAGGGGATGAGGATACGTCCCGTGCCGCACCCGAGTTCCAGGACCCGCGGCCCAAACCGGGAAGCGTACTCGACATAGGCGTCGACGTCGTCCAACCCTGCGTGGAGTATGTCGTAGAACTCCGCGAAGAAACCTGAGAAGCTGCCGGCGCTGTCCTTGGGTCCGGGTTCCATGTGTGCCCTCCCGCGGTGTAGACTCTTGCCTGTCTGGGTTGTCAGTTCGCCGGGCGGGGGCGGGTTCCCTTGACGTCGAACGTGCCGATTGCCCTTGACGCGGCTCCCGGCATCGCATACATCTTATATAGAGGTGTCATGGTGAGGATCAACAAAGAACTGTCCAAAGGAACACACGAGATCATCGTCCTTGAGCTACTCAGTAGAAAGGATATGCATGGCTACGAACTCATCCAGGAGATGGAGCTCGTATCCGGCAAGGCGTTTTCAATGAGTCAAGGAAGTCTTTATCCGTTGCTCCACGTCATGGAGAGCAAGAACCATATCGACTCGTACGAGACCACCGTGAACGGCAGAAAGCGCCGCTACTACAGGCTGACCGAAGAGGGACGCTCAGTTCTGGCACACAAGAAGCAGCAATGGGAAGACCTCGTCAATGCCATGGAGCGCATTTTGGGGAGGGAACTAAGTGAACAACCCTAAGTGGATGGAGGACTACGTCAGCGACATACTCCGAGATGTGAGCGACCCTTCCTACTACAGCAGGGCAAGAGCCGAGTTGATGAGCCATCTGTCTGAGGAGTACCAGCTCCTGATCGAGCGGGGATATGAGACGGAAGAAGCCAGAGTCAAGGTAATCGGGGTAATGGGCGACGTCAACAGCCTTCGGGAGAAGTACAAGGCAGCTTGTTTGCATGTAGTATCCAGTCGCGGAGGCTATTACTTCGCGCGCGTCCTGATTGGTTGTTCGTTGATGGCTCTCGCCTATGTAGTGTCATTTGGCTTTCTTGCCGCGGCAGGCTACACATATGACGCACGCCCGGGGATTCCCATTGTCGGCAACCCGAGGGCACTCAGGCTGTTCGCACTCGTACTGTTCGCAGTTCCGTTCGGCGTGGGAACCCTGTACTTTCGAACGGCGTTCAAGTACCGGCGAGACCGTCCGGTCGCCATCACATCAGCTCTCTTGTTCGCTTGGACCGGCGAAAAAGCTGCCATACTGGGACTTAGTTCTCTCATATACGATATCAGCATATGGAGACTGCCAGAACTGATGAACAGGATCAGCGGAGGAGGCGATCCAACAGCGCCTTGGTTCACCGTGAGGTATATACTCGCCACAATGATTGGCTGCATCGCGCTTGGTCTTGTCTCAGGCTTCCGAAAGCCGGGGAGTGCGTGCCGCAACTAGAAGAAGACCATGCCGCTCTCGTTCGTCAAAAAAAGCACTCTCTTGTGAGAGAACTCAAGGAAGAAACAGGTGCAGACGGGAAATGACTCGAGCGGAGAGGACACCATGAGCGCACGGCAGGGCGTCATACAACAAGCGGGCGGCACCGAGTCCCATGAAGCGGACCGTGAGCGGAGTCTGGCGTCGCTGATCCTCGTGCACCGAAATCGCAGGCCGCTCATGCAGGTTCGCGATATCTACAAGATGCTTTACCAGGCCTACTTAGGTGTCGGCCACCTGATTGCTTCGCCGGAGCAGGCCCTCCGCTCGCTTAACGAGGAGCTCGCCCGTCTCGCCGACGCTCCGGATGAGTGCGAAGACGAGCCGCTGTGGGAAAGCATTTCCCCGGATGATACGGTTGGGCGGATGAACCTGCGTCCGTTCAAGAGACTGGGTCTGGACGTTGAGGCCCTATCTAGAGCGCTCGTCGCCTTTGCGGAGAGGCCGCCCGGCGACTGGAGAGATCTTGCGCACAGTTGGGCTGTCGTGGGACGACTGATCCGGGATGGTGTGCTGCCGTTCGGACGAGCTAGTTACCGAGGTTTCACGTCGTACGTGGTGCGAGAGCATTACCCTGCGGTGCACCACTCCCGTCAGTATCGCGCTGAGTATCGGCCGGCCTACCGGGTGTTGTCGGCGGAGATCTACCGGTCATTCTTCAAACACGATGGTCGGGGAGACAGGACTTGAACCTGCGGCCTCATGGTCCCAAACCATGCGCGCTACCAACTGCGCCACTCCCCGACGCACATTCACATTATACGGTTTTGCTGGAGGAGGGCAAACAAAGGATGGACTTTGCTTGCCTATCTCGCACTCACAGGGACAGGTCACTCTGTGGTCTAGAGGGCAGCTAGACAGACTTGACTAATCCAGGCACCTAGCAGCCACTACACCCGTATCTCTTTCCACTTTCCCGTCCCGAACCTCCACCTGAACAGGACGGAGCGGAAGACGAGGTCCAGAACCATGGCGTACCAGGCTCCCTGAAGGTGCAGACCAAAGCTTCCCACCAGAAGGTAGGTAAGGACGACTCTCACTGCCCAAGCGCTGGCGCCCGTGATGTACATAACCCATGCCGTGTCGCCCGCGCCCCGCAGGCTGCCCGCGAGGACGTGGTTGATGGCCATGAACGGCTGCGCCACAGCGACGATCCTAACAACGCTGGCGCCCAGCGCTACGACCTCGGGATTGTCGGGGATGAACAGCCTCACGATCACCGGAGCGAAGATGAACAGAAGGACGCCGGCGCACGCCATGGCCACAGTCGCTATCTGCTGAGACTTCCGCGCAGCCCTTTCAGCCTTCTCATGGTCATTCGCTCCCAAGTACTGCCCGACGAGAGTGGTCGCCGTAGCGCCGAAGGAGAAGCCAAGCACTAGCGATATCGACTCTGTTCGCAGCGCTATCTGGTGAGCAGCGTATGCAGCGGTTCCCAGTCCGGCGATGGCCCTGGTGTAGAGGAGCTGGGCTCCGCGGAGGGTAAGCCTTTCACCTGAGGCCGGGACGCCGATGCGAAGGACACTGCCGAGGGCTTCGCGGTCGGGGCCGAACGAACCCTTTAGCCAGTCTTTCAGAGGATTGGCCTGAGTGGTCGTCAGCAGGATTATTATCATCATCCCGATGAACCGTGCGAAAGCGGTTGCCAGGCCCGCGCCCTCTGCGTTCATCCGGGGGAATCCGAGGTTGCCGCCGATCAGGACGTAGTTGCCGGCTAGGTTGAGACCGTTGACCACCATTCCGACCCACATGGGCAGCCTGGTGTTGCCCGATCCTCGCAAGCCCGCCGCGAATGTCATCGTGATGTACTCAAATACCAGCGAGAGGCCCTTCCACCAGAAGTACCTGGTTCCCTGGGTGATGACGTCGGGCTCGGCCCCCATTAGCCTGAGGCAGGTGCCGGAGAAAACCGAGAAGAGCAGGAAAGAGATGATGCCGATAGCGGCGGCGACGAGTAAGGACTGCCGCAGCGCCCGCTGGGCTTCGTCGTTCCGTCCTGCGCCCACACGGCGCGCTACTACCGATGTTGTGCCGACTCTGATGGCGTCGAAGAACCCCGTGGCTATCATGGAGATCTGGTTTGAAAGGCCGACAGCCGTCACCGCGGATGCTCCTACCCGGCCTACCATGGCCATGTCGGCGGAGTCGACTAGCGATTGGAGGAGTCTCTCGGCGATTAGCGGGCCGGCCAGTATCCAGATGTTCTGCTCGACGGTGTGGCTGCTGAGGTCTATTCTCCTGGCCCTGCGCTGCCGCGGCGCCTCTTCAGCAACGGACGCAGATGGAATCTCTCCGGGTGAGGGTTGCACCTGTACCTGGGTTTCTTCCTGGTCTATGTTCTCCGTCTCGCTCCGTGAAGGCATATCGTCGTCCTCATCCCGGCGGGAATCCTAGATATTTAGGGTACCAAACCATCGGGATAGATCTTATTACTCCCTGCATGCAAGGTCAATGGGGAGGAGGCTCGTGGAAGGAGGCGCGGTAGCTGGAGCAGTAATGTTACGCTGTAGTGCGTGGCAAATGGTCTATCGATGGAGATTCGTTGGAACCTTGGCAGCACTCGGTCTGGGGGTGAGAGCATGGAAACGGAATCAACGAAGTACCCCGCCGCCCGCTCGCTGGGATGGCTTTGGCTAAGCCTTGCTGCGATCCTCATGTTCGTGTTGGCGGGCCTTGCGCTGATGGCCGTAGTAGGGAGCGGAAGCGGGATCGGAGCTGCGGCGGTAATACCTGCTGCCGCGCTGGTCATCCTCGGCGTGTGCGCCATGCTGCTTGCAGGCTGGTCAACGACAGTCCGCTACGAACTCTCGCCCGATAGGCTCTCGCTGTTCTGCGGTTCCGTGAAGTACAACGTGGCCGTGCCGGAGATCGTGAGCGTTGGCAAGACCGATCTCCGCATGACGATCCACTCCAGTACCCGGTTCCCGGGCTTCGCCTTGGGCAAGATCCCCTATGCGGGTACCGGCGACGTCATCATGTGCGCAACCCGGTCGCTCCGCGGGATCATACTGATAGAGACGGCCACGAAGAAGTACGGCGTGACGCCAGCAGACGAGGCCGCTTTCCTCGCCCAACTTAGGGGATACATGAAGGAGAGGTAGCGTGTGAGCGGGATAGCCGGGGCGGCGCTGGTCGTGACCATCGTCCTCGGCCTGGCATCAGCGCTCACCTGGAGAACGTGGAGGCTTGACCGCCAAGTCCTAGCCGCGTTCATCATCGGACTACCACTGAGTTACCTGACCAACTCGTTCGTAAAGGCCCCCGTGACCCTGGCGGCGGAGCGCCTGACCTGGCCCTCCGGCTCCGGTTCGCCGCCGTGGCGGTTCCTGATCCTCGTGCTTCTGATCTCCCCACTCACAGAGGAGGCGGCGAAGCTCCTACCTCTGGGTCTGGCCGAGTCTCGCCTCGCGCTTCTACACCCAGTTCTAGCGTATCGATTCGGCATGGCTTCGGGGTTTGGATTCGGTTTGGGCGAGGCGTGGTACCTGGCCTGGGCCATATCCCGCGATCAGGCAAGCGAGGCGCTGCCTCTTATCTACTTCTCCGGGTACATCTCAGAACGCCTGGTGGTTGCCTTTGCTCACGGCGTGATGACGTCGGTCGCGGCCTCACGGCTTGGCGGTACAACGTCAACGCTGGGCGGATATGGCTATGCCGTGGCTCTGCACGCGCTCTTGAACTTGGGCCCTCTGGGCTACCAGGCCGGACTCATCGGGACAGCCGGCAAAACCGTTCTGATGCTGGTCTCTATTGTCGCGATCGCACTTGCCCTGGAGAAGATCCGCAGGCTCCTCATTGCTTAGTGACCGGTAGGAAAAGGCCGCTCCTTGGCGAAGACCTAACTGTCAGAAAGGAGTGACCTCACGATGGCCGCAAAGACTCCGCGACCCACGATCACCTCTCCGGAAGAGTTCTTTGGGTTTAGGTTGGGTTCCGATAGGAAGATGGCCCGCTGGGACAAGATCGTCGAGTACTTCCACAAGCTTGAGTCCGAGTCCGATGCGATTAAGGTCACAGACATGGGACCCTCTACGGAGGGCAATCCCTTCCTACTGACCATCATCTCGTCTCCCGAGAACCTCGCGAACCTGGAGCGTCACCGGGAGATTAACGGCAAGATCGCGGACCCGCGGGGGCTCACCGAAGATGAGGTCAAGGCCCTCGTTAAGGAGGGAAAGGCGGTCGTCTGCCAGAGCATGAGTCTGCACGCGACCGAGATCGGCGGCACCCAGATGGCTCCGGAGCTGGCTTACGATCTGCTGGCTTGCGACTGTGAGGACAACAAGAGGATATTGGACAACGTCATCTTCTTGATGGTCCCCTGCTTCAACCCCGACGGCCAGATCATGGTCACCGACTGGTACAACAAGTATCTGGGAACCGAGTGGGAAGGCTGCAGCACGCCTTTCCTCTACCAGAAGTATGCCGGACACGACAACAACCGCGACGCGTTCGCTCTGAATCTTCCCGAGTCGCGTTACATGGCCAAGCTGCTGTACACCGACTGGCATCCTCAGGCCTACCAGGACCATCACCATATGGGGCCCTACGGGGCTCGCCTGTTCCTTGCGCCGTACTCCGACGCCATCCGTCCCCACGCCGATCCCCTGGTCTGGCGCGAAGATTCCTGGTTCGGCGCCCATATGGCGTACACCCTTGAGGAAAAAGGCAAGACCGGCATCCTCAACGGCGCCCAGTACCCCGGATGGGGCCACTTCGGGTTCCACTGGATCACGACCCACCACAACATCGCGGGCATGCTGACAGAGTCGGCTAGCGCCAAACTCGCCACGCCGATGTACGTCCACCCGCACCAGCTCCGCGGCGCGAGCCAGAAGACCATGCCCAAGTATGAAGCCCAGACCAACTTCCCGCATCCCTGGCCGGGCGGGTGGTGGCGTCTCAGGGATATCGTGGAACAGCAGAAGATCGCCGCTTGGGCCCTCTTGGACATCTGCGCAAAGTACAAGGAGAAGGTTCTGTGGAACGCGTATCTGAAGGCGTCCCGCCAGACCGAAAGGGGTAGGGAGGGCAAGCCTTACGCCTTCGCCATCACTCCGGAGAAGAACAACGACCCGCTCACAGCCCTGAAGCTGGTCGAACTGATGCTGGCTCAAGGCGCCGAAGTGAAGATAGCAAAGGAGGAGTTCCGCGCCTGCGGCAAGGTCTTCCCGGCCGGGACCTACTTCCTCACGATGGACCAGCCAAAGATGGGCGTTCTCAGGTTCCTGCTGGGGAGGACCTTCTATCCCGACAGTTACTGGACCAGGAATCCTGACGGTTCCCCCATTATGTACGATACCGCGACCGACACGATCGGCGAGTTCATGGGTGTCAACGTGGCCGCCATCGATTACAGGTTTGAGTGCGAGTACGAGGTGGTTAAGGAGGTCTCCAGACCTAGGGTGGAGGTCAAGGAGGCGGCAGGATACCTCCTGGACCCGAGGCTCAATGATACCTATCTCGCAGTGAACCGCCTGCAGAAGAACGGCGCCAAGTTCTGGCGGCTGGATGGTCCGATGAAGGTGTGCGAGAACGGATCCTCGTGCGATTGCGCTCCAGTAGCAGGCGCCTTCTACGTTGAGAACGCTCCCAAGTACAAGGAAGTCATCGCGGGCCTCGCGAGCGAGACCGGCGTGCCGTTCATGCCCGTGAGCGGACTACCGGAGGTCGCCAAGCATGAGCTTAAGCCCCTGCGCATCGGCATGTACCAGCGGTACTGGGGCGGGAACATGGACGAGGGCTGGACCCGTTACGTTTTCGACAAGTTTGAGGTGCCGTACGTGACTGTGATGGACGCCGACATTAAGAGCGGCAACCTCGCCGAGAAACTTGACGTGCTCATCATACCGGGAGACCGGACCAGGTTGCTCATGGGTCCCGACAACGTTCCCGAGACCAATCCCAACGCCAGGGCTTGGCCGCTCCCAAACCTGCCGCCGGAGTACAGGAGCGGGCTGGGCAAGGAAGGACAGAACGCGGTCGCAGAGTTCGTGAAGGCGGGCGGCAGGCTTGTGGCCATGGACACGTCCTCCGATTGGGCAATCGACACCTGCGGCCTCAAGGTGCGCAACGTCGTCGCCAACTCCAGTTGGAGGGACTTCTACTGCAACGGCTCCACGCTGCACGTGAAGGTGAACAACAGCGATCCTCTCGCATACGGGATGCCGGAGAACGCCCTGGTGCTGAACATGGGGAGCCCGACATTCGAGATCACCGAGATGGATAGGGCTGATGACTACAGGATTGTCGCCGAGTACCCGCAGACGGACCTCCTGCAGAGCGGGTGGCTTATCGGCAGCGAGAAGCTGGCTGGCAAGCCGTGCATGGTGGCCGCCAAGTGCGGTAAGGGCGAGGTAGTCCTCATCGGCTTCAGGACGCAGTTCAGGGCGCAAGCCCACGGCACGTTCAAGTTCCTGTTCAACTGCCTTATGTAGGCGGGTGGATGGGGCAGGCATAGGAAATCTAGCGGAAGATATCGGCGGTCCGGCGGGGGAGATTCCGGTGGCAGGCCAGGTAGAGGTAGTCTCAAAGCAAGGAATGGTGTCTAGCGCTCACCCGCTCGCCTCGCAAGCGGGCGTGGAAATGCTGAAGCGCGGCGGCAACGCTGTCGACGCGGCAGTTGCCGCAGCGTTTGCAATTGGAGTTGCTGAACCCTTTACCTCGGGAATCGGCGGCGGCGGCTTCATGCTGGTGAGGATGGTCACGCCGCCCGCCGGCGCCGGTGAGACTGTGTTCATCGATTACAGAGAGGTGGCCCCTCTCCGGGCTACCCCCGACATGTACCAGGTTGTGGACGGCCGGGTCGTGGGACGGGCAAATGAGACCGGGCACAAGGCGGTGGCCGTCCCCGGCTCGGTCGCGGGATTGGCCAAGGCGCTGGAGATGTACGGGACTATGTCATTGTCCGACGTCATCGAACCCGCCGCCCGGCTGGCAGAGAGCGGCATCACAGTCGGTCCATTCCTCAGGGATGCCATGGTGCGGAACCTGGACCGGCTCCGCATGTTCCCCAAGACCGCGAGGATCTACCTGAAAGACGGCGAGCCTTACGACGTGGGCGACACGCTGGTCAACCCTGACTACGCCAGGACCTTGCGGCTTATCGGTGAGAAGGGCACCGGGGTGTTCTATGAAGGCGAGGTCGCCCGCGCCCTGGTCCGGGACATGCAAGTCCACGGTGGGCTCATCGGCTTCGACGATCTTTCGGCCTACAAGCCATCACTTAGGAAGCCCGTCAGGGGGACGTACAGGGGCTACGAGATCATATCGTCCCCGCCTCCTAGTTCCGGAGGCACGCACGTCATCGAGATCCTCAACATGCTTGAAGCCTTTGACGTCCGCGGCATGGGGCACGGTTCCGCGGCTAACCTGCATCTCCTGGCCGAAGCGTTCAAGATGGCCTTCGCGGACCGCGACGCGTTCATGGGCGACCCTGCGTTCGTGGACATTCCCCTGGCGGGACTTCTCAGCAAAGCTTACGCCACGGACAGGGCGACATCGATTGATCCTGCCCGCGCGTCGAAGCAAGGAGCAGGCCGGCCGGCTGCCTACGAGGGTGACAGTACTACCCATCTCTCGGTCATGGATAGCGCGGGGAACACCGTCGCCCTGACCCAGACTGTTGAGAGCTTCTTCGGGTGCGCATCCGTCTTGGCCGGATACGGGTTCATACTGAACAACCAGATGCAGGACCTGGACCCTGTGCCCGGCCACCCCAACAGCGTCGCGCCCGGCAAGAAACCGCTTTCGAGCATGTCCCCCACGGTCGTCTTGAGGGACGGTCGCCCATTCCTGACGGTGGGCTCACCCGGGAGCAAGAGGATCATCACCGCGGTTGTCCAGGTGCTCTCAAACATTATCGACCACGGTATGGGTATCCAGGAGGCCATCGACGCCCCGCGGATCCACACCGACGGCGCCGAGCTGCACATTGAGGGGCGCTTCGACGCAGCTGTTCAGGACCAGTTGCGCAGGATGGGACACACGCTCGTAGTTAGAGGGCCGGTGGACTACTACTTTGGCGGCGCCCACGGGATTCTGCGGGACCCCGAGTCAGGGGAGTTACGAGGAGGAGCCGACCCCAGGCGCGAGGGAGCGGCAGTGGGAGTATAATCAGGCTGGAGCGGCCGGCGCGTGTTGGCGGCTGGGTCAGCAATTTGGTTCGCAATGAAAACGGAGGGGATTGTCGTGGCAACGGACTGGACCGCATTTGAAGAATACGTGCTTCGCGTTATGGAGGAAAACTACATCGTCGGGGCCGCGGTAGCGGTTGCCGGGCCAAAGGACGTCCTCTACGCAAAGGGGTTCGGCGTCAAGAACCTTGAGACCAAAGAGCCTGTTACCCCAAACACCATCTTCGGCTGCGCGTCAGTCAGCAAGTCCTTTACCTCCATGGCCATAGCCCAGCTGGCCGACAGGGGACTGATCTCCGTAGATGACCCGGTGGTCGATCATATCCCCGGTTTCAGGCTTGCCGGCGCGAAGGACATGTGGGAAGTCAAGATGCGCCACATCCTCTCCCACACCACGGGACTTCCTCCGATGAGGAGACGCGAGGAGATTACGGATTTCCAGAGCCACATTGAGTACCTGGCCGGAGCGGAGTACGAGCTCCTGGGCGAACCCGGGGAGTACTTCAGCTACTGCAACGACACGTTCCTTCTAAACGGGCACATCATTGAGAGCAAGACCGGGCAGCTGTACAGGCGTTACATGACCCAGCACATTCTCGACGCCGCAGGCATGCACAGGTCGACCTACAACCTCGAGGAACTGCCCAAGATCGGGGACTTGTCGACGCCGTACATCTATAACCCCAAGACGCGAAAACACGAGGAGCAGCCCTGGCCGGCCCTGGGGACCTACGAAGTAGGGGGCGGAGTACGCTCGTGCGTGCTGGACCTCATGAAGTACGGACAGATCTACCTCGGCGGGGGAGTCGCGGCCAACGGTGTCCGCATCGTCTCCGATGACGGCCAAAGGCGAATGTGGACGACGCCCATGTACCGCACAACCAGGGTAAGCGACTACAACCTCGCGCTTGTCACAACAAAGAACTACGCCAACACCGGAGCAACACTGGTGGAGCACAGCGGAGGACAGCCCGGAGTCTCCTCCAACTTCGGCTTCGTGCCCGAGAAGGGCATAACAGTCGCCGCCCTCACCAACGTTACCTCTGTCCCTGCCGCCGCCATTTGGCTCGCCGCAGTCAACGCGGCGCTTGGCTTGCCTCTCGACACCATGAAGAGCGTCGAAACTGAGCGCGTGCATGATACCGCGGCGCTGTCCAGGTTCGAGGGCAACTACAGGAGCGACGAGGGCGGGAACATCACCCTCGCGTTGAAAGACGGCTCTCTCGTGGTCACGCTGGAAGGGATGGAGTTCCCGGCTAAGGCCAGCGACGAGCGGACCGTGTTCTTCCAAGCCCAGGGCCAGCAGCAAGTGCTGCGCTTCTACTTCGATGAGAGGAAGTGCAAGGACCATCCTTGGGCCGTGCTAGCCCACTCCAGGATGCTCAGGAGGAAGTAACCTAAGCGCAGTCAAGGCGTGTTTACGCGTCCTGGCAGACGCAATAGGGGCCCATCTGGTTCAAACTGGAAACCGCTGTGGGCTTGTCCAGGGCTTTTCTAGCTTGACAGTAAATGCAAGCTGGAAGTATAATGGAATTTGACCAGCAGCGTTGTACGCGCCTTATCGCTGAATCTCCCTGCCACAGGGGGAACGGGGGACCCACTTCTTAGGGGCTAATCGCGCCTCGCGTAGGGCTAATCCTTTTCAGCCCGAGCCCGTCAGCTAACCTCGTAAGCGTCGAAAGGGAAGGCGGCCTCGTCCCGTGGCGTTTTCGCCCCGTAAGAGCCTCTTCCCGGTCACACACCGCACGCGGTCTTTCAAGATATTGCCTTCTTGAGGCCGCGGCTTACCTTGTTGCGCCTGCTGGAACAACATTTCTGGGAGGAATGCCCTTTGCCGCACATTTGCGTCGTGGTCAACCGGAGGAACTCACCCTTCTACGACCAGGACCCGCACGCCGAAGAGCAGTCCTCTGTGACTGCCGGCGCTGTCTGCAAAGCGCTCGGCGAGCTGGGCCACAAGATTACATTGGTGGAGGTAGGGCCGTCTCTGTTGCACCGGCTGAGCGAGGCCAATCCTGACGCAGTCTTTAACCTCGCTACCGGCTACCGTTCCAAAAGGGACCAGGCCAACGTAGCCGCATTGCTCGAGATGGCAGGCTACCCCTTCACGGGTTCCGGAACCCGCGGTCACGTATTGGGCCTCCACAAACACCTGACCAAGGCCATCATGGGCATACACGGGATCCCAACCCCCAGGTTCAGAGTCATCGAGGACCCAGATGCATTGGAGCCTGATGCCCTATCCGGTCTGACATATCCGGTCATCGTAAAGCCTGCTGCCGAGGGTTCCAGTGTAGGTATCTCGGAAAAGAGCGTCGTTGCGGATGCTAACGCGGCCGTCGAGCAGGTGAGACTGATAGCGGACATCTACGGCACGGTGTTGGTGGAGGAGTACATCAGCGGGCGGGAGTTCACCGTCGGCATTGTCGGGTACCCTGAGCCGCAGGCTCTGCCGGTCGAGGAGATCGTGTTCAAGAAGGGCGGCATGTACACCTACGACGTCAAGTCGCGCGACGCCGTTGTGCCGGTGTGTCCTGCAGATATACCGGCCGAGCTGGCGACGGAGATTCAGGACCTGGCGGTTAGGACCTTCAAGGCCGTCGGTTGCACCGACGTTGGAAGGGTAGACATCAGGGTATCGCCCGAAGGCAAGGCTTACGTCCTTGAGATTAACACTCTTCCCGGCTTGATGCCGGGCTACAGCGAGCTTCCCCGCATGGCGGAGAAGTGCGGGATGCCGTTCCGGTCGCTCGTGGAGCGAGTGCTGGAGGGTGCGCTACAAAGGAGGGCTGCTTCATGACTATTCACGATGGAAGGGTCTTTGCGGGCGCTCCGTCATTTACTGTGTTGGGTATTGGAAACGGCGGGCAGGCCATGGCCGGATACCTGGCTCTCCACGGCTTTAGGGTAAAGCTGTGGAACCGGTCGCCGGAAAAGGTCGACGCGATTAACTCCAGGGGCGGCATACGCCTTCACGGAGCGAACGAGGGCGTTGGCGTTCCGGTGGTCGTGACCAGGGATATAGCCGCAGCATGCAGTGGCGCCGATGTGGTCATGGTCACGGTGCCGGCCTCGGGGCATAGAGACGTTGCGAAGATGCTTGCGCCGAATCTGGTTGACGGCCAGGTGGTCGTCCTGAACCCGGGCAGGACCGGAGGGGCTCTGGCGTTCCGTGCCAACCTGGAACGTGCAGGTTGCCGTGCCGACGTCACCGTGGCGGAGACAAACACCTTCATCTTCGCCAGCAGGACTGTGGAACCCGGGGTCTCCCACATCTACGGGATAAAGAAGCACGTGTCGCTTGCGGCTCTACCGGCTTATAGGACCGATGACGTTCTCGACCTGGTCCGCACGGCTTTCCCCCAGTTCATCGCCGCTGACAACGTGCTTGCGACCAGTCTCGACAACATGGGCGCCATATTCCACCCGGTTCCGGCGCTGTTCAACGTGACCAGGCTGGAAGCGGGGGAGAAGTACGAGCACTACATGGGAGGCATCTCGAGGTCTGTCGCGAGGCTCCTCGAGCGGCTGGACGCCGAGCGCGTCGCCATAGCAAGGGTGCTCGGCGTGAGCGCGCGTTCCGCCCTTGAGTGGCTGAAGGACACCTACGGCGTCACGGCTCACAACCTGTACGAGGCCATACAGTCAAATGATTCCTACCGCGGGATCCTGGCGCCTGACTCCCTGGACACCCGCTACATTCATGAGGATGTGCCTTTCAGCCTGGTGCCCCTTGTTCACCTGGCCGAGTTCGCGGGTCTGCGGGCGCCTGTGCTCCGGTCCGTCATCTCGGTTGCCGAGGGTCTCCTGGACCGGGACTTCTGGGCCGAGGGCAGGGATGCCGGCGAGATGGGGGTCGCGGATATGACTGTGGCCGAACTCAAGGCTTTTGTCGAGGAGGGTGATGAGGCATGTCCAAGGATCGCAGGATGATCGGTATGTCCCTCGGGGACTGCGTCCACGTGGCGGGAGTCCTGAACTTCCTCTCCCTGGCGCAGCAGCAAGGTTACACGACAGTTTTCGCCGGGGCCGCCAGGTCCCCCGAGGAGGCGGCGGAGATAGCCGAGCGGGAGCGGGCGGATGTCCTTGCCGTCGGCTACAGGCTCGACCCTGACGCGGCGCGGCACCTGTTCAGGCGGCTGCGCTCTGCCCTCGACGAGCGGGGAATAGCCCCTGAACTGCTGTTCGGCGGTACTCCCCCTGTAGCTGAGGTGGCAAAGGAATCGGGTATCTTCAAGGCCGTGTTTTCGGGCCTCGAGGACATAGATGAGATAATAGGGTTCCTGCGAGGTGTGTCCATCTCCGCGTCCGGGCGGGAGTACCCCGACACCCTCGTCCCCCGTATCGAGTGGAAGTCGCCATATCCCCTGATAAGGCACCACTTTGGCCTGCCGTCCATGGCCGACACGGTGAAGGGAATAGAGGAGATCGCGGAAGCGGGCGTGCTCGATGTCATCTCGCTGGGTCCGGACCAGAACGCTCAAGAGTCGTTCTTCAGGCCCGAGGAGATGGACCATGACCAGGAC
>CAZRRG010000001.1:63403-73112 GCA_964602455.1 uncultured Eubacteriales bacterium | reverse complement strand
GGCCCATGTGTTTTGTCGCGTACACTCCCCAGGCATGGGGCACTCAACTGTCGTCGATGCTTAAGGATTTGCCCCCCATCCCCAGCAAGCGGCTCTGCTACCGGGCTGAGGCGCCGGACGACCAAGCGGTGAAGCACCTCTCGAGACTGACAGCGCCGCCCGAAGGCTGCGAGGTCCGCCCCGCGGACAAGGACCTCTTTGAGTCCGGTATGCCCAACGTTGACCAGGTCAGGGCCGAAGCCACCAAGATGTGGGGCTCGGTCGACCGGTTCGTGAGCGATGGCTTTGGCTACTGCGTCACGAGCAACGGCGTCGTCACCAGCTGGAGCCTCAACGAGTGCCCGTCCGGCAAGAGGATCAGTGTCGGAGTCGAGACCGTTGAGGAGTACCAGCGAAAAGGCCATGCCACGGCAGCCGCCGCCAGCACGCTGCTGCGGTGCCGTCACGAAGGGCTTGTGGCCGACTGGGATCTGTGGGAGAGCAACACTCCCTCAATGAAACTGGCGGAGAGGCTCGGCCTCACGAGAGTAGCCGAGTACCCTGTTCGGTTCTTCTGGTTCCACCGCCTCGATAACCTGCTTGTGAACGGCAACGTGGCGCTCAAGAACGGACGACCCGCGGAGGCCGCCGAGTGGTTTGACCGGGCTTTCCAGGAGTTGCCCTTCGGCCAGGCCGTCGAGGGAGCCGCCCACTTCGGGACTCCCGGAAACCGTGCGTGGTGGTGCTCCGCCGCCGCCGAGGCCTACGAGAAGGCAGGGATGCCAGGCATGGCGAAGGACATGAGGGAAAGGGCAGCGCGGGAAAAGGCGTCGGCCGGCTAGGATCTCCTGGTGACAAAAGCGCTGCACAAGGGTATGAGTGGAGGAGGTTTGGACGTGGAGAAGCGCAAGTTGAGAAAAGAGGTTCCGGCTCAAGAGACCTGGAATCTCGCCGACATTTTCCCGACTCACGAGGCATGGGAAGCCGAACTTGCGGCCTGCCAGGCTGACCTTTCGACCGTCACCCAGTACAAGGGACGGCTCGGAGAGGGCGGGCAGGTCCTGGCTGCATGCCTGAACGCTTTGGAGGACCTGTATCGCAGGTTCACGAAGGTAGCGAGCTACGCCCACTTCAACCTGTCGACCGACGGCACGGATCCTGCCAACCAGGAGCAGGCTGGAAGGGTCGCCAGCGCGCAGGCTGCCCTTGAGGCAGGGATCACCTTCGTGAGGACCGAGATCCTATCGCTGCCTGAGGGGACGATCGCCCGTTACTTGCAGGAGGAGTCCGAGCTCCGCTCTCTGAGCAGGTACTTGGACATGATCCTCAGAGACAAGCCGCACATGCTTGAGCCGGAGACCGAGGTCGCCATCGCCTCCCTATCAGAGGTTCTGAACGCCCCCTATATGACCTACCAGAGGTCGAAGAGCTCCGACATGAAGTTTGAGCCAGTAGAGGACAGCCAAGGCAAGAAGCATGATATGTCTTTCGCCATGTACGAGGTCGCGTACGAGAAGTCGCCCGACCCCGTGCTCAGGCGCAACGCTTTCGCCTCCTTCACCAAGGGGCTTCAGTCCTTCAAGAACACCTTCGGAGCGACGTGGGGGACCGAGGTCAAAAAGAACGTGGTCATGGCGAAACTGCGGAAGTTCCCGTCGGCTACCCACATGCTGCTGCATTCGCAGGAGGTGTCACTGGAGGTCTACCACAACCTTCACGACGTCATCCAGACGGAACTGGCGCCGCATATGCGCAGGTACGTGAACCTTAGGAAGAAGGTGCTGGGCCTCGACAAGATCCTGTATTGCGACATCGAGGCTCCGCTGGACCCGACCTTCAAGCCAACCGTCAGTTTCGAAGAGGCCTCCAAGCTTGTGATCGACGGCCTGTCCGTCATGGGTCCCGAGTACACCGAGATCATCAAGACCGCTTTCCGGGACCGGTGGATCGACTGGGCCGACAACGTGGGCAAGTCGACAGGAGCCTTCTGCGGCGGACCTTACGGTGTCCACCCCTACGTGCTTATGACCTGGGGCAACGAGATGAGAGGGACCTTTACGCTGGCCCACGAGCTTGGCCACGCCGGTCACGCGGTACTGGCCGAGCGGAATCAGCGGCTCTTCAATTGCGATCCTTCCATGTTCTTCGTTGAGGCGCCGTCGACTATCAACGAGCTCCTTCTGGCAGACCACATCCTGTCGACCACAAACGACGTTCGGATGCGGCGCTATATCCTCATGGGCCTCCTGGCTACCTACTACCACAACTTCGTAAGGCATATGCTGGAGGCCGAGCTGCAGCGCAGGACCTACAAACTGGCGGAAGCGGGCCAGCCGATCACGGCGACCGTGCTCTCCAAGGTCCAGGAGGACATCCTCAGGGACTTCTGGGGAGACGTCCTGGAGATCGACGACGGAGCGCGGCTGACCTGGATGCGCCAGCCCCATTACTACATGGGGCTGTACCCGTACAGCTACTCTGCCGGCCTTACTTGCGGCACTGCTGTTGCCCAGGACATAAGGGAGCAGGGCAAGCCTGCCGCCGACAGGTGGCTGGAGGTGCTGAAAGCGGGAGGGACCAAGGGTCCCCTCGAGCTTATGAAGATGGCGGGAGTCGACCTGTCGAAGCCCGATCCTATCCGCAAGGCTGTTGCATACGTGGGCTCGATCGTAGACGAGGTGGAGAAGACTTTCTGAGGCAAAGCCAGAGCGATAGCGGAGGCTTTGCCGCGTCACGCTCCGAACCCGGCGCGATAAGGATCAGCTAGCTGTGTGAGGCGGTTTAGGCGGCGGAGGATGGTTCCTACATCCCCGTGCCGGGCCGCCTCTTCTATTCGCCTCACTTCGCGCAGGCGGAACGGCCTGATGACGGTGACCAGGTACGGGGCGGCGAGGCGTTCCTTGACCGAGAGGGGGCGCACCTCCTCATAGGCCCGGAGGAACCTGGTCGTGTAGGCGCGGTCGTGGGACTCATCTCCGAATGAGGGTAGCCGAAGGCACGTGTGCACCACTTCGTTTATGAAGACCTCGTCGCCGGCCAGGTTGAAGTCAAGCACAGCCTTCACGTTCTCTGTCTCGTCGAGCAGCAGGTTGTGTTCAGCCAGATCACCGTGGACCGGCCCTGCGGGCAGGTCGTCCCAGAGTCCAGCGAGTCGTCCCCGAGCCACCTTGTACGCATCCTCCAGGGACGGAGGCATCTCCAGGCCCAAACCCTCAAGAGCTTTCCGTAGCCTACCTGCGTTTGCATGGTACTCATCCCGATGGCCGAACAGGGACAGGTCAGTCCTGTGGCCGAAGAGCGGGCCGTAACCGCCGACGAGGACGTGCATCTTGCCAAGCGTTCTTCCAAGGATCGAGACAAGGGACGGCGTCACGAAGTGGGGAGGCTCGCCGTCGATCCATTCTTCGACCGTGACGGTCCAGATCTCCCGCCGCCATGTGAGGTCCATCAAGAACCGGCCTGCCCTATGGCGGTAGAGCGCCGGCACAGGTACACCCCCGGCGTGAAGGCGCGACCGGAACAGGGTCTGGCAGTCGATGGCTCCGGGGCGGTAGTATCCCGGATCGTGGAAACGGATGAGCACCGGCCGGTGGTCCGCGAAAGACACCTTCACCAACTCATCCCGCTTCGCAGCGCTCTTTGGCAGTAGCCGCCATTCAGAGGCTCGGGGCAATCCAAAAGCAGAAAGCACGTCCTGGATGTTGTCTTCAAAGGCGATCCCCACGGCCTTCCCTCCGGGAGTGGTGGCGTCGACCAGTAATTCCACATCATACCATGCTATCCTCTTACAATTTCCACCAACGCTGCAGGAAAGTAGAAGAGTAGGATCGAATTCCAGGAAAAACCTATTAAGGGAGGATTAGCATGAAATCTGTGGCGCGCTTTCTCGTATTCTGCCTGTTAGCAGCCATGATTGCAGGCTGCACTCCGGAGCCTCCGGCGGTGACTCCGCCGGAACAGACGGCTCCGCCTGCGCCCACATTTAAGATCGGAATCATGACCGGCACAGTGTCTCAGGGTGAGGATGAGTACCGGGCGGCCGAGCAGATGAAGGCCAAGTACGGAGACCGGATCGTCCATGTCACCTATCCTGACAACTTCATGCAGGAGCAGGAGACCGTGATCGGACAGATCACAGGCATGGCGTCGGATCCCGAGGTAAAGGCGATAGTGATCTGCCAGGGAGTTCCGGGGACAGCCGCGGCTATCGACAAGATCAGGGAAACCCGCAAGGACCTGCCGATCATTGTTGTGGTGCCCCACGAAGACCCGTCCATTATAGCGAAGAAGGCCGACCTGTCATTTGAGACCGACAACCTATCGAGGGGCAAGACCATCATCCAGCTGGCCAAGCAGATGGGCGCCACCCACTTCCTCCACTACTCCTTCCCTCGCCATATGTCCATGGAGCTCCTTGCCCAGCGTAGAGACATCATGATCGAGGAATGCGAGGCTCAGGGCATTGAATGGGTCTTTGTGACCGCGCCTGACCCGATGGGTCCCGACGGCATCCCCGGCGCCCAGAAGTTCATCATGGAGGACGTCCCCAGGCAGGTTGAGAAGTACGGCAAGGATATTTGCGTGTTCAGCACAAACTGCGGGATGCAGGAGCCGCTCATCAAATCCGCCCTCGACACCGGCGCGATGTTTGCGGAGCAGTGCTGCCCCAGCCCGACCCACGGATATCCAGGCGCCCTTGGACTTGATGTGGCCGGAATGGCCGGCGACGTGTCCAAGATCCTGACCGCCATCGAAGACTCGATAGTTGAAAAGGGAGGAGCCGGGCGCTTCGCGACTTGGCCTGTACCCATCAACATGGTGTTCCTGCGCGCCAGCGTCGAACTGGCCATGGGCGCGGTTGAAGGCAAGGTTAGCCTGACCGACGAGGCCGCCATCAAGGCCGCTCTGGAGGCAGACGCAGGCACGACGGTAACCCTCTCCAAGTACATCCCCGACGGCAACTTCTACCTGACCATCATGGGTTCGTACGTGTTCGGAGCCGAGTAGAGGAGTTCCAGGGGGAGGAGCGGCGAGTTCCTCCCCCAATTGGGTTTCGGGGGCGGAGCAATGAGCGAAGAGTTCGTTCTGGAGATGGACGGCATCTCCAAGGAGTACTACGGCAACTACGTTCTGAAAAACGTGCGCCTGGCTGTGCGTCCGGGCGAGATACACGGGCTTGTCGGCGAGAACGGCGCCGGCAAGTCGACGCTTATGAACATCCTTTTCGGGATGCCGGTCATTGAGGCTACAGGGGGATACCATGGAGAGGTCCGTCTGGGCGGGAAGCCGGTCCGCTTCCGCAGTCCCAGGGAGGCGATTGACGCCGGCATCGGCATGGTCCATCAGGAGTTCATGCTGATCCCCGGGTTCTCCGTAGCCGAGAACATCAAGCTGAACAGGGAACCCCTGCGTGACAGCGCTCTCTCCCGGTTCCTTGGCGACCAGGCAAAGACCCTGAACTGGGAGCGCATGCGGGAGGACTCGAGAAGGTCGCTGGATACAGTAGGGCTTGGGATAGACGAGATGCTGCCCATCCTGGGCCTGCCGATAGGGTTCATGCAGTTCATAGAGGTTGCCAGGGAAGTGGATAAGACGGGCGTCCGCCTACTGGTCTTCGACGAGCCCACCGCGCTGCTTACCGAGTCGGAGGCATCGGAACTGCTGAGGACGCTGAGGAGGCTAGCGGATCGGGGCATCGCCATCATCTTCATCACCCACCGCCTCGAGGAGGTTCTTGAGGTCTGCGACAACCTGACTGTCTTGCGAGACGGCGAGGTCGTGGGCGGTATGGCGGCAAAGGAGGCCTCTTTAGGCCAGATCGCCGAGATGATGGTGGGGCGCAGAGTGGAGCGTCCCGCCCTGCCATCCAGGCCAAAGGAACCTACGCCGAACGACGTGATCCTCCGCCTCAGCAATCTTGCGGTGGATATGCCGGGCGAGGAAGTGAAGGGGGTTACGCTGGACATCCGTCGCGGGGAGATCCTCGGTATCGGAGGACTAGCCGGGCAGGGAAAGACCGGCATCAGCAACGGCATCATGGGCTTGTTTCCCGCCACCGGCACCGTGGAGAAGGATGGAACCGCCCTCAGGCTGGACGTCCCGGGAGACGCCTACAGGCGCGGCATCGCCTTCCTATCGGAGGACCGCAAGGGGATCGGACTGATCCTGGACCGCAGCGTGGAGTACAACATCACGGTGGTCGCGACCCTGGTGAAGGGCCGGTTCCAGCGGGCGTTGCCCGGAGGGATCCGGCTCCGCGACAAGAGGGAGGCGGATCTCTACGCCAGGCAGGCCATCAAGGATCTGGACATACGGTGCACGGGTCCCACACAGGTCGTAAGGCGGCTATCCGGCGGCAATCAACAGAAGGTCTGCATTGCGCGAGCGCTGGCGCTGGATCCCGAGATCCTCCTGGTATCGGAACCGACTCGAGGCATCGATGTCGGCGCCAAGGAGAAGGTGCTCGACCTCCTGGTGAGGCTGAACAGGCAGAAGGGCGTCACCATCGTGCTTACTAGCAGCGAACTTGCCGAACTGCGCAAGGTGTGTGACCGCATCGCCATCATCTACGGCGGGCGACTGGTCGACATCCTCATGCCCGAGGACGGAAACGTGAAGTTCGGCCTGGCCATGGCCGGTAGAAAGGAGGAGCCGGCATGAGCGCACCGGGAACCGAGTCGCCGTCCTCTGTTACCTTGAGGTCCCGCGTCTTGCGAGCGGTGGAGTCCTTCGGCCTTCCGCGCCTGACCGTCACGCTGTTCCTGGTGTTCCTCTTTGCGCTGGGCACAGTGAAGGGAGTTCCGGTGGGCAACCTTATCAGCAACTCGCTGTCTCGGTTCGGCATGAACGCGGTGATGGTGCTATCGATGGTGCCGGCCATCCAGAGCGGCATAGGTCCCAACTTCGGGCTACCCCTGGGGCTTATAGCCGGACTTATCGGTCTGGTCACTGCCCTCGAGCTCCGGCTAACCGGGATGGCGGGGCTCTTGGCTGCTCTGAGCATGGGCACCCTACTCGGCGCCATCGCCGGGGTAGGTTATGGCTATCTGCTGAACCGGGTCAAAGGCCAGGAGATGATGGTGGGGACCTATGTAGGGTTCGCCGCAGTGTCGGGCATGTGCGTGTTCTGGCTGCTCATGCCGTTCAAGAATCCTCAGCTCCTCTGGCCGTTGGGCGGTCTAGGCCTACGGGTCACCATCAGCCTGGGTGACTACTTCGCCAACCTCCTCGACAAGCTGTGGAGGTTCAAGATAGGGACGATCGTGGTGCCCACAGGCCTTCTGCTCACTGTAGGACTTACCGCCGGAGCTTACAAGCTGTTCACCATGACGCGGCTGGGTACTTCGATGGACCTGGCGGGGCAGAGCGAGCAGTTCGCTCGGGCGGCGGGAGTTAATGTGCCGAAGATGCGCATCACGGGGACAGCCATCTCCACTGCGCTGGCGGCTTTTGGGATCGTGCTGTACGCCCACACCTACGGCTTCGTCCAGCTGTACCTGGCGCCGCTCATGATGGCGTTCCCTGCTGTGGCCTCCATCCTCATCGGCGGGGCTACGCCGCGCTCGGCGACGATCGCCAACGCGATGATCGGGACGCTGCTGTTCCAGACTCTCCTGGTTACCACGGTTCCGGTTACCCAGAGCGTCGTGAGCGGGGACATCAGCGAGGTCGTGCGGCTCATCGTGTCCAACGGCATGGTGCTCTACGCTCTCACTCGCGGACAGGGAGGTGGCGGGAATGGGGGATAAGCTGAGGCTGCCGACCAGGCAACAACTCATAGGGTTCATCAGAGGCAACGCCGTTCCCCTCATGTTCCTCTCCCTCTGCGCGCTGGGCATCCTCTGGAGCGGCAAGCCCCCCATGTTCATGCTGCAGGAAGCCGTTGTGCGAATGGCCAGGAACTCTTTCACGGTGCTTTCCCTTGTCATCCCGGTTATCGCGGGCTTGGGTCTGAACTTTGCGATCGTCCTCGGAGCTATGGCTGCTCAGGCTGGGCTTATCGCAGTCACAGCCTGGGGTATCAAAGGAGTAGGAGGGTTGGCTGTCGCCAACCTCGTAGCCACGCCGATTGCTCTCCTGCTCGGATGGGTGGCCGGGGAGATCATGAACCGGGCCAAGGGCAGAGAGATGGTCACCGGCATGATCCTCGGGTTCTTCATGAACGGGGTATACCAGCTGGTGTTCCTCTTCGGTATCGGGGCAGTCATCCCGCTGAACAACAAAGCGATGGTGCTCCCCCAGGGTGTCGGGTTGCGGAACACCGTTGATCTGGTCACGGTGAAATATTCCCTGGATAGGCTGCTGTCCATCAACACCGGCGTCGCCGTCATCCCGCTCGCCACGTTCATCGTGATAGGGCTTCTGGCGTGGGCGATGCTGTGGTTCCTCCGCGCGAAGCTCGGGCAGGACATGCGAGCCGTGGGGCAGGATATGCGCGTCGCCGAGATCTCAGGCATCAAAGTGGACCGCGTAAGGCGGCTAGCGGTACTGACGTCGACCGTGCTTGCCTCCATCGGCCACATCATCTTCCTACAGAACATCGGGACCATCAACACCTACGACAGCCACGGGCAGATCGGGACCTTCGCCATAGCCGCAATGCTGGTCGGAGGCGCCACTGTCTCCAAGGCTACCGTCGGCCAAGCCTTGCTGGGGACGTTCCTGTTCCACCTCCTGTTCATCGTGTCGCCTTACGCCGGCCAGAACCTCCTGGGAAGCGCCCAGGTAGGTGAGTATTTCAGGGTGTTCGTGGCATATGCAATCATCGCGTTCAGCCTGGCGCTGCACTCGCTTCAACGTTCGAAGGCGGCGGTAAAGAGGTGACTGAAGCCAAGCGGGGCAGCCGAGTAATATCGCGAAGGTAAGCCAGCCGAGGCAGCTGAGTGGCGGGAGCCTTTATCAGGGGACTCTATCAGGAGACTCTATTAGGAGACTTTATCAGGAGGCTCTATTAGGTGGGCAGGCCCAACCGGGCCTGCCTTCATCTCTAAGAACCCTACCAACTCCAACAACCTACCATTCCAACAACCTGCCATTCCAACAACCCTAACTGCGGGAGCCGCAGAGATGGACCTATGCCTACGCATACGCCCATGCCTATGCCCCTGACTATGCTCATGCCTACTCCTGTGCCTATGCACCTGACTGCGCTCATGCCTGCGCCTGTGCCTATGCCCACGCAAATGCCCGTGACTACTCCTGTGGCCCCTGCCTATGCCCATGGATCCGCGGCGTGACACAGAAATCAAGCATGAATATGGTCATCCGGTGACTAGTTTCCACCGCGCCCTCCCAGAGGGGAGTTGCAAGCTGCGAAACCTAGGCATGCCGTGACTGTTGTCGCTAGGCAACAGTCTCCGGGTGGCTGACAGAAGATTCCAACAGTCATCAAGTGACACATCCAATCAGCCTGGGTCACGCGGTGACCAATCTGGAGTATCCCTAATAGTCACCAGAAGGTTAACATGTCGAAAAGTGTGGTCATCGCATGCCTAATCAGGGCTGATTAGTTACGGCGTGACCCAGCTTTTCGACACATAAGTCAGCGCGTGACGATTTCGAAGTCGGCTAATGGTCGTGTCGCGACCCTAGGCTCTCGGGATGGTCATGCCATGACCAATAGGCTACTCGGTGGGTCATCACACGCAGCAAAGCAGCCGTGCTGCGCTAGAGAGAAGAGCAGCGAGGCACGCAGGGACCAGAGCAGCGAGGCACGCAGGGACCAGAGTAG
>CAZRRG010000001.1:49568-63303 GCA_964602455.1 uncultured Eubacteriales bacterium | reverse complement strand
AGAGCAGCGAGGCACGCAGGGACCAGAGCAGCGAGGCACGCAGGGACCAGAGTAGCGATGGCACCGAACAGCCGCGTTACGTCCGCTTCCAGGTTGCTCCCCCGTCGGTCGTCTTCATCAGCTTTCCGTCGACAAGCGCCCAGCCGACCTTCTGTGTAATAAAGGAAAGCGTGAGCGGACCATCCGATCCAAAGTCGATGTTTGGGGTCATAGTGGACCAAGTCTTGCCGCCGTCGATTGAGGCATGCAGTTTGCCCTGTGCCGCCACTATTACCACACCCGTAGCAGGCGCATCCCAGCTGGCGTTTTCCTCACCAGTGGCGATTGGAGTCCCCGGAACCCACGTCGCGCCGCCGTCCGTTGTCGAGTAGAACAGGATCTCTCGCGTGCCGACGGGGGTGTAGAGCGTCATAGGCAGAACGCCGGAGCCTCCTCCGAAGAAGACGGGGGTGTGAGTTGAGCAGTCCGCCTCCTCATACCCTTCAGGCAGAGCCAGCTCAACCTGAGTCCAGGTGTGGCCACCGTCAGAAGAATGGAAGAGATAGGGGTTGCCCGGTACAGGCCAGTATCCGGTCACGAATCCGTTCGATGAGTCAGAGAAAGCAAGCCCGCTCTTGTTGCCTGAGAAGGGCAGTTCTCCGGGCTTTGCGTCTGGAGAAGTGGTGGAGACTTCCGCCCACGTCCGGCCTCCATCCGTGGTAGCAAGGATGGTGACCTGCTCGTGGTGCATCCCCGCCCCCTGGTGGAGGGTGAGCCAGCCTTCGCTCTCGTTCAAGAAGCTAAGGCGTCCGGCGACCGCCGCGCCAGGAAGGTCAGTCGATTCCCAGGTTTTGCCCGCATCCGACGTGCGGTAAACGCGAAGGCCCGAGTCGTCTTGGCTGTCTCCTGTGAGACTGACCGCCAGCACAGCGTGGGTGGTGTCAATGAAGGCTGCATCCGTGCCTTCAGGGTGGAGGGCATCCCCAGGCCCAACGTCAGCCCACGTACGGCCTCCGTCGGTGGTCCGCAGGACGCGTGCTCCTCTGAGCGCCCACCCTGTCTTCTGGTCGACCATCTTGATTGTGACTCTTGGGATGGTGATCCCTTCGACCAGGTTGTCAGGCCTGGGTGCGCAGGCTGAGAGCGCTGTAGACATTGTGGTAAGAAGGACAACAGTGCAGAGAGCCAGGGCACCCGGAACGCGTAAGCCTATAGGCGCTCGACACCGAGGCGGATGAGGTAAAGCTAGCAGATGACGACGTCCGATGGGCTTCCTCAGGTTACTTGATAGGCGCGACTTAAGGTAATTCCGCAGGTTAACCATACATTAGCCTCCCACGTTCTCCGACGCTCTACCTGCACCGCAAGTTCCATTTGTGACATCGTCACAAACCATTTCATGCACGCCCCCGATGCAGCCTTGCCCTCACGATGATAGACAAGAATCGTGAAGGGGGCTTTGATATGGAGCCACGGATCACCGAACACCCTATCTTGGATTTCCCTGATCGACCGAAGGTCCACTTCTTCTGGAACGACACAGAGCTTTGGGGTTACGAAGGCGAACCGATTGCATCCGCTCTCCACGCTGCAGGAATCAGAGTGCTCCACCACAGTCACAAGGCAGGCAGGCCCAGAGGGTTCTTCTGCGCCATCGGCAACTGCTCGTCGTGTCTCGTCGTGGTGGATGGGGTCCCCAACGTTCGCGCTTGCACCGAGAAACTACGAGCCGGGATGCGCGTGTCTCGCCAGGATGGCGTGGGCCCGGCGCCGCGAGGTGACGTCCATGCGAAGAACTGAGCTGGCTATCGTCGGAGCCGGACCGGCAGGAATCTCGGCAGCGCTCGAGGCTGCTTCTCACGGCGTCAAGGTGGACGTTGTGGACAGGGCAGACAGGATTGGCGGCCAACTTGTAAAGCAGACCCACAAGTTCTTCGGATGGCATGAGAAGTCGGCGGGTGCGCGCGGGATAGTGATCGCCCGCCAGATGGAGGAAGCCGTCAAGGCGAACCCGTGCATCACCTTCCTGGGCTCGACAGAAGCGCTCGGGTACTACGACGATGGCACCCTGCTGATAGAGACTCCTGAAGGGATCACCGGGCTCCGCTGCGACAAGCTGCTGGTCGCAGCCGGAGCCTCCGAAAGGATGCTGCTATTTCCCGGAAACGATCTGCCGGGAGTGTACGGAGCCGGAGCAGTACAAACGCTGATGAACGTCCACGGAGTGAGGCCCGGCAACTCCGTCCTGATGGTGGGGTCCGGCAACATCGGGCTAATCGTCAGCTACCAGTTGGTCCAGGCCGGCGTTCATGTAGCGGCCGTTGTCGAGGCGCTTCCCACGATCGGCGGATACGCGGTCCACGCAGCCAAGATCCGGAGGCTCGGGATTCCGATACTGACTCGCCACACTGTGAAGCAGGCATTCGGAAAAGACCAAGTGGAGGGCGTGACTCTCTGGGAGCTGGACGGATACTGGAGAGGCATCCCCGGTACCGAGCGCGACATGGCTGTGGACGTGGTCTGCCTCGCCACGGGTCTCACGCCGCTGGGCGAACTCCTGTGGCAGGCCGGCGCCGAGATGAAGTACATACCCGAACTGGGCGGCTTCGTCCCGGTCCACGACGAGAACATGGAGACAACAGCAAAGGGAGTCTACGTGGCGGGGGACGTGGCGGGCATAGAAGAGGCATCCACCGCGATGGCGGCGGGGAGGCTGGCAGGGCTTTCAGCTGCCTATAGCCTTGGGAAAGTAGCCGCCGACGAGTACTCGCGTAAGCGCGCCGCGATATCGGCGGAACTGGAGGGCCTCCGCTCGGGTCCTGCCGGAGAGAAGATCCGGATCGGCCTCGCTAAGTTGAGGAACGAGAGCGGGAAGATGAGGAACGAGAGGAGGGCCGGAGCATGAGCGAGAGCATGCAAGTGAGTCCAGGCACGCTGGCCACGACAGGAGTGCCCTCGGCGGAAGAACTGGCAAAGGTCACTCCTTCCGCCGAAAGGCGAGCGAGAGGGCCGGTTGTCATGATCGAGTGTTTCCAGCGGATCCCCTGCGACCCGTGCCACTACGGCTGTCGGGTCGGCGCGATCGAGCCCTTTACCGATATCAACGACACGCCGGTCGTTGACTGGGATAAGTGCACCGGGTGCGGTTTGTGCGTCGCGGCTTGCCCCGGCCTCGCCATATTCGTCGTTGATGAGGCCGCGGGCGAGGACGAATGCCGGATCGCGGTGCCCTACGAGATGAGCCCGGTGCCCTCCAAAGGTGCTCAGGTAAAACTCCTGGACAGGGCCGGCGTCGAGGTTGGAGAAGGTCTCGTCGAGCGCGTCGTACCGGGACGCAAACCCGAGGGTACAACGGTGGTCTGGCTACGGGCGCCCAAGCGGTTGTCGCTTGTTGCCCGGGGTTTCCGAGTAGGGGAGGCTGAGTGACGTGTCCAGATCCGACGACGACATCATTGTATGCAGGTGTGAAGACGTCACTTTGGGAGAAGTGAGGCGGGCCATTCGTGAGGGCGCCACCACCATGGACGAGATCCGGCGCATAACGCGAGCCGGGATGGGGCCCTGCCAGGGGCGGACCTGCCGCCTACTCATCGCGTCCGAGATCGCCAGGGCGACGGGCAAGCAGGTGGCCGACGTGGCGCCATCCACGTTCCGTCCCCCGGTCAAGGCCATCAAGATGGGAGACCTCGCCAGGCTCGGGACGGAGAAGGAGGGCGGAGCATGCTGAAGACGGCCGATGCGGTTGTAGTAGGAGGAGGGGTCGTCGGGGCCGCCATCGCCTACAACCTCGCCAAGATGGGCATGAAGAAGGTAGTCCTGTGCGAGAAGGACACCTTCTGCCACGGGTCCACCGGCCGCTGCGGGGCCGGGGTCAGGGAGCAGTGGGGTCAGGAAGGCAACTGCCGCCTGGCCAAAGCTGCCATCGACATTTTCGAGCACCTCCAGGACGAACTGGATTACGGGTACGACATTGAGTTCAAGCAAAAGGGCTACCTCATGCTGGCCCATACCGAGAAGGAGTGGGCTCAGTTCCAGAAGAACGTCCGGCTCCAGAACAGCCTCGGCATCAACTCAAGGCTGCTCACGCCGGATGAGGCAAGGGAGGTAGTGCCTGCCCTCAATACCGAGGGCATGTTTGGGGCGACCTACAATCGCCGGGACGGGCACGCCAACCCCTTCCACGTGACCAGGGCTTACTTGATGGCCGCCGAGAGGCTGGGCGCAGACATCAACTTCTTTACCGAAGTCACCGGCGTAGAGGTCGAGAACGGTAAGGTCGCCGGCGTCCTCACAAGCCGTGGCAGGGTGGACACCCCCATTGTGATAAACGCCGCGGGACCTTGGGCCGCGTCGATCGGAGCTATGGCGGGAGTGGAGCTTCCGCTGTTCACGCAGCGCCACCAGATCCTCGTGACTGAGCCCGTCGGCTGGCTCCTGGACCCCATGGTGATGTCGTTCTCCATCGGTATCTACTGCCAGCAGACGCCTCACGGCTCTCTCGTCATGGGGATCGGAGACCCCAAGGAACCCAAGGGCTTCGACACCGGGCATTCATGGGAGTTTCTGCACGAGATGTCGGCGATCATCACCCGCCTGCTCCCGGTGCTGAAGGAGGTCCGGGTGGTCCGGCAGTGGTCCGGGCTATACACGGTGACTCCGGATGCCCATCCGATCCTGGGGTCCGTCCCTCAATTGGAAGGATACCTGCAGGCCGTCGGGTTCTCGGGTCACGGGTTCATGCTGGCTCCGGTTGTCGGGCAACTCATCGCCGAAATGGCGCTGGGGCTTCCAACCCACATGGACATATCGCGCCTGGATTTGGGGCGTTTTGAGCGCGGCGAGCTTCAGGTGGAGCCGTCTGTGGTCTAGTGGGTGACCTAGAGGATCGGGGAGGCGCCTCGCCGAATCCGACCCCTGTGGAGACGCAGACCATTGTTGACGAATTGGCGCAGGCGATCGGCCGTCCAATCACGCTTGAGGATGCGGGCGGCCGGCTGCTTGCCTATTCAGTCCACGAGCAGCCGGTAGACCATGTGCGAGTTGAGACCCTCCTGCGGAGAGGCGCCTCTTCAGTCACCCTGGATGCCCTCCGCGCCCGCGGTGTCTACCAGTTCGTGGACTCTTGCGACGGTTTGGCCAGAGTTCCTCCCATCCCCGAACTGGGCTTTTCATCTCGAGTGTGCCTCGCGATCAGGGCCCCCGCGAGAGTGCTTGGGTACCTCTGGGTTGTTGATCCCGACTCGACGCTGCCCAAGTCTGCCGAGGAACTGCTGCTAAGAGCCCGGGGCCAACTGGCGGTTGAACTGGCACGTAGGGACTCCGCGATCCGCGCCGGCCAGGCGCAGCGTGCCAGCCTTATCGCCGATCTCTGCGGAAAAGACCATGCCGGAGACGATGCACTCGCGCGCCAAGCAAAGGCTCTGGGGTGGTACTACTCCGCTCCGTTCGCGGTGATCCTGGTTCGCTGGACCGAGGGTTCAGAACGGGATCCGGTAATCCCTGGGGCTCTGGAAGACCTGCTAGCTCAGCGCGCACCTGCTTCACTCCGGGGTGTGATGGGAGGAGAAGTCGTGGTGGTCCTGTCGGGCCGGGACTGCCGGCTATCTAGAGAGCTCTCAGCATCCATCGTCCCGCTGCTGCCTCAATCGGGGGCAGCATGCGTTGGCGCAGGCGGGACTTACGAGCACCTATCGGGAGTCCGCCGCAGTTACCTGGAGGCTGCCGCAGCCATATCGCTCGGCCAGAAGATGGACAGGGGCGAGCGGCAGTTTGACTACCACACCCTGGCTCCATACGAGCTCCTGTCTTGCATGTCCGGCTGCAAGAAGGCCGGGTCCTACGGGCGCGAGCCGGTCGAAAAGGTCGTCACCTACGACGGGCTTCACGGCGGCAACCTGTTCCGCACCCTCGAGGCGTTCCTGGACCACTACGGGCATCGCAAGCAGGCAGCGACGCGGCTCAACATCCACCCTAACACGCTGGACTACAGGATAGGGAAGATACGGGAGCTGATCGGCCTCGACCTGGATGACCCCAACACCAGGCTCGTAGTTCACCTTTGGGTAAAGGCGCTTTCACCCCAACTGAGGGGTTAGGCGCAAATACATATAGGAGGTTCTGTCATGTTGCAACTGGGAATCTCTGACGGCGAGTACAGGAACAGGGTTTCGGCGGTCCAGGCAGTGATGAAGGAGAAGGGTCTCGACGCGTTCATCTTCTGGAGCGGCACAAGCGCTTTCTACCTCTCAGGGTTCGCGTTCATTGCGACCGAAAGGCCCATGTGCCTGATCCTGGGAAGCGACGGCAAGAGGACGATGTTCGTGCCTCGTCTGGAGGTAGAGCATGCCCAGGAGTCTCCCCAGGTGGATGCGGTGGTGCACTACTCCGAGTACCCGGCGGAGGTTCATCCCATGAACGTCCTGGCGAAGAAGCTTACGGAGATGGGATACGCCAAGGCCAAACTCGGCGCAGACGCCGACGGTTACGGTTCACCGCAAGGATACAGAGGCCCCCGGCTCTCCGAAGTCCTGCCTGATGCCAGCGTCACCGTGATGAGGGACGTGGTCGAGCGCCTCCGCGCCGTAAAGTCGCAGGAGGAGATAGCCCTCATCAGGGAGAGCGCCCGCTGGGGAAACCTCGCCCACGCGCTCTTGCAGGAATACTCGTTGCCCGGGCGGACCGAGAATGAGATATCCATGAGGGCCTCGCTCGAGGCGACCGCAATGATGATCAAGACTTTGGGCAAGTCCTACAACCCCGCGTCGGCGCGAGCCGGGGCAAGCGCAGGTTTCCGCGGCCAGATCGGACCCAACGCAGCTCTCCCTCACGCCATGACCATCAATGCGGTGCTGAAGAAGGGTGACGTCCTGGTCACCGGAGCGGGAGCCTCTGTAGCGGGATACGGGAGCGAGCTGGAGCGGACGATGTTCGTCCAGGAAGTGAGTCAGGAGCAGCGCAAGTTCTTCGACCATATGCTCGCCATGCAGGATATCGCCTTCGAGGCGATCCGTCCCGGCCGTAAGTGCTCCGACGTCGACAAGGCAGTCAACGCCTACGTCGACAAGCACAACCTGTGGGAGCACTGGAGGCACCACACCGGCCACGCCCTGGGACTCTTGGGACACGAGGCTCCCTTCTTCGATGTGGGAGACCACACGGTCATAGAGCCCGGGATGGTCTTCAGCGTTGAGCCGGGCCTCTATGTCCCTGGACTCGGCGGCTTCCGGCACTCCGACACGATTGTCGTCACGGAAGATGGCATCGAGTTCCTGACCTACTATCCGAGGCAGCTGAAGGATCTAATCACTGGGTAGATGCGAGGTTCTGACCGTCTGGTCAAACGGATGCGCCGGCGCCGCAAAGCGCCGGCGTTCCTTTCTCGAGTTAGGTATCTTGTCTCAGCTGTCTTGCCTTAGCTCTCCTGCCTTGGCTGTACTGCCTCAGCTCTCCTGCCTTGGCTCTCCTGCCTTAGCTCAGCAGGTCGTACGCCCACTTCGCTATCTCACCGATGACCCGTATCCCGACCCGGGTATCCTCCAGCTTCTGCGAGAGGCACGTTATGGTGAAGCGCGCTGTATCCCCTGTGATGATGCCGACGTCGTGAGTGACTCCCCTCACCTCGCCGGTCTTGTGGGCGCACACCACTCCGTGGGGCAGCAGTCTCGGCAGCTTCTCGTTGAACTGCTGGCGTCTCATGATGTCGACCATCGTGTCGCAGTCACCGGGGTTCGCGATGGTCCGTTCCGCCAGCCCCTTCAGCAGCAAGGCGATGTCGCCGGCGGTGATGGTGTTCCAGGGTCCGTTGGGCTTCGGCCGCATGAGATGGGCTTCCAGCCTGGAGCCGGTGCATCCCACTTCCTTCATGTACTCATTCACCGTCTCCAGACCTACGGCATCGATGACCAGGTTGGTTGCGGTGTTGTCGCTCACCACGATCATCATATGGATGGCGTCCAGAAGCGTCAGGCACAGTCCCGTATGGAACTCGTGAAGCACGCCGGAGCCGCCCACCTTGTCTTCCCTGCGGAGGACTATGGTGTCGTCCAGCCTGACTCTTCTAGCCCTCGCCTCTCTGAAGGCCGTCATCATGATGGGGACCTTTATGACTGACGCGGCGGTGAAAGGCGCATCGGGATCCAGCCTGAGAGTGCCCTTGCCGTCCAGGTCCTCGATGACTACGGCCCAGTGCCCTCCCGCAGGTTCCAGTATCTTGAGGAGATCGTCCTTGACCGGCATGAACCGGCCGGTCGCCACGTACTTGGCATCGTCCACGGCATTGCCTCCGTTCCACTGGTTTCAGCCCGGAAAGTTCTTCGCCTCCTGCGGTAACACCTTGGAGGAGACGCGCAGATATCAAGCGAAATACGTGGATAGGCCGCACAAGGAGACTTCGCCCGCGAGATACGGAGGATGAAGATATGCCTGAGCCAATTGGTCGCCCCGGTTTCCGCATTCAACACGAGATCGTCCGGCCCGATCCCGCGCTTGTCGCTGAACTCGCCAAGTATCCGACCAGCAATATAGCCGATGCCCAGGAGAGGTTCGGCTTCATGGACCCGGGCATAAGGAGGATCTCCGGCGGCAAGCTGGCAGGCCCGGCAATCACGGTCCTTACCCGCCCCGGCGACAACCTCATGGTCCACAAAGCTTTGGAGGTGGCGCGGCCGGGAGACGTCGTTGTGGTCAGCACCTGCCGCAGCGACAATACCGCGGTGTTCGGCGAGATAATGGCCACTACCCTTATGGGCGCGGGTCTCGAGGGCATAGTGGTTGACGGCGCAGTCCGGGACTTCGATGAACTGCAGAAGATGGGTGTTAAGGTCTTCGCCCGGACCGTGGTGGGTTCCGCCTGCGACAAGGACGGGCCCGGAGAGATCAACTACCCGATAGCCTGTGGCGGCGTGGCAGTGCTTCCGGGAGATGTGATCATCGGCGACTCCGACGGCGTGGTTGTTGTCAGGGCCAAGGACATCCCGGTCGTCCTCGAAAGGGTCCGCGCCATTTCTTCGGGGGAATCAAAGCGCATAGAAGAAATCAAGAATGGTCTCCTGTTCAAACCCGACATCAATCGCACGCTTAAGGACAAGGGAGTCATCTCGTAGGGGGTCCGAACATGACACGCAAATACGGCAGTGAGGTCCTGCTAACGCCTGGACCTGTGGAAGTACCGCAAAGGATACTGGAGGCATCGGCCAGGCCGCTTCTCCATTACGGCTCCAAGCAGCTTTCCGACAAAGTGAAGTTCATCCTCGAGGGCATGAAGGCCATGTTCGGGACATCCGGCGACGTCCTCCTCATCAGCGGCTCCGGACGGACCGGGCTGGAGGCTACCGTGTGCAGCCTGTTTTCGCCGGGCGACGAGGTCATCTGCCTTTGCAACGGGCGGTTCGGCCTTATGTACGCGGGGATCTTTGAGCGGTTTGGCATCGCTGTGACCAAGGTGGCGACCGACTGGACCAAGGACTGCGATCCGGCTGAGGTGGAGGAGGCGCTGAAGGCCAATCCTAAGATCAAGGCCATTGCCGCCCCGTTCTGCGAGACCTCTACGGGAGTCCTCAACGACCTTGAGACGCTCGGGAAAATCGCCCGCGAGCACGGCAAGCTGCTGCTGGCCGACGCCATCAGTTCCGCCGGAGGGGTTGACTTCCGCTTCGACGAGTGGGGAGTGGACGCGGTCGTGACCGGATCCCAGAAGGGGATCATGAGCCCTCCGGGGCTGTCTTTCGTTGCTCTATCGGATAGGGCGTGGAAGGCGGCTGAAACCGCGACACTGCCCTGCTCCTACCTGGACCTGCGGGCCATGAAGAAGGCGCTGTGGGCCGACTTCCCGGGTATGCCGGGAACCCCGCCCGTCACCCTTGTTGTGGCTGTTGCCGAGGCAATCGCGATGCTGCTCGAGGAGGGACTCCCCGAGGTCTACCGGCGGTATGAGAAGATGGCGGCGGCGGTGAGGGCCGGGTTTGTCGCGTCTGGCCTGAAGCTGTTCCCGCAAAACGTGAAGCGCCGCAGCCCGACCGTGACTGTGGTTGAGTCTCCTGCAGGCCGCGAGGCTCGGGAGCTGGTGAACGTGATGGTGAGTGAGTTCGGGCTTATCCCCGCGGCCGGACTGGGCTCCTACTCCAAGAGCCTGCTCCGGTTCGGCACAATGGGAGCGTTCTACCAGAGGGAAGCCATAAACATGGTGGCGGCGGTTGAGGCCGCCCTGGTCAAGATGGGGGTTAACAAGGAGGCCGGCGCAGGGGTCAAAGCCTGCGTGGCTTCACTGTTTGGTGAGTAAGGCTGCGTGGAGACGCCGTCGCTCACGCCGGCTACCTGCCGCCCCCAGTCGCACGCGCTAGTCGGCGGCTCCGCTATCCGGAAGCTTCGCCAGGAACCAGCACTCGTCCGAGTAGTGCTCTCTCTTGGGGTCGTCGAGGAACCCGTGCTTCTTCGCCAGCTTCAGGAACCCGTCCAGGAACGGCTCCTGCCCAAGAGGGGGAGCGTATGCCGTCTTGACGGCGGTCACCACAAGCCCCGCTTCCTTGAACCACCTGAGCACGTCGTCAGGTGATGCGGAGGGTCCCCAAGCCGGACGAGGATAGGTGGGCGGCGGCGCGGTCAGAAGGAGCGGCAACAGCCGGGACAGCGACCAGGAGTTGCGCACCACAGCGACAAGCACGCCGTCTTCTGCGAGGAGTCCCTTGTAACGGTGGAGGGCGACCATTGGGTTCGGCAGGCGCTCCAACTGCCATACCGCGAGTACAACGTCGTAGGTCCTCTTCGGCCTGAGCCCACGCGCGCTCGCGAGGACCGTGGCGTTCGGCAGTCCCGAGCAGCACGCTCCCGCGATGGTGCGGAGAGTGCGGTCATCCTCGAAACCTGTTACCGAGGAGGCGCCTCTGGCAACGCACTCAAGGAGCGTCGCGCCTGCTCTGCACTTGATGTCCAGCACTTCTTTGCCTCGAACATCCACCATAGACACCACATCGCGCCGCGGCTGCGCAACCAGCGGGTCATCCAGGCTCCACTTGGCGCACATGCGCCGCGCCTCGGAGTCCATCACCTTCATCCGGTCGGGTTCTCCCTGCAAGAGGTGGCGAGGACCGTGGCGGTGCACGTAGGTGTCTCCGGCTACATATACCGTCTCGCCCCGGCGCGCCGCGCGGAGGCAGAAGTCGTCGGCCAGAAATCCCCCTGACCCGAAGCGCTCATCGAAGCCGTCCAGCTCCGAGAAAAGGTCCCTGCTCACAAGCATGGGGGCCGAGGCGATTCCGACGGTTCTCCTCCACTTGCTGGCATCCGGGCGGTTGAAGGAGGCGGCGAAGGAACGCACATCTGAGTGAGCGCAGAGGTCAGGCAACAGGTTCTGGGCTCCCGGCAGGAGGTTGCACATAGGTCCGACCGCTCCGGCCCCTGTCTTTTCCATGCAACGGAGAAGGCACGTTAGCCAGGACGGCGTCACCTCCGTGTCCGCCATCAGGAACGCGATGTGGTCTCCGGAAGCTTCCTCTGCGGCCCGGTTCATGGCCCTAGCGACTGCCCAATCACCGCCAACCTCGGGGACGTCGACCACGATAACCCGGTGTTCCTCAGGGGTGAACTCCTCGATGCGGGAAAGACAACCTTCGACGGATTCCGGTCCGTCAAGCGACATGACGACAATACTAACCACTGCACATCCCCACTCTGGTCGCAGGTGGCACATGATATGTGCAGGATGTGGTCGCGGCTACCCCAGTATGTGGTATACTCCTACAAAGCCCGTGATGGGGAGAACGGTTGATCCCCTGGGTCGAAGAGAGCCGCCGGGTGGTGCGAGGCGGTACCCAAGGTCATCCAAAGCGTCCCGGAGGCGCGCGGCGGAACACCGGCGCATCGTGCGTCAGGACAGTATGCTGCGACGGATAACCCCGTTAACGGCACAGAGGCGCGGTAAGCGCGAATCAGGGTGGCACCACGAGAGCAGGCAGTCTCGTCCTTGGAGACAGCCTGCTCCTTCATTTTGTAGGTGCATCAATACATGAGGAGGGTTAGGCATGTTGGACCTGGGGATCATCCGCAGTAGCAGGGAACAGTTCGAAGCGATGCTGGAGAAGCGGGGGATGTCTATTGACGTCGACCGCATATTGGCGCTGGATTCCGAGAGGAGTTCCCTCGTGCGCGCCACGGGAGAGATGCGAGAGGAGAGGAACCGGCTCTCTTCCCAGGTCCAGGAATGCAAGGACCCGGATAAGCGCAAGCAGCTGATCGAATCCACCCGCGCGCTCCGCGCCAAGATCTTGGAGGCTGAAAGCAGGCTGACCGAGGTCGAGAAGGACCTCCGCGGACTCATGCTGGGCGTACCCAACATGCTGGCCGACGACGTCCCCTTCGGTGAGGACGATTCGGGGAACGTCGAAGTCCGGCGTTGGGGCGTCCCCAGGGAGTACGGGTTCAAGCCCAAGGATCACGTGGAGATAGGTGAGGCGCTGGGCATTATCGATATTGAGCGCGGCGCGAAGGTATGGGGAACTCGCGCCTACTTCCTCAAGGGTGATGCGGTCTACCTTGAGTTCGCACTCGCCCGCTTTGCCATGGACTTGCTGAGCGGAGAGGGATTCTTACCGGTCGTGCCGCCGGTCATCGTTCGAAGCGAGGTGCTTGAGGGCACCGGGCACTATCCCTTCTTCTACGACCAGATCTACCGGATCGAAGGCGACGACCTGGCCCTGGTCGGAACATCGGAGATACCGCTCGGGGCGATGCACATGGGGGAGATCCTCGACGAGGCGGCGCTTCCCATAAGGTACGCCGGCTTTTCGCCGTGCTACCGGACAGAGGTCGGGTCCGGTGGGCGAGACGTCCGTGGACTGGTGCGAACTCACCATTTCGATAAGGTGGAGATGTTTGTCTTCGACCTGCCGTCCCGATCGGAGGAGACCCACGAGTGGATGGTCTCGCTGGAGGAACGCATCTACCAGTCGCTGGGCATTCCCTACAGGGTCGTGAAGATGTGCTCGGGAGACCTTGGTCCCGTAGCGTACAAGAAGTACGACTTGGAGTTTTGGCATCCAAGTGAAGCCAAGTACCGGGAGATCACGTCCTGCTCAAACTGCACCGACTTCCAGGCCAGAGGGCTCAACACCCGTTATCGGCCGGCCGACGGCGGCAAGCCGCAGTTCGTCCACACCCTGAACGGTACCGCCATCGCCATCGGGCGGACGCTGGTTGCGCTGCTGGAGACCTGGCAGGGGGCAGACGGTTCGGTTACCATCCCGCCTGTGCTGCGACCATACATGGGAGGGCAGGAGCGGATCGTGCCGAGGGCAGTTAAGCGGTGATAAGTAACGCTGTAAAGCTGTAATGCTGTAATGCTATAAGGCTGCAAAGCGGTAAAGCTGCAAAGCTGCAAGACTGCAAAGCTGTAAAACTGCAAAGCTGTAAAACTGCAAAGCTGTAAAACTGCAAAGGGGCATAGCGGCGCAGCGGACGATGTGAGCTCTCGCCTTTTCGGCTCTCGGGCAGAGGTCGCCCACCCGTGCCCCTCATCACGCTGCGGGCGCACCGTTTTGAAGCATCCTCTCGGTTCCGCGGCTTGCGGGATCCGGATTTCCGGCCACCCTGCTTCAAAGCGGTGCATCCTCGCGCGGAGGACGTTCACCCGTGCCCCTCATCACGCTGCGGACGCACCGTCTTGAAGCACCCTCTCGGTTCCGCGGCTTGCGGGATCCGGATTCCCGGCTTCCCTGCTTCAAAGCGGTGCATCCTCGCGCGGAGGACGTTCACCCGTGCCCCTCAT
>CAZRRG010000001.1:22462-49468 GCA_964602455.1 uncultured Eubacteriales bacterium | reverse complement strand
CCCTGCTTCAAAGCGGTGCATCCTCGCGCGGAGGACGTTCACCCGTGCCCCTCATCACGCTGCGGACGCACCGTCTTGAAGCACCCTCTCGGTTCCGCGGCTTGCGGGATCCGGATTCCCGGCTTCCCTGCTTCAAAACGATGCATCCTCGCGCGGAGGATGCTCACCCGTGCCCCTCATCACGTTGCGGGCGCACGGGTTTGACGCATCCCCTCGCTTCCGGAGCTGTAAGCGTCCTGTCAGCGTGCGAACGACATTAGCCCACCTGTAGCAGGCAAAATGAAAGGCCCCCTGATAGGGGGCCTTACCATGCATAACAATCGGAAGCAGAATGCTATCTCGCAACTGCTTCGCAGTTGCTGGCGGCGCAGCGAAAGCGCCGCGCTTAACAACTGGTAGCAGGATGTCATCTCGCATAGTGCATGCAGCTCGCCGCGCTCGCAGAGCGCATGCACTATGCTTGCGACGCGGCAAGACCTCCGCTTTTTCTCCGGTCTTGCCTAAAATCCAAACAACGCGTACTTCGCGATAAGCGGCCCAAACAGGCTGGCCGACAGGATCATCACCGTGATCATGGTGTTCAGCGACGGACCGGCCGTATCCTTGAAGGGGTCGCCCACGGTGTCGCCGACCACAGCAGCCTTGTGGGCTTCGGAGCCGGGTCCACCAAAAGCGCCGTCTTCGACGTACTTCTTAGCGTTGTCCCATAGCCCACCGGCGTTGGCCATTAGCAGGGCGAAGATGATACCGGTGACGATGGAGCCTGCAAGGAAACCGCCTAGAGCGTTCTTGCCCAGGATGAGGCCGACAGCGACAGGGGTCAGGAAGCTCAGAACCCCGGGGAGCACCAGTTCCTTCAGAGCGCCCTTGGTCGCGATGTCGACGCAGCGATTGCTGTCGGGCTTGACCTTGCCTTCCAGGATGCCGGGGATCTCCTTGAACTGGCGCCGGATCTCCTCAACCATAAGGAACGCGTTCCGGCTAACTGAGAGGATGGTGAGCGCGGAGAAGAGCGGCGGCATCATGGCGCCAAGGAACATCCCTACCACTACGCCGGGATTGCGGAGGTCTATGACCTGTATCCCGACCGTCTCAGAGTAAGCCGCGAACAGCGCAAGGACTGTGAGTGCCGCGGCTCCGATCGCGAAACCCTTGGTGATGGCTTTCGCGGTGTTTCCGGCGGCGTCCAGGCGGTCGCACACACGGATGGTCTCCTCGGACTCCGAGGCTGCCTCGGCGCATCCCTTGGCGTTGTCGACGATGGGACCGTAGGCGTCGGAGGAGATGATCATGCCGGTGATCGAAAGCATGCCTACCGCTGCTATCGATACGCCGTAGGTGCCGGCGATGCCGAAACTCTCGGCCGACATCCAGGCGACTATCATGGCGGCGGCAATGCCGATGATGGACGGTACGATACTCACAAGACCGTATGAGAATCCCTGCAGTATGAGGATGGCCGGGCCGGTGCGCGCGCTGCCCGCCGTATCCTGCACTGCCTTGCGATCGATATCGGTGAAGTAATCGGAAGTAAAGCCCAGAACCGTTCCTGCCAGGAGTCCCGCGATGGTCGGGACGATGAGGCCCCAGGGGTTCTCGAAGCCCATGAGGTAGGTCACACCGATGGCGAAGGCGGCGAAGATCGCCGTGGTTGCCACGGTGCCTGTGTTGAGGGCTTTTCCGGGATCATTGCCTTCGCCGGTCTTCACGAAGAACATGCCAATCATGGACGAAAGGATTCCGGCTGCGCCCAGGAGCAGCGGGTACACCACGTACTGCTGTGTGTAAAGCGACGCGCCCAAGAGCATAACCGCTACCACGCTCGCCACGTATGAGTCGAAGATGTCGGCGCCCATTCCGGCGACGTCTCCGACGTTGTCTCCAACGTTGTCGGCAATTACCGCCGGATTGCGCGGGTCATCTTCGGCCAGGTTGAACTCGACTTTGCCGACGAGGTCGGCGCCAATGTCGGCGGTCTTTGTGTAGATGCCGCCTCCGGCTTTGGCGAGCAGCGCCAAGGAGCTCGCGCCGAAGCTAAAGCCCAGTACAACGTCGGGATCTTTGAAGATGGCATAGAGCACTGTCATGCCTATGAGAGCAAGGCCGACAACCGACATCCCCATGACCCCACCGGAGTAGAAACCCACCGGGAACGCCTTCTTGAGGCCTGAACGAGCCGCCCAGGCCACCTTCGCGTTAGCCCGGGTCGCTACGTGCATTCCCACGTACGCGGCAGCAGCCGAACACGCGGCTCCAACTATGTAGGCCAGTGCGGTCTGCCATCCCAGTGTTAGCAGGATGACGATGCTGATCGATGTGGCCAGCCCGCCGAGCGCTTGGAACAAGCGCTTCAGGTAGGCGGCGGCGCCCTCCTGAATGGCTGTAGAAAACTCCGCCATCTCCCGGCTTTCATTGGCCTGTGACATCACCCACCGGTAGAGGTAGAGAGCCACCAGGATCGAGACCGCTCCCGCTCCCAATGCCATGAATTCCCAGTTCATCTGGACCCTCCTGTGGCTGCTGCGGTTTCCGGCTTGAGCAGCCCTAGACATACTAACCCTGCAGCATATTGCCTGTCAAAAGCCTCCATACTTCGTATTGCGAAAGGAGAAGACAGATAGTTCGCAGAAGTGGAGATCGCAGGTATGTTCGACTCTGAGGAGGGCAAGTTGGGATGGACGATCTATCCAAACAGGTCGAGGATCTCAAGCGGCAACTGCAAGGGATGGGACATGCGTTTTCGGCCCTGCATAAAGCGATAGACGATGTCATGTGGTACCAGGTGATGCAAGACACCGCCGTGGTTGACAAAGTGGTCTACTGCGGCCCGCCGCCGGCGAACCCGCTGCCTCAGTCCCCTCAGGACAGGGGCAATCCCCTAAAGATCCATGCTTACACCTTCGTCAAGAAGGGCATCGACTGCAGCAAGAAGTACCCGCTGCTTGTGTTCGTGCACGGCGGAGTTCACGCGGACTTCAGCACCGGTTCGGCTCACATCATCAAGGAGCTGGTGAACCAGGGCTACATCGTGATCGCGCCTGACTACCGCGGGAGCACCGGATATGGCGAGCAGTTCTGGAGGTTCATCGACTACGGCGGCCTCGAGGTCGAGGACTGCTACGAGGCGAGGAACTTCATGCTGGAGACTTGCCCGCTGGTCGACAAGGATCGCATCGGCATCCTCGGATGGAGCCACGGCGGTCTCATCACTCTCATGAACCTGTTCAACCATCCGGATGCGTACAAGGTTGGTTACGCCGGAGTCCCGGTTTCGGATCTCGTCGCCCGCATGGGCTATAAGGGAGAGAACTATCACAACCTGTTCGCGGCTCCCTATCACATCGGCAAGAGGGCCGAGGAGGATCCGTGGGAGTACAGGAGGCGCTCGCCCGCGTGGAACGCCGACAAACTCCAGACTCCGCTGCTCATCCACACGGTGACCAACGACGAAGACGTCAACGTGCTCGAAGTGGAGCACCTCATCAAGTCTCTCAAGGCTGCCGGCAAGGACTTCGAGTACAAGATCTACCAGAACGAGCCGGGCGGCCACGTGTTCAACAGGATCGACACCGAGTTCGCCAAGGCCTCACGCAGGGAGATCTGGGCGTTCTTGGCCAAGTACCTGAACCCGCCGTTCCCGGTGGAGTAAGGGGATTAGGTTAAGCAAGGGCGCTGGTCAAGATGGCCAGCGCCCTTTGTTATCTTCGTTCGCGGTGCGAACCCTCTTGCCCGGAACTCCTGCCTCCGGCTGCTTCTGCCGAACTCTTGCGTCCGGCTACTTCTGGTCGCACCGGAGGACTCCGGCGCCCGCGTAGTTCTCGAACTTCATTTCGCGGAGGATGATCCGCACCGCCTCGGGCGGCGCGTTCACAGTCCTGCAGATAGCGTCCGTGACTTCCTTGACCAGCGCTCTCTTCTGTTCGACAGTTCTTCCCTCGAGGAGCTCGATCTGTACTATTGGCACGTTCTTCCCTCCCGCAATGATCGCTTGGATGAACCCTCGGCGTGCGGGGCACGCCCCACTAGCAGTGTACTACTTTCCGCTTACCGCCATCTTCTTCACTCTGAACGAAGGCGTCCCGATTGCGCCCCACTTGAAGTCGTCGGATACTCCGTCCACTTCCATGAGCATTTCCTTCAGGTTCCCGGCTATCGTGACCTCTCTTACCGGCCTGGCGACTTTGCCGTCCTTGATCCACAGGCCTGAAGCCCCGACAGAGAGGTCGCCGGTGACGACGTTGAACCCGCCCACGGTGAGCCCCTTGACCTCGGCAACCAGGAACCCGTTCCGGGTGCAGGCGACCAACTCGTCCCGCGTCATGTTACCGGGCTTCAGGTACAGGTTCGCAGGCGCCGCGCTTACGGCGGACCGGAAGCTCCTGTGGGCATGGCCCGTGGTCGTGGTGTTGGCTTTGGCTGCGCTGCGGGTGTCGTAGAGGAAACCCTTGAGCACGCCGTTCTCTATGAGTGTGAAGGTTTTATGGGGTACGCCCTCGCCGTCAAAAGGCGCCGCCCCAGGTCCATCCTCCCGGAGCGGGTCGTCTACCACGGTGACGAGGTCCGATGCTACCTTCTGGCCCTCCCGGCCGGCGAAAATGCTGCGTCCTTTCTGGGCCTCTTCTCCGGTGAGGGTTCGTCCCAGCATGGCCCAGATCTGGCCCGCGACGTTCCTGTGGAAGATCACTGAGGCATCCTGCGACTCCACCGGCTGCCCTCCGACGAGCGACACCGCGTGTTCGATCGCCTCATCGACGAGAGAACTCGGACTGAGGCCGTCCCAGGTGCGGGAGTACTGGTAGCCGTGGCCCGCCTGCATCATACCGCCTTTGGTGGCCAGGACGCTGATGCTGGCCGACGCCGAGTTTGACCTGTAGGACTGGTGGACGCCCTGGGTGCTGCGTATCGTGACCTTGTGAGACCGGGTGGAGACGCTGGCTCCTAGCACCTTCTGGATGCGCGGGTCTCTGCCGCCGGCCATCTTCTCCATATCCAGCGCGAGACGGATCTTCTCCTCGTCGCTGATGCTATCCAGCTTCTCATCCCAAAGCGACAGCGTGGGGTACTCAGCTGACTCGTGCCTGTAGAACTCCAGCTGGTCGGGATGGCCTATCTTGGCGTTCTCGATGGCGCGGTCGACGGCCTCCGTCATGGACTCCCAGCGGAGGTCCGTGGTGTAGGCGGTCCCCATGACATTGTTGTAGATAAGCCTCATCCCGAGGCCGCCGCTCTTCGAGGCCTGGAGGTCGTCCACTTTGCCTTGGTAAACCCGGCAATTCCAGTTGCTGGACTCTTCCTTGTAGACCTCGCACTGGTCTGCTCCCTGCTCTTTGGCGTACAGGAGGAGGTCCTGGATGCGGTCAGCTTCCGCCTTCACTACCGGTTCCCCCTTTCGCGCCTGGACGTGCCGCCCACGGTAATCTTTCTGATGCGCAGCGTCGGCTGGCCGCACGCCGCGGGTACGCTCTGCCCGGCCTTCCCGCACATGCCTGGGCCGAAGTCAAGGTTGTCGGCGACAGCGTCTATCTCGTTCAGGACCGCGAGGCCGTTTCCGGTAAGGGTGGCGCCTCGCACCGCGTCGCCCAGTTTGCCGTTCTTTATAAGGTAAGCTTCCGAGACCACGAAGACGAAGTCTCCGGTTGCCGAGTCCACTTGGCCTCCGCGTAGCCCCTTGGCGTACAGGCCTTCGTCGGTGCCGGAGAGGATGTCTTCGGCCTTGCTGTCCCCGTTCCAGATGCAGGTGTTGGACATGCGGGGGATGGCGATGTAGCGGTAGGATTCACGGCGGCCGTTGCCGGTCATGGCGTGGGATCCCTTCTTGGCGTTCTTGCGGTCCCACATGTAATCCTGGAGCACACCGTTCTCGATGAGGACTTTCCTTCGGGCGGGGTTACCCTCGTCGTCGACTCCGTAGCTGCCCCATTCGTTGGAGACTGTCGGGTCGTCTACAGCTGTGACGACAGAGTTGCCGACCTTCTGCCCGATCTTGCCCGCGAACACCGAGGACCCTCGCATGATCCCGTCTGCCTCAAGGCTGTGCCCGCAGGCCTCATGGAACAGCACCCCGCCCCAACCGTTGGTCATGACGACAGTCATGGGGCCCGAGGGCGCCGGCGCGGCGTGGAGGTTGACGATGGCCTGGCGCGCGGAGTCTCTGCCGCATTCGACGGGAGTCCAGATGTCCAGGAGTTCCAGGCCCATGGACTTGCCGCGGCGGACGTAGCCGGTCTGCGTCACTCCGTTCTTGGACGCAACCGTGTTCACGGTGAAAAGGGTCCGGGTCTGGGAGTCCGCCACGAGCAATCCTTCGGAGTTAGCTATGGTAGTGCTCCTGACATTCTCAGTCAGTCCAACGGTGACCTGCTTGATGAGCGGGTCGTAGGCACGCGCGGCCGCGTCGGCCGCCATCAGCATTTCGACCTTGAAGGGCTTGGCCAGGCTGGCGTGGGGCTTCTTGACGGGGCTTACCGGCGGGACCGTCTTCCGCGTAAGGTCTACCACAAAGTCTCCGCGGGCTCCGTTCACCGCTGCCGCCGCCATCCTGGCCGCGTCGAGAAGGGCGCTTTCTTCGAGGCTGTCCACAAAGCAGTAGGACGAGGAGTCGCCTTTCATGACCCTAACCCCGGCGCCCCTGTCGCGTCCCGAGTTGGCGTCCTTCATCCGGCCGTCATCGGCGACGAGTGATTCGGTGGAAGTGTCCTCGACGAACACTTCGGCGAAGTCGGCCCCGGTGCTCATGGCTACCGAGATCACCTTGGCCAGGACTTCGGACGGGACCAAAACGCTATCTCGCGTATCGCTCAAATCCGGCTATTCCTCCTCTCAGTTCCACAGCGCGTCCGATATCACGTGGGACGAACTTCTGCGGAATGGAGGAGGAATCCTGTTACCAGGCTGTGTAGCCGCCGTCCACGTAGAGGTTCTGGCCCGTCACAAACCGGGAAGCGTCGCTGGCGAAGTAGATCACGGCTCCGGCGATCTCGTCGGGCGTGCCGAACCTCTTGAGGGCATGGCGTTCCTCCAGAAGGTGATAGAGATCCGGCGCCTCCTCGATGCCCTTGGTCATCTCCGTCTTTATGAACCCGGGCCCGATGGCGTTCACCAAGATCCCGTACTTGGCCCACTCGCAGGCAAGAGCACGCGTCAGCACCACGATCCCGCCTTTGGAGGCGTGGTAGGGAGTGGCGCCCATCTCGCTGCCCACCCGGCCGAAGATGCTGCCTATGTTGATGATCCTGCCGCCCTTCTTGGCCCTGATCATCGCCTTGCCCGCCGCTTGGCTCATGAAGAACAGGCCCCGCAGGTTCACGGCCATGACGCGGTCCCATTCCTCTTCGGTCACTTCCTCGGCGGGCTCAACTGCTCCAACCCCCGCGTTGTTGACCAGTATGTCCACTCCACCGAACGCCTCCACGGTCCTGCGCACGGCTTCTTCCGACTGCTTGGGATCCGATACGTCGCACTGGATGAACATCGCTTCCCCGCCGCTCTCGCGGATCTCGTCGACTGTGACTTGGCTTCCATTGCTCAGCCCCGCGATGGCCACCTTGGCCCCGAATGCCGCCAACGCACGGCAGGCGGCCTTGCCGATCCCGCGAGACCCACCTGTTACGATGGCTGTCTTGCCCTCAAGGCTGAACATCTTTGTGTAGTAGGACACGGAACGACCTCCTTTTGGCTAGTTTCTGCCCAGAAGCCGGCGGTCAAACGAAGCCTGTGGCCAAACGAAGCCGGCGACCGGCACGCCACAGTCCGTTGCCCGTAGTTTCATCCGTGTGCTATACTGGCTCTTGGAAGCACCAATGGTTGGCAACAATGAGGAGAAGGTCTGCCGGAGTGGGTTTTCGCCAAGACCCACTTTTTGTATGTTGTCGGGGTGATTGATATGAGCCGCCGTGACATCGAAGATAAGGTGTTTCAGGACCTCGAACCCCTGGTCGAGAGGCTGGGAGTCGAGCTGCTTGACGTTGAGCTGACCAGCGAGAACCGCATGACGGTGCTCCGGGCGACCATCTACAAGCAGCAAGGGATTACCCTTGACGATTGCGCCATGGTGCAGAACGCCATCTCGGACCGCCTGGATGAGACCGATCCGGTGCCAGGGAGCTACACCCTGGAGGTGTCGTCTCCGGGACTTGAGCGGACTTTGCGCAGGGCAAAGGAGTTCGCCATCTTCAAGGGGATGCCGGTCCAGGTGAACCTCTTCGCACCGCTCGCTGGGAAGAGGACTTACCAGGGAGAACTTGTCGGGCTGGAGAGCGATCCCCAGGGCAAGGAAACCGTGGTGATCAGCGCTCCGGAAGGCGAGATGCGGTTCGAGAGAGCAAGTGTCAGCAAAATTAGTTTGGTCTACAAAGACCGGCGAGACAGATAGGAAGGAGGCGGGAGAAGTGGACGGAGAGATTCTTTACGCCCTAAACCAACTCGAGAGGGAACGGGGCATATCGGTAGATGACCTGATTGAGGCCCTTGAAGCGGCCCTCCTGTCGGCTTACCGGAAGCACTTTGGCTCGGCTGAGAACGTCCGCGTTCAGTTTGACCGTGCGACCGGCGGGATTCGTGTGCTCTCCCGCCGCGAGGTTGTCGACCAGGTTGAAGATCCTGATACTCAGGTGAGCCTGGAGGAAGCAGCGTCCAAGAACCCCAAGGCCAAGGTAGGAGACTTCGTGGAGAACGAGATCCCCGCCAAGGGCTTCGGGCGCATCGCCGCCCAGACCGCCAAGCAGGTCGTGATGCAAAAACTCCGCGAGAAGGAACGCGGGATGATATACGAGGAGTTCGCCGAGCGCGAAGGCGATGTGGTGACAGGCCAGATCGTCCGGGTCGAGCGCGGGATAGTCATCGTCGACCTGGGCAGGGTCGAGGGTTACATCCTGCCCCAGGAACAGGTGAGGTCCGAGAAGTACCACGAGCGAGACCGCATCAAGGCCTACGTGCTGGAGGTCCGGAAGACCCCCAAGGGCCCCCAGATCTTGCTGTCCAGGACCCATCCCGGCCTCCTCAAGAGGCTGTTTGAACTGGAAGTGCCCGAGATCCGCGACGGTGTCGTTGAGATCCGGGGCATCGCCCGTGAAGCAGGCATGCGCTCAAAGGTTGCGGTGAAGGCTAACCTTCCTGAGGTGGATGCATTGGGCGCCTGCGTCGGGACAAGAGGAAGCAGAGTGCAGGCAATAGTGCAGGAGCTCCGAGGGGAGCGAATCGACATCATCGAGTGGAGCGACGATCCAAGGACGTTCGTCGCCAACGCTCTTAATCCCGCCAAGGTTATCCGCGTTGATGTGAACGCCGAGGAGCGCATTGCCAGGGTCATCGTGGCAGAGCACCAGCTCTCGCTGGCGATAGGCCGAGACGGCCAGAACGCGCGCCTCGCGGCGAAACTCACCGGACTCAAGGTGGACATCAAGTCCGACGCCCGCACTGGAGGACAAACCGATATGTAGACACTGGAGGTGGGGTGTATGCCCAGGAAACTGCCGGAACGGACATGCCTGGGTTGTCAGGCGGTAAAGCCAAAGAGGGACATGATACGGATCGTCCGTACCCCGGACGGGGTGATCGAGGTCGATCCAACAGGCAAGAAGTCCGGCCGGGGAGCTTACGTGTGTCCGAACCTGGAGTGCCTTGAACTCCTAAGGAAGGGCAAACGTCTTGAGAGGGTCCTGGAAGTCGCCCCGCTTCCGTCGTTCTACGACCAGCTGAAAGACCACATTGGGGAACTTAACCGCGAGCCGAGGAGGTGACTACCGGATGGCAAAAAGCATCCGTGTATATGAATTGGCAAAAGATCTTGGGGTTGACTCAAAAGAAGTCATAAATGCCTTGGAGCAGATGGGCACATCGGTGAAAAACCATATGGCGGCTCTGGATGACGCGGTGGTGGACGCCGTCAGGAAACGGTTAAGCCCTCCCGCCGCTCAAAAGACGGCCCAACCTGCGGCGAAGCCCGGCCAGCCTGCCCAGCAGGCAGCCCCTCCCGCGGCGAAGCCCGGCCAGCCCGCACAGCAGCCGGCCCAGCCCGCGGCCAGGACAGCACAGCCGCAGCAGGCAGCCCAGCCTGCCGCAAAGCCCGGTCAGCCCGCACCCAAGGCGCCTGCACCGGCCCAGAGAGCGCCTTCGCCGGCATCCGGCGCCCCGGCTCGTCCCCCGGTGGGCAGCCAGGGAGCTCCACAGGGACAGCCGGCCCAGAGGCCGGCCCAGCAGCAACCCGGCCAGAGACCTCCACAGGGTTCCTACCAGAGGCCGGGCGGGGGTTCGCAGCAGAGGCCCCAGTTCCAGGGTAGGGGCGGCGGACACGGCGGTGGTGGCGGTGGATACCGCAGGTTCGACAACAGGCGGGACTCCCGGTACCCTGCGCCCCCGGCTCGACCTTCCCAGCCGGAGAGACAGACCGGAGCAAGGCACGTGACGATCCAGGGAGCCGTTGGAGTACGAGAACTCTCGAGCCTTGTCGGTGTGCCCACCAACATCATCCTGCGGACCCTAATGAGCATGGGTACGCTGATTAGCATCAACCAGAGCGTACCGCCCGAGATCGCGGTTAAGGTAGCCGAGAAACTGGGGTGCGTGGTCACGCTCAAGGAACCTGAGGTTACTCAGGAGCAGGCTATCGCCGATGAGCTGAACCGGCCCGACGACGCCGAAGCTTCGGTGGCCCGTCCGCCAGTGGTAACGGTCATGGGCCATGTTGACCACGGCAAGACGTCGCTTTTGGACGCCATCCGGCACACCAACGTCACCGCGAGGGAAGCGGGCGGCATTACCCAGCACATCGGAGCTTCCGTTGTGGAGCACGGAGACAACAGGATCATCTTCCTTGACACTCCCGGCCACGAGGCCTTTACCGCCATGAGGGCGAGAGGAGCCCAGGTAACAGACGTCGCGGTCCTGGTTGTTGCCGCGGACGACGGCGTGATGCCCCAGACGCTAGAGGCCATCAACCACGCCAAGGCTGCCGGAGTCCCCATCATCGTGGCTCTCAACAAGATGGATAAGCCGGGCGCCAAGCCCGATAGAGTGAAACAGCAGCTAGCCGACCACGGCCTCGTTCCTGAGGACTGGGGCGGCGATACCGTGGTGGTCCCTGTGTCGGCCAGGACCGGAGAGGGAGTTAGCGACCTTCTCGAGATGATCATCCTGGTGGCGGAGATGCAGGAGATCAAGACCGACCCGACCAGGAAGGGGCGCGGCCACATCATCGAGTCCGAGATGGACAAAGGCAAGGGCCCGGTCGCCACCGCTATTATCAAGGCAGGTTCCTTGAGGGTCGGAGACGTGATTATCACCGACACGACCTGGGGCCGGATTCGCGTGATGTTCGACGCCCGGGGTCGCCAGGTCAAGAAGGCGGGACCCGCCACGCCGGTGGAGATCGTCGGTCTGGAGGAAGTGCCCCAGGCCGGAGACGTCTTCCTGGTAGTTGACGATGAGAAGACCGCCAAGGAAGTGACTGAGCGGCGCAAGATGCAGAAGCGCGACCAGGATATGCAGGCGGCGCGCAGCACCATGACTCTCGAAGACCTGTTCGCCAAGGACCAGGCAAGCCAGACCCGGGACCTCAAGGTCATCGTCAAGGGAGACGTGCAGGGGTCCTTGGAGGCCATCCTTCAGGCGCTCGGCAAGATCGAGGGCGGCGAGGTCAAACTCGACGTCATCCACTCGGGAGTCGGCGGAATCATAGAGTCCGACGTGACGCTGGCGAAGGCATCGGGCGCAAGGATCCTGGGGTTCAACGTGAGGCCCTTCGGAAACGCCTCCGCGCTGGCGGAGCAAGCCGGCGTTGAGATACGGACCTACCGGGTAATCTATGACCTACTTGACGACGTCGCGAGCATGCTCAAGGGCCTGGTGAAGCCAAAGACCGAGGAAGTCGTGCTCGGCAGGATCGAAGTCAGGCAGACGTTCCACGTGCCTAAGGTCGGCACCGTAGCCGGCTGCTACGTCACGGAAGGCAAGATACCGAGATCGGCGTCTGTGCGGCTACTTCGCAACGGGGTTGTCGTCTATGAAGGCAAGATGGCCTCTCTGAAGAGATTCAAGGACGACGTGTCCGAGGTCTCGGCGGGCTACGAATGCGGGCTCGGCCTCGACAAGTTCCAGGACGTGCAGGTCGGCGATGTGGTCGAGGCGTTTGCGATGAAGGAAGTCCAGCCGGCGTAGGAGTGGCCGTCTTGGGGCATCTTTCACCCGCTGACGCTATGTGGACGGGATAAGGAGTGATCGCCGGTGGCTGGGAGACCAGCAAGAGTTGCCGCGATGGTGCAGGAAGTTGTCTCCGAGCTGCTTTTTCGCAGGGTCAAGGACCCGCGTATTGGCTTTGCAAGCATTGTAAAGGTAGACGTCCCGAGTGATATTTCACAGGCGAAGATCTACGTGAGCGTCCTCGGATCCGATGAGGAGAAAGCGCGCACGATGGAAGGCCTCCGGAGCGCCCAGGGCCTTATCAGGTCCGAGGTGGCCAAGGCTTTGGGCATGCGCCATGCGCCTGAAATCTCGTTCGTCCTCGACGAAGGGATTGAGCACAGCATCAAGGTGTCGAAGATACTGAACGAGCTCAATAAGGAGCGCTGAGGGTGGATCCGCAGGCGGACCTCCAGCGGGTGGCTTCGGCTATCCGGTCCCACAATAGCTTCGTGGTCCTCTCCCACGAGAAGCCGGACGGCGACGCTGTGGGGTCGGGGTTGGCCATGGTCCTGGCGCTGCATGCACTGGGGAAGCGGGCGATTCTTGTGACGGCGGACCCGCTCCCGGCAGTCTATGATTTCCTGCCGGGCAAGCCGTTTCACACCCGCGCGGCCTATCTGGAGCCTGCTGACTTCAGCCCTGAGGTAGCCCTGTTCGTGGACTGCACCGACCCCGAGCGCGCCGGGCCAGCGCTGCGGTTCGCTGAAGGCAAGTTTTTCATCAACATCGACCATCACGTCTCCAACAGCGGGTTTGGAGACGTCCGTTTGGTCCGGCCTGACGCTTCGGCCACCGGGGAAATAGTCTATGAGGTCCTGGAGGCCCTCGGGGTCGACATAACCCTGGAGATCGCAACCTGCCTCTACGTGGCCGTAGTCACAGATACCGGCGGGTTCCGGTACCAGAACACAACCGGCGCGTGCCTTCGGGTCGCGGCTGCGCTGCTGGACAAGGGCGTTGCCGCGTGGAGCATCGCCGAGCATGTGTTTGAGACCAGATCAGTGTCGTCGGTCCTGCTCCTGGCCAGCGCTTTGAGCACACTGAAGCTCCACAGGCGGGGCAAGGTCGCCTCAATCGTCGTCACCAAAGAGATGATGAAGGCTGCCGGGGCTTCGCCCGACGAGACGGAAGGTATTATCGGCTATCCCCGCTCCCTGACGGGAGTGGAAGTTGCCCTGCTGTTCAAGGAAGATCCCCAGGGCCGGGGCTTCCACGTGAGCATGCGGTCGAGGAGCAAGGTTGATGTCGCGGAAGTAGCGGTGTCGCTGGGAGGAGGAGGACATCCCAGAGCAGCGGGAGCCCTCGTCCCCGGCGACCTCGCCGAAGCAATGGCAAAAGTCCTCGAAAAGTTGGACAGCCTCTCATGGATGGATTCCTGAACATCTTAAAGCCCCGTGGCGCCACTTCACATGATGTTGTCATGCTTGCCAGGAGGTTCTTAGGTGAGGACCGCCTGGGGCACCTCGGCACGCTCGATCCGCTGGCGGTAGGCGTGCTTCCCATGGCGTGCGGCACTTATCGCAGGTTGTCCGAGTACTTCCTCGGTGAGGACAAGCGCTACTTCACCGAGTTCACCTTCGGGGTGAGGACTGCGACCGGCGACACTGAGGGCGAACCCGAGTCGGTGGTTGACGCTGGGGACATTACTCCCGACATGGTCCGGCGGCGCTTACCGGAGCTACGGGGGGTTATCATGCAGAAGCCTCCGGTGTTCTCGGCGCTCAAGGTTGGGGGCAAGAAGCTCCTGAACCTTGCGCGGGAAGGCGCCACAGTGGAGACGGAGCCGCGTGAGGTCGTCGTGCACGAGCTCGAGCTCGTGGGATGGCGGCCGGGCACCCATCCCAAGGGGCTTTTCTCGATGCGGGTGGGCAGAGGCACCTACGTCCGCTCGCTGGCGTTTTCGCTTGGGGACATGCTCGGGTGCGGGGCGACGGTCTCGTACCTGCTCCGGGAAAGAGCCGGCAAGTTCCTGCTGAAGGACTCTTTGACCATCCAATCCCTGAAGCGGATGGTCAGGGAAGGGCGGGCGCACGAGGCCTTGCTGCCTCCTCTTACGGTCATGCCCGACTACCCGGTGCTGGTGCTTCGCCCGGGCGCCGAGGTGGGCGTGTCCCACGGAGTCGCGCTGAAGGCAAAGGACCTCGAGCCCCACGACACCGGGCGGCCGCTGCCCTACCGGGCGATTGTCGCGATGCCTGACCGGCGCGAGATCGCGGCAGTTGTGACGGTTAAGGAAGGCGGGCAGTACGTTTACGAAAAAGACCTGATCGCGAAGTGAGACGAAGATATGGAGATCCTCGCACCTGACAAAGCAGCAGACATTCGCAGAGCCGCCGTGAACGGTACTGTCGTGGCCCTGGGCGTGTTCGACGGCGTCCATCTGGGGCACCGGGAGCTGTTGAAGGAAGCCGTCCGGCTGCGCAACAGCTCCGGTCTTCCGCTGGTAGCCATTACGTTCGACCCCCATCCCAGGACGCTCACAGGGAAACCAAACGGCTACGCCAGGCTCCTTACGCCTCTCCCGGAGAAGGCCGCCCTCATTGAGGATGCAGGAGCCGATTACCTGCTCGTGCTCCCCTTCACCCGGGAACTGGCGTCGACCCCGCCGAGGCAGTTCGTCGAAGCCCATCTAGTAGAGCGGTGCGGCGCCAGACATGTGGTATGTGGCTTCAACTTCACGTTTGGACACAAGGGAGCAGGGACCCCGGAGGACCTCGGGCGGTGGGGACCGGAACTCGGGTTTAACGTGAGCGTGGTTCCCCCCTTCAGCTTGGACGGCTCCACGGTCTCCAGCACACGGGTGAGGACGGCGCTGGATTCGGGGACCGTTCCGGAAGCGACCACGTGCCTCGGCAGGCCTTACTGCCTGTACGGCGTGGTGGATCACGGCGACGGAAGAGGCAGAAGGATAGGCATCCCGACGTCAAACCTTGCGACACCTGAGGACAAGTATCTGCCCGTGAGCGGAGTATACGCCGGAATCGCCCGGGTCAATGTAGATAGCGGCGAGGGCGGTGTGGATCGCGGCTCGCGCGCTGCGAGCTGCGGCGCGGGTGCCCCGACGTCCTTCCCGGCCGTGGTGAACATAGGGACCCGGCCGACATTCGGGGGATCGGGCGTTAGGGTTGAGGTCCACATCCCAGGGTTCTCAGGCGAGCTCTACGGGAAGCCCATGCAGGTGTTCCTAACCGGGTACCTGAGGCAGGAACAGAAGTTCGAGGATGCCGGCGCACTGAAGAGACAGGTTGAGTTGGATGTAGAGCGGGCAGCTGCGGCTTCCCGAAAGGCTCCTTCGTTTACAGTGCCTGGGGCCTATGATAGAATGCTCGCGTCGGAATTACCTTGATGCTCGGGCTTTCGCTCCTCCGGCGAAGTGCTGGGCGCAAGGCACATATTCTAAATGGAGGTGCCAGAGTTGGCTCTGGAACAAGACCGCAAGAAAGCCATTATAGAGCAGTACAGGATCCACGAAGGTGACACGGGTTCACCCGAAGTGCAGATAGCCCTCCTAACTGAGAGGATTAACTATCTCACAGAGCATCTCAAGGTCCACAAGAAGGACCACCACAGCCGCCGCGGGCTCTTGAAAATGGTAGGCTCCCGCCGCGGACTCCTCAATTACCTCTCCCGTGAAGAACCCGAACGGTACCGCGCAATAGTGGACAAACTTGGTCTGAGGGGCTAACGCGGCCGAAGGGAGTGTGCTTATTGGAGGGACAAAAGCAATACCGGTACCAGCTTGGCGGCCGCCCGCTAACGTTGGAGTTTGGGCATCTCGCGAAGCAGGCTAATGGTTCCGTCCTCGTAAGGTATGGAGACACCACTGTCCTGGTTACCGCGACCGCGTCCAAGGAAGCAAGGCAGGGTGTCGATTTCTTTCCGCTCACAGTTGACGTCGAGGAGAGGCTCTACGCTGTAGGCCGTATCCCAGGCAGTTGGCAGAGGCGCGAAGGCAGGCCGCCGGAGAAGGCGATTCTTCAGGCCCGTGTGACTGACCGCCCGATCCGTCCGCTGTTCCCCAAGGGAATGCGCAACGACGTGCAAGTGGTGGTAATGCCGCTTTCCATCGATCACGAGTGTTCGCCTGAGATCGCCGGCATGATCGGCGCGTCGGCCGCGCTCACCGTGAGCGACATCCCGTGGAACGGACCGGCGGCGGGTGTCGAGATCGGGCTTGTGAACGGCCAGTTTATCGTGAACCCCGGCGTGAAGGAAGCCGAGCAGAGCGACCTCAGGCTGACCGTGGCGGGTACCAGGGACGCCGTCCTCATGGTTGAGGCCGGAGCGAACCAGGTGCCGGAAGAGGTCATGACCGACGCCATTATGTTCGGCCACGAGGTCATCAAGGGTCTCTGCGACTTCCAGCTGGAGATCCAGAAGGAGATCGGGAAGCCCAAGTTCGAGCCCGCGCTCCATATGCCCGGCGAGGACGTTAAGGCCAGAGTGAGCGAGATCGCCACTCCGCTCCTTCGCCAGGCCATCCGTGTGGAGGAGAAGCTGACCCGCGAGTCCGCGCTTGACGACGCGACTGCGGAAGTGTCGGCTGCGCTGGCCGAGGAGTTCCCCGAGAGGGAAGACGAGATCGCCGAGGCTTTCCACGATGTCCTAAAGCGCGAAGTGAGGTCCATGATTCTCGAGACAGGCAGGCGTCCCGACGGACGGCAGCCCGATGAGATCAGGCCCATCACCTGCGAGGTCGGAGTGCTTCCCAGGGTTCACGGCTCCGCCATCTTCACCAGGGGCCAGACCCAGGTCATGAGCATCACCACGCTTGGCGCCACCGGCGACGTCCAGGAGCTGGACACCACCGGCATCGAGGAGACCAAGCGCTACCTGCATCATTACAACTTCCCGCCTTACTCCGTCGGAGAGACCAGGCCCCTTAGGGGACCGGGCCGGCGCGAGATAGGCCACGGCGCGCTTGCTGAAAGGGCGCTGCTTCCGGTTCTGCCGGACGAGAACGACTTCCCCTACACCATGCGTGTGGTTTCGGAAGTGCTTGAGTCCAACGGGTCGACGTCCATGGCTTCGGTCTGCGGCAGCACCATGTCGCTGATGGATGCCGGCGTGCCCATCAAGGCCCCTGTGGCCGGTATCGCCATGGGCCTCATCAAGGGCGAGGACAAGACCGAGGTCTTGACCGACATCCAGGGCATGGAGGACGCGCTGGGCGACATGGACTTCAAGGTCGCCGGGACTGAGACCGGCGTCACCGCCCTGCAGATGGATATGAAGATCGCCGGTACGGACCGGGCAGTCCTCAGCGAGGCGCTGGCCCGGGCTAAGAAGGCAAGGCTCTTCATCCTTGAGAAGATCAAGGAAGCCATCCCGGCGCCCAGGGCGAACCTGTCCCAGTACGCGCCAAGGATACTCGTGGTCACCATCGATCCCGAGAAGATCCGCGACGTTATCGGCCCTGGCGGCAAGACCATCAACAAAATCACCGCTGAGACCGGAGTGAAGATCGACATCGAGCAGGACGGGCGGGTGTTCATCGCGGCTCCCGACATGGAGAGCGGCGAGAGGGCCAAGGAGATAGTCGAGAACCTGACCAGGGACGTGGAGGTCGGCAAGACCTACACCGGCAAGGTCACGCGGCTGGCGTCCTTCGGCGCGTTCGTCGAGATACTGCCGGGTAAGGAAGGCCTGGTTAGGACAGAGGAACTCGACGAAGGCGTGCGCCGCGTCGAGGACTTCCTGTCCATAGGCGACGAGATCATAGTCAAGGTCACCGAGATCGACCATATGGGCAGGGTGAACCTGTCAAGACGCCAGGCGTTGGGACTCCCGCCCGCGCCTCCCAGGGAGAGACCCCAGGGCGGCGGAGGCGGAGGACGCAGGCCTTGGCAGCGTGGCAACGACCGCGACCGGGGCGACAGGTCCGGAAGGTAACTAGTCCCCGTGCGTTGCGGCATTCACGTCTCAATAGCAGGCGGAATGGAGAAAATGGCCTGGACGGCAGCCTCGCTTGGATGCGAGGCGGTCCAGGTCTTCTCGCGCAGTCCTCGCGGCGGCAAGGCCAAGCCTCTGGATCCCGCCGACGTTGCCGCGGCAAAGCGGGTTCTGGAAGAGAAGGACATATGGCCCCTGGTGGTGCACGTGCCCTACTTCCTGAACCTGGCCTCCAAGGATCCTAACAAGCAGGGGTATTCGGTGGAGACGCTGGTGGAGGACCTGCGCCGGACGGAGATGCTGGGCGGCAAGTACCTTGTCACCCATATCGGCCACAAGGAAAAGGATGAGCCCAAAGAGTCTCCCGACGCCCTGGCGAGGGTGCTGGTCAGTCTAGAGCAGGCTCTCAGCCAGTACGACGGGCCGGTGCGGTTGCTACTGGAGAACACGGCCGGGATGGGCCAGGAGATCGGCTCCACGTTTGAGGCGCTCGCGGTCCTCCTGGGGAACCTTCCCGGGGATCGAGTGGGCGCGTGCCTCGATACGGCCCACGCGTTCGGCGCCGGATACGACGTCCGGGGCGAAGCGGGTATTAGGGAAGTTTTGACAGCATTCGATAGGTCTGTGGGCCTAAAGAACCTGTACGCCATGCACCTCAATGACAGCAAGGGGGAGCTCGGAGGCCGTCTGGATCGCCACGCGCATTTGGGTAAGGGCAACATCGGCATAGAGGCCTTCAGGGAACTGGTGAATAGCCCCCTGCTGCCTGATGATCTTCCTGGCCTGCTTGAGACGCCTGTAGACCAACCGGGAGACGACCTTGAGAACATCAAGAGGCTCAAAGATCTTCGAGGCTCTCACGCTGGTGTCTAGATAAAGATCCTGCTAGACCGCTGTAAAAATCTGGCGAAAATCGCCTGCAGAACCCTTCCCATTTCGACAGACCCCGTTCTATAATCTGTAACAGATGAGCTGAACCTCCCAGCCAGCGGAAAGCACACAATAAACCACAGAGGAGGATGTCCACGCTTAGCGAAGAGGAACTCCTGAAGGAGATCGAAGCGCTGCGTGGCCGTTTGAGGGAGGAAGTCGGAGGAACCTACCAGAGAGCGAAGATTCAAGCGGCCGGAGCAGTGAGCACTCAGCTGGATGACTTGATCTGCCGGTGGCTAGAGCTGCAAGCGCAAAAAGGAGAATCCAGGTGAGGACTAGCAGGCAAAAAGCCTGCCTTTATTTTTGTCCCCGATCTGGAAAGGAGTCTCCCGGTATGGATGAGCGGTCCGCCGGCGGCCGGCTACGCCCCTCTCGGTACTCCTATAACCTATCTCTCCCCATCGGTATGACGGGCGCAATGATCGCCAGGCACACCGCAAACAGGGCGACCGGGTCAAAGGCCATCCCCCAGACGTTTGCCTGCATCGGGACAGGCACTTTCAGAAACTCCGCCAGCGTCGTGAGTCCCAGGTAGACGCCACCTGCGACCGCGACGAAGTCCTTGATCGCCTCACCCAACGGAGAAGGCTTGCTCTCAGGCGTTTTTCTCTCGCGGACCGCCTGGATCCGGTTAACCCTAACCCCAAGGGAAACATAGAGAGCGATAAGCACCAGCACCGTAACCAGAATGGTGTTGAGCACGCGATGCACCCCCTACTTGTACATATTGGCGAAAGCGCGAACTTATGATTGCGTCTCGAATTCACGGGTCTCCATGGGGGGACACTAGGCCGGACATCCTTTAAGGAGGTGTTTCCTAGTTGGCAAAGACCGTTCTGGGAGTCTTCGACAGCGTGGACAAGGCGGAAAGGGCAGCGGATGACCTAAGGCAGAAGGGGTTCTCCAAGAACGAGATCTCGGTCATCGCCAAGGAAGACAGCGCGAGACGAGGCGAAGGAGATCGTGACCGCAATACCATGAACCAGGACATTTCCGGCGGCGTGGCCACCGGAGGGACCATCGGTGGAGCGGCAGGGCTTCTCGCGGGCATCGGCGCCTTGGCGATACCGGGTGTCGGCCCCATCGTCGCGGCGGGCCCCATCGCTGCCGCGCTTACCGGCGCCGTGACAGGCGGCATCGCCGGAGGCCTCATCGACTGGGGTATCCCCGAGGAGAGCGGCCGCAAGTACGAGGAGCACGTCAAATCGGGCAAGATCGTGGCTGCGGTGAAGACCAGCGACGACAAGGTGGAGGACGCCGCCGAGGTCCTTCGTCGCAACGGGGCTTACGACGTCGAGACCCACTAGGTAGCGATCTCGAACAACGTGAGCCCGATAAGTGAACCCCGTGGGTGTCCTGCACCCGCGGCAAGCCGGGGCGGTCCATGGGACCGCCCTACATCTTGACAAAAACTGGGCCTGTGCTGGGCCGATGGAATCCGCATCCATTCCAGGTTATACTAGATAATTGGTGATGTGAACAAATGGCAAACGAGGTCAGATTGATACCCCTGGGCGGGCTCGGCGAGATAGGCAAGAACCTTATGCTGGTCGAGTGCGGCCCGGATGCGATTGCGATAGACTGCGGCCTGGCGTTCCCCGAGGAGGACATGCCCGGGATCGACCTGGTCATCCCCGACATATCCTACCTGGTCGAGCGCAAGGATCGGCTCCGGGGGATAGTGCTCACTCACGGCCACGAGGACCACGTGGGAGCGCTGCCGTGGGTCCTTTCCCAGGTCAACGTCCCCGTGTACGGGACCAGGCTTACGCTGGGGCTTGCGCGCCGCAAGCTGGACGAGGGCTTTGACGGCCAGGCAGACCTTCGGGTTATCGCCCCGAGGGACATCATTACCCTGGGGTCCATCAAAGTTGAGTTCTTCCGGGTCACCCATTCGGTGTCCGATAGCGTGGGGCTTATCCTGCACACTCCCGCCGGCATCATTGTGCACACCGGCGATTTCAAACTTGACCAGACGCCTGTCGACGGCGAGCCAACCGACTACTTCAAGCTGGCCGAGGCCGGCGAGAGGGGAGTCCTGGCCCTTCTGTCCGACAGCACTCACGCCGATCGTCCGGGATACACCCCGTCCGAGCGCGTTGTGGGCGAATCCCTGGCCCAGGTGTTCCAGAAGGCCAAGGGCCGCATTATCATCACGACCTTCGCCTCCAACGTCCCAAGGATCCAGCAGGTAATAGATGTTGCGACCGAGTTTGGGCGAAAGGTCTGCGTCGTAGGGCGCAGCATGGAGATGGTGGTAGAGGTCTCCCTGAACATGGGGTATCTCAAGGCGCCCCTCGGGACCCTCATCGACGTGGCGGATATCGGCAAGTACCCGGTGTCCAAGATCGTCATCCTGTCCACCGGAAGCCAGGGAGAGCCGCTCTCGGCACTGGCTCGCATGTCGGTCGGCGATCACCGCAAGGTCGAGATTATTGACGGAGACATGGTGATCATGGCCGCTTCGCCTGTGCCGGGCAACGAGACCATGGTCTCCCGAGTCGTTGACAACCTGTTCCGCAGGGGCGCTACCGTCGTGTACACCCCCGAATCCATGGTCCACGTGTCGGGACACGCCAGCCAGGAGGAGCAGAAACTTGTCCTTAACCTTACCAGGCCCAGGTTCTTCATCCCGGTCCACGGGGAGTACAGGCACCTTATCCTGCACGCTCAGCTGGCCGTGGCGACGGGCGTTCCTCCGGCCAACGTGCTCATTGGAGAGAACGGGACCATTTTCAGGCTGACGCCCGACTCCGGCGAGATCATCGGCGTCATCCCGACCAGGGCTGTGATGATCGACGGCACCGGCACCGGCGACATCGGGGAAAGCATCCTCAAGGAGCGGAAGATGCTGGGCGAGACCGGCGCCATCTTCATCAACTGCGCGGTTTCGCGAGAAGACGGAGCGCTGCTCCAGACGCCTGTCTTGAAGACTGCGGGATTCTCCCGCAGTGAACAGGGCGAAAACCTGATCGCGGAAGCTCTCCTGCGCGTGAAGGACTACTTGAGCCAGCTCCCGAAAGAGGCGCTCTCCCGGAGGGAGTTCCTTGAGGAAGACCTGGCGTCCGTAATCCAGAGGTTCATAAGGAGCGAGACGGGCAGGAGGCCGGCTGTCGTATGCTCGATCAACGTAGTGTAGACCGGATCTTCATCGTCGTGCTGGACAGCCTCGGCGTCGGGGCGCTCCCTGACGCGGCTGTCTACGGCGATGAGGGCTCCAATACTCTGGGCAATACCGCCCGCGCACTGGGGCAACTCTCTCTTCCCACACTGGGGGCCCTGGGCATCGGCAACCTCACTGAGGTCCCGGGCGTTCCACCTCAGCCGCCTAGAGGCGCGTGCGCCAGGGCGGCGTTCGTATCGCCCGGCAAAGATACCACGACCGGCCACTGGGAACTATGCGGAGTGACGCTGGACAAGCCGTTCCGCACCTACCCTGAGGGCTTCCCATCCCACGTCATCGCTGCCTTTGAAGCGAGGATCCGTACTGGTGTCCTGGGGAACCGCCCGGCATCGGGAACCCAGATAATCGAGGAACTGGGAGAGGAGCACCTCCGCACGGGGATGCCCATCGTCTATACGTCGGCCGACAGCGTGTTCCAGATCGCCTGTCACGAGGACGTCGTCCCGCTGCCCATCCTGTACCTCTGGTGCCAGATGGCGCGGGAGATACTCGTGGGCGAAGACCTGGTAGCCAGGGTTATTGCAAGACCTTTCACCGGGAAGCCAGGCGCGTTTGTGAGGACCGAGAACCGCCGCGACTTCTCCCTTCCGCCTGTGAAGCCGACTCTCCTGGACTACGCCAAGGCCGATGGTGTCGCGGTCACAGCGATAGGCAAGATCCAGGACATCTTCGCTGGGCAGGGGATAACGCGGGCCATCCACGCCAAGGGCAACGCCGCGGTGATCCGGGAGACGATTTCGGCCATCCGGGCCGGACAGGATGGGGCGCCGGGCGGCCTCGATAGAGAGCCGAGGGACGGCCGCGAGCTCGTCGTTTCAAACCTTGTGGATTTCGACATGCTGTACGGCCATCGCAATGATCCGGTTGGGTATGCCCGCGCTCTTGAGGAAGCTGACGCCGCGCTGCAGGATATGCTCAGCGCCCTGGGCCCGCGTGACGTTCTGGTAGTCGTGGGCGACCACGGCTGCGATCCCACTACTCCGAGCACGGATCACTCCCGCGAGTACATCCCCGTGCTGCTGGCGGGCGAGACAGTTAGGCCTGGCGTCATGCTTGGCGACCTCCGGTCGGCCTCCGACCTTGGCGCCACGGTGGCGGAATCGCTGGGCATCCCGTACGGCGGTGATGGGTCCAGTTTTGCGGGAAAGGTCCTTGTGAGGTAGGGACTGAGAGTCAGGAGAACGCTCCCCGGGAGGTCGTTCAAGTGGAGGACAAGTTCACCCAGCACCACATCAAAGCCCTTGAGAAAGATATCGCCCCGTTTTGCTTCATCCCGGGCGACCACATAAGGGGCAAGAAGATTGCGGCGAGGCTGGATGGCGCCAGGCTCGTCAGCGACACCAGGGGTTACTTCGTCTACACAGGCACCTACAAGGGCTGGCGGATGACCGTCTGTTCTACCGGTATGGGCGGACCGCAGGTGGCGATCGCCATGGAGGAACTCGGCAACATGGGCGTCCACACGTTTATCCGTCTGGGTTCCGCCGGAGGATTGGACGAGCGGACCGCCGTCGGCGACATCGTGATCGCCACGGGTTCCTACCGGGGTGGAGGGACAGGCGACGAGTACCTGCCCAAACCGTTTCCCGCGGTGGCGGACTTCGCCGTCACTTCCGCGCTGGTAGAGGCCGCCCGCGAGGTCGGCGGGAAGACCCTGACGGGCATCGTCGCGTCCACGGACGCCTTCTACAGCCCTACTTCCGCCGAGATGATGGCAATCCTCAAGCGCGGCAGGGCCCTCTGCATTGAGATGGAGGCTGACACCGAGTTCATCGTCGGCGCATGCAGGGGTTTCCGGTGCGGAGCGGCGTTTGTCCTGGACAACAGCCCCGGGACCAAGAACATAGGTGTGAAGTCGGGACAGATGGACATCGCCCATCACGGCAAGGACCCTGCTTTCCTGGCCGGGGAGGATCGCCTCATCGAGATCGGCCTCGCGGCGATGCTGAGACTGGCAGAGTAGCATACTACCGGACAACCGCTGATTTGTCCGCCTCGAACGGCGGAGCCTACTCGCAAATACCTCTTGCAATCACATGCATAAGTATTACAATCATGTAATAACACTTTGTAAGTTTTGCGCCCAAACAGACAAGTCTGTTGCGGCGCAAATGAGTATCCATACAGCAATCAGATGTGAATCTGGCTTCGCCTAAGCATCCGGTTTCGTTGGAACGTCCGATTTCATTTGAAGGGAAGCGCTACAAAATGAAGATCGTGCTGGCTTACTCCGGTGGTCTCGACACCTCGGTCCTCCTCAAGTACCTCCAGGAAAAGCACAACGCGGAACTCGTGGCCCTTACTGCCGACGTGGGCGAAGGTAAGGACCTCGACGTCATCCGCGAGAGGGCTCTCAAGGTCGGCGCTGTAGCGGCATACACGCTTGACCTGCGAGAGGAGTTCGCGGACGAGTACGTGCTGCCGTGCATCAAGGCCAATGGGATGTATGAGGGCGTGTACCCGCTGGTATCGGCCCTTTCCCGTCCCCTCATCGTGAAGAAGCTGGTGGAGGTTGCCGCCAAGGAAGGCGCCGACGCCGTAGCCCATGGATGCACCGGAAAGGGCAACGACCAGGTCCGGTTCGACGTCGGGACGGCCGCGCTGGCGCCTCATCTCAAGACCCTCGCCCCTATGAGGGATTGGGGGATGACCAGGAGCGATGAGATCGACTACGCCCATGCTCACGGGATCGACGTACCGCTCAAGAAGGGCGCGGCGTACAGCATAGACGAAAACCTGTGGGGCATCAGCATCGAGAGCGGGCCTCTGGAGGACCCCTGGACAGAGCCGCCAAAGGACGCCTACCGCTGGACCACTGCTCCCGAGGATGCTCCCGACAAGCCTGAGTACCTGGAGATTGAATGGGAGAAGGGGAAGCCTGTATCGGTCAACGGCAAGTCGCAGAAGCTCGCGGACCTCATCGAGTCCCTGAATGATATCGCCGGACAACACGGAGTCGGACGGATCGATCATATTGAGAACCGTCTGGTCGGCATCAAGTCGCGGGAAGTCTACGAGTGCCCGGGCGCTACCGTAATCCTCAAGGGCCACAAGGCTCTGGAGGACCTGATCCTGCCGAGGGAGCTCTCCAGCTTCAAGGCCGGAATCGACGCAAAGTGGGCCGAGGTGGTCTACACAGGCCTCTGGTACTCGCCTTTGAAGGAAGCGCTGGACGCCTTCATCGAGTCGACCCAGGAGAGGATCACGGGCACCACAAGGGTAAAGCTGTACAAGGGGAACGCGACGGTAGTGGGGCTGAAGTCCCCGTACTCCATGTACGATATGTCGCTCGCGACCTACGAACAAGGCGACCTGTTCTCTCACTCATCGGCGGCCGGGTTCATTGACCTCTACGGCCTTCCGACAAGGGTCTGGAGCAGGGGCAACAAGGTGGGCAAGTAACATGCGTCAGTGGGGCGGGCGGTTTTCGGGGTCTCCTTCGGAGATGATGCTGAGGTTTCAGGAGTCCTTGAGCTACGACCAGAGGCTATGGCCTTACGACATAGCCGGAAGCAAGGCTCACGTGAAGATGCTCCTCGCGCAAGGCATCCTCACCCAGGACGAGGCGAAGACTCTGCTATCGGGACTTGCGAAGGTGGAGGAGGACTTCTCCAGAGGCGAGATCCCCCAGGACATCGCGCTGGAGGACATCCACACCGCTGTGGAGACCGCGCTCAGAGGGATCGTAGGAGACCTCGCCGGAAAGGTCCACACCGGCCGCTCCCGAAATGACCAGTCGGCGCTCGATATGCACCTTTGGTGCGTCGACGCCGCGAAGAATCTGGGCGAAGCCGTGAGAAGGCTGCAGAAGGCGTTCTTCGACCAGGCCGGCGCCAACAAGACGCTGGTCATGCCGGGGTACACCCACCTGCAGCGGGCGCAACCGGTACTGCTTGCCCATCACCTTCTCGCGTACTTCTTTATGCTGCAGAGAGACCACGAAAGGTTTGAAGCGCTGGCAGCGAAGGCGGCGGTGAGTCCTCTCGGCTCAGCCGCGCTGGCCGGCAGCACTTTTCCGCTGGACCCGATCTCCACTGCCCGGGAGCTCGGGCTCAGCGGAACCTATGACAACAGCATGGATGCCGTTTCGGACAGGGATCACCTACTGGAGCTCTGCTTTGCTTGCTCCACAGCGATGGCGCACCTGTCCAGGTTCGCCGAGGAAGTGGTCCTGTGGACCACGCCGGAGTTCGGCTTTGCGGTCCTCGCGGATGCCGTCACGACGGGGTCCAGCATCATGCCGCAGAAGAAGAACGCTGACTCGGCCGAACTCATCCGCGGCAAGGCAGGGAGGGTGTTCGGCAACCTCATCGGCCTACTCACCACAGTGAAAGGCCTACCTTTGACCTACTGCAAGGACCTCCAGGAGGACAAGGAAGCCGTCTTCGAGTGCTTTGACGTCACCCTGGCTTGCCTGGACATGGCTACCCAGGTAGTGGAGGGGCTCACTTGGAACCCTCAGAAACTGGAGGATGCCGCCCGGGACTGGCCCCTCATGGCCACGGACCTTGCTGACTTCCTGGCAAGGAACGGCATGCCGTTCCGAGACGCCCACAAGGTCGTGGGCGGCGTGGTGAGGCGCTGCATGGATGCAGGAAAGTCGCCCAAGGACCTGACCGCGCAGGAACTGGCACAGTTCTCGCCGCTGCTCACGCCCGAAGTCTGCGCAGCCATATTCGACCCTCATCACTCGGTGTCGCTTCGCGACCATTTGATGGGCACCGGGCCCGGCTCAGTCGAGGCCCAGCTGGCTAAGGCGGCCGCGATCCTCTCCTAGTCCGGGCAGGATTGCCTCGGAGCCCCGAAGAACCACTGCTATG
>CAZRRG010000001.1:0-22452 GCA_964602455.1 uncultured Eubacteriales bacterium | reverse complement strand
GGTTCATAATCGGCCGTGCCGGGTCGGGAAAGACCAGATACATAATCGACAGGATAGTTGAGGGTCTGTTGTCAGGCGAGTCGCCTACGTCAAGGCCACGCACTATCCTTCTTGCGCCTGACCAGTCCACCTTTCAGATGGAACGCCTGATCCTGCAAGATCCCCGGATCGACGGGTTCATGGACTTGCAGGTCCTTAGCTTTAGACGACTCTGCCTTCGGGTGATGGAGGAGACCGGCGACCTATCGCTGCCCTTCATCACGGCCGTGGGGAAGAGCATGGCCATACAGGCGATCTTGTGGGAGCACCGGAACGAGCTGACCGCGTTCGCGCCTCTCGTGAACTATCCCGGCTTCCGCGCCACGCTGGGCCGGACCCTCTCTGAGATGGCTGCCTACGGTGTGTCGCCATCGTCGCTCGTGGCCCTGCCGCCCGACGGGAGCGTACCCCACCTTGAGGGCAAGGCCAAGGACCTTTGCCTGGTGTTCGATCAGTTCAAGGAGTTCCTAGCGGGACGGTTCTCGGACCCCGACGACTACCTGGGGCTTGCCGCCGAGCGGCTCAAGACCTCGGGTTTCCTGAGAGGGTCTACGGTCTACATCGACGGGTTCTCAGGCTTCACGCCTGCCGAGTACGGGGTGCTGGAGGCCATCCTGGCTACCGCGTCCCAGGTCGTCGTGGCTTTGTGCGCCGACTCCCGTGAAATACGCCGGACGGTGAACCCCGCAAGCCTTTTCCATCCGACCCGGGAGGCATACGAAAAGATAAGGATTCTCGCCAGCGGCGTCGGAGCAAGAGTTGAAGACACCATTTACCTGCCTCTGACCGGTGATGACGTGCTGCCCCGGTTCCGGTCCTCGCCGCAGTTGGGAGCGCTGGAAAGGCGGTTCCGGCTGGGCGCCAGGGGGGCGTCAAAAGGAGATCCCGGCGGCCCTGGGCCAAGGGAGGTCCGCAGTGGGGGCCAACAGTCTGAGATCGAGGAGCCCGGTGTCCGCCTCATCGCCGCCACCAACCCGCTTGCGGAGCTGGAGTTTGTGGCCAGGGAGATACAGAAGCTGGTCAGGGATCGAGGGATGCGCTACCGCGACATCACGGTGGAGGCCCGCGACCTCTCGGAGTATGCCGGCATGCTGCCTCTGGTCTTCCAGGACCACAAAATACCCTTCTTCCTCGACTCCAAGAGGTCTCTTTCTCACCACCCGCTGTCCGAACTCATCCGTTCGGCGCTGGATGTGGTCTTGACCAACTGGAGCCTGGACTCCGTCATGCGGTACCTGAAGACGGATCTTGTGCCTGTTGAGCGGTCCGAAGTGGACATCCTCGAGAACTACGCCCTCTCTCACGGCATCGTGGGCGAGCGGTGGTTATCTCCGGAACCGTGGCGGTACGCGAGGAAGTACCTGCTAAGGGAAGATGAGGCGGCAGAGGAGGCCGAGATGGCGCTCCTGGCCGACGGCATCCGGCGCAAGGCGACCCAGGCGCTGGGGCGATTCTACGCCACTCTGCGGGGCTCACGGACGGGGGAGGTCACGGCGTCCGTGGTCTCGGAGGCAGTCTTGGCTTTACTGGCTGACCTGGACGTCCGGGCAAAGATCGAAGAGTGGAGGAAGCTGGCCGAGGCGGCCGGAGACCTCGCCGAGGCCGGCGATCACGAGGGCATCATGCGCAAGGTGGAGGAGGTCCTCCAGCAGGTTGGCGAGGTCCTGCGAGACCAGTCCGCCGACCTCAAGACCTACTCGCTGCTGTTGGCGGCGGGATTGGAGGACATCCGGCTGGGCGCCATCCCTCCGTCCCTGGACCAGGTGCTGGTAGGGAGTTTCGACCGGTCGCGGCAGCCTGAGTGCAAGGTCACTTTCCTCATCGGCGCTCAGCTCGGAGTGTTCCCGAAGCGCCAAACCGAGGACAGCATTTTCAACGACAAAGAGAGGGAGTACCTGCAGCGGAGCGGCGTCGAGATAGAGCCGGCCTCCATACAGCGCCAGTTCCACGAGCAGTACCTCACATACATCGCCCTGACTCGCCCGAGCCAGGCGCTCTACATCTCCTATCCGTTGGGCGACCAGGAAGGCAAGTCCCTGACGCCGTCCCACGTGGTAAATATGGTGAAAGAAGCACTGCCTGGACTGGAGGAGGAGACGGTGTCCATCGATCCGCCCGAGGATCCGGATGCTGACCTGGACTTCGTCCTTCCGGCGAGGGTGAAAGGCGTCACGCTGCGGAGGCTTTCCCGGCTGCGGGACGGCCGACAGGCAGGGGATGTCTGGACCGAGGCCTACCGGTACCTGCTCTCTCCTGACCGGTTGCCCCAGACCAGGAGGCTCTTATCGTCGCTTTCCTACTCAAACGCGGTAGCGCCCCTTGATCACAACCTGGTCCGCTCATTGTACGGCTACACTCTACATACAAGCGTATCCAGGCTCGAGACCTTTGCCGCCTGTCCCTTCCAGCACTTCGCCCGCGACGGTCTCGCGCTCAAGGAGCGGGAGATGTTCCGCCTGGAACCTGCTGACGCCGGGGTGTTTATGCACGCCGCTCTGAAGGGGTACGTGGACGAGATCGCCCGTTCGGGCCGGGACTGGGGGACTCTCACACCCGAAGAGGCGCAGAAGACCGTAGACGCGGTCGTAGAGCGGCTCACACCCGAGCTTTCGGGAGAGCTGTTCGCCAGTTCAGCCCGCTACAGGTACATTTCCGGCGCATTGCGAAGAGTGCTCCGCCGCGCCGCCGACACCCTCTTGACCCAGATACGGGGCGGGGAGTTCCGCCCTGTGGCTACCGAAGTGTTGTTCGGCTTCCGGGGAGGCCCGAAGCCGCTGCGTGTGCCGCTGCAGGGCAAGGAAGAAGTGTTGCTTCGCGGCCAGATCGATAGGATCGACGCGGCGGCCGGTCCCGGCGGGATCCTGGTACGAGTGGTCGACTACAAGTCCAGCCCCAGGAGCCTTGATCTCGTGGACGTCCACAGCGGGCTGGCGCTCCAGCTCCTGGTCTACCTCTTGGTAGTGACGCAGTCGTGGCAGGAGATCGTGGCGGCGCTGCCACCTGCGCTGGGGGTCGGACTGTCGGGCCCGGCTACCCCTGCCGGCGCTCTGTACTATCCCATAATCGACCCCATCATGTCGTCCGCGGGCCCCGTAACCGACGAGGACGCCGGCAAGATGATGGCAAAGCGCCTCCGCATGTCCGGGCTGGTCGTGAAAGACGAGGAGATTGCCCGCCTTATGGATGCCGGTGGCGCAGGCTACTCGGACATCATCCCCGTCCAGTTCCTCTCGGGCGGAGGGCTCGGCGCCAACTCGTCGGCCGCGACCAGCGAGGACTTCGCCTGCCTCCTCAGGTTTGTGGAGCGCAAGGTCGGAGAGATGGCGTCCCGGGTGTTCTCCGGGCGAGTCGACATCGAGCCCTACAGGAAAGGGCCGGAGAGGGCGTGCCAGTTCTGCCCATACGGTCCTCTGTGCACCTTCGACGTGCTCATACCGGGAAACCGCTACCGGATCATCCGTCCCATCCCGCGCGAAAACCTGTGGGAGGAGTTCCGCAAGGACGGGAAGGGAGGGACCGCCGGTGGCTGAGACAAGATGGACTCCGCTGCAAGAGCGAGCGATCACGCTTGATGGCTGCAACATACTGGTTTCGGCGGCCGCCGGAGCCGGCAAGACCGCGGTTCTGGTAGAGCGACTCACTCGTAGACTCCTGGACCCGGTGAACCCGCTGGACCTGGAGCGCCTGCTGGCCGTGACATTTACCGAGAAGGCGGCCGCGGAGATGAAGCTGCGTATCAGGGCTTCGCTGCTTGAGGCGTCCCAGAAATCGCCGGAGGACGCCCGCATAGAGCGGCAGCTGCTGGTGCTGGACAGGGCCCAGATTTCCACCATCCACTCGTTCTGCCTTTCCGTCATCCGGAGGTACTTCTACAAGGTTGGCCTTGACCCGCGCTTCAGGGTGCTCGATGAAAACGAATCGGAGCTTCTGAGGCAGGACGCTCTTTCGGAGATGATGGAGGCCCTCTACGATGACGCCGGCGAGCCCGGCGACGCGTTCCGCTCCCTGGTTGACCGTTACGGCGGACGGGGAACCGATGAAGGCCTGCAGGCCGTGTTGCTGCGCCTGCATGACTTTGCCCGCACCCAGGCGTCCATGGAGGGCTGGCTTGAAGACGCAGTTCGGCAGGCGGAACTGCCCGGAGGCGCGAGCCTGTGGGAGACCTCCTGGATGAAGAGCATCATCGCCCGGGCTGCCAGGGAACTGGGGAGAGCCCTTTCCTTTGCGGAGCAGGCGCTTGAGATCTGCCGCAAGCCCTATGGGCCTGCCGGGTACGATGAGGCCGTGAGCGACGACATAAGGGTGTACCGTGAGGTTATTTCCCTACTGACGGCCCCTGGCGTCGGGCCCTCAACCTACGAGGCAGCGGTCGAGATCTTGAGGGGATTTGCGCATAAGCGGCTGGGCAGGGTTGCCAAGGAATGCGATCCCGCCATGAAGGACCAGGCCAAAGAGCTGAGGGATACCGGCAAAGACCTGTTCAAGAAAGTTTCAGGCTACGCCTTCACGAGGCCCGCCGAGGACCTCGCCCGCGAAGTGAGGGAGACCGCTCCCTTTGTCCGCACGCTTGTCTCATTGGTGAGGGACCTGGACAGGCGGTTCACCGAGAAGAAACTGGACCGCGGTGGTCTGGACTTCTCGGACTTGGAACGCTACTGTCTCATGGCGCTCGAGTCGGACGGCGGCCAGGTCGCGCAGGACATCCGCCGGGGTTTCGACGCCGTCCTCATCGACGAGTACCAGGACACTAACCCCCTGCAGGAAAGGATCCTCTCGCTCGTCTGCAGCCAGGACGGGCCGGGCAACAGGTTCATGGTGGGCGACCTCAAGCAGAGCATCTATCGCTTCAGGCTTGCCGAACCGCGGATCTTCCTTGAGAAGTTCGAGAGTTTCTCGCGTGCTGAGCCGGGAGCCGAGGCGGCACAGGTCCCGCAAGGATGTGTCGGCGTGAGGATCGACCTAACCCACAACTTCAGGAGCCGCAGAGAAGTGGTGGACGCGGTGAACTTCCTGTTCTGCGACTTCATGAAGCGCGATGTGGGTGAGATCGACTACCGGGGAGATCACGAGTTGCGCCTGGGCGCCTCATATCCGGAACCCTCGGGCGCCGAGTACCGGGCGGAGCTGCACCTCATCGAGCGGCAGGATATCAAGCGGGACAATGTGGATCGAGAGGCTCCGGACGGCGAGGCGGCGGGCCGCGAGGTACCCGGAAGCGATGCGGCTGCCGCCGGCGCAGAGAACGGAGGCCCCGACAGCCTAGAGGAGTTCGAGGCGTTGGAGAAGGAAGCCCTGGTTGTGGCGGACCGGATCGCGGCCATGGTCGATCCCGCAAACCCGCTCATGCTGTGGGACCATCGCGCCGGAGCTTACCGCCCATGCTCCTACAAGGACATCGTTATCCTGATGCGTTCCACCAAGGACCGCGCCAACGCCGTCCTGGAAGTGCTGGGCCGGTGCGACATCCCCGCGTACGCCGACACCGGCGCGGGTTACTTCCAGGCCAGAGAAGTCGAGGTAGCGATGGCGCTCCTCCAGGTTATAGATAACCCGAGGCAGGACATTCCCCTGGCGGCGGTCCTGAGATCTCCGGTCGCCGGGCTTACGCCGGCTGACCTGGCGGCCATCCGCGCGGCCCACAAGAAGGGCGACTTCTACGACGCGGTCAAGGCCTACGCTTCGTCGCCCACCGGGGGCGTGATAGCAAGCGTCCTGCGGCGGTTCTTTGACAGCCTCGACAGGTGGCGCACGCTGGCTCGCAGGCGTCCGCTGGCGGAAGTGCTCTGGACGATCCTGCGTGAGACCGGGTACGAAGACTACGTCGGCGGCTTGCCCGGCGGCGCCCAGCGCCAGGCCAACTTAAGAGCCCTCTGCGACCGGGCGAGGGAGTTCGACTCCTATGGGCGGCACGGCCTCTTCCGGTTCCTCCGCTTCATCGAGAAACTGCAGGATAGGAAAGGTGACTTGGGCACCGCTCGCGCTCTGGGAGAGCACGAGGACGTGGTCCGCGTCATGTCGATTCACAAGGCTAAGGGTCTGGAGTTCCCAGTGGTCTTCGTGATCGACATGGGGAAGCAGTTCAACCTGGAGGACTCGAGGCAGGATATCCTCTATCACCGCGATCTCGGGATCGGCGTTGAGTACTGCGACCTCGAGAAGCGGGTCAAGTACCCGACCGGACCTCATCAAGCCATCTCCATCAAGATAAAGGATGAGAACCTTGCCGAGGAAATGCGGGTGCTGTATGTGGCGCTCACCAGGGCGAAAGAGAAACTGGTTATGGTCGGGTCAGTCAGAGAGCTGGAGAAGCGCTTCCACAGGTGGGAACAGCACGACCCTGCGTCAGCCATCACATACTTGGATTGGATTTGTCCTGCGGTGTTCGGCTCACAGGACGCGTGTCCGGTCGACGCCCGGGTCTGGGGGACAGCCGGTACCGACCCGGTCCCGCCGCCCAGGCCCAGGACCCCGGCGAGTGAGTCCCTGCTATGGCGGGATGTGCGGGAGCTGAAGGCCCCGGCGAACCTCAATCCCGAGGTCTTCGAGCAGGTAAAGCGCAGGCTGGAGTGGCGATATCCTTACGGTTCCATGACCAGGATGTTCGCCAAGATGAGCGTCGGCGAGATCCGCAAGCGCCTGGAGGACGAAGAGGAAGACGCCAGGCGGCTGTGGGACTCCGGATCGCGCGGGCGACTTACAGGCGCGGAGCGCGGCATCGCGGTTCACGCTCTCCTCTCCAGGATGCTGCTCTCGGAAGCCGCAAGTCTGGAGGGCATCGCTCGAGAGGCAGAGCGGCTCCTGGACTCGGGGCTGATACAAGCTCCGGGGCTAGACGAGCGCGACATCCGGAGCATAGCTGACTTCTTCGGTACTGAAGCCGGGAAGGCGCTCGTCGAGTCCCCAGGAAGGGTGCTCCGCGAAGTCCCCTTCACACTGAAGCTGCCGGCGACGGCGTTTGCCGGCATAGTGCCGGAGGTTGGCCTTGGCGCCTACGGTGAAGACGGGCTAACCCAGAACCGGTTCGACGACTTAGATTTCGTAGTTGTACAGGGAGTTATTGACGTGCTGGTGGATGAGGGCGAAACCCTGGCGCTGCTGGACTACAAGACCGACGACCTCCCGGAATCCGCGTTGGGCGCAAGGTTTAACTCTTACCTGCCCCAGATCGCCCTATACGCCCTGGCAGCTGAAAAGATCCTGAAGAAGCCGGTGAGGTCGGCGTCCATCGCGTTCCTTACTCACGGTCGGGTCATGGAGGCCAAGTGGCGCGAGTACCTTGCTGCCCGGAGCCTGGCGGGAGTCCTCTCGTAGGACCTGGCTTGATAACCGGCTAGAGTCCTCTTGTAAGAGTTAGGGAGACGCCGTTGTCCAGGCTGATGTAGAGGCTGGTGCCTTCCTGCGGTCCGTCGGGCTGGACGTGGGCGATCTGCTCTTCGTCCAGGGCCATCCTGGTACCGCACGGTCCCACCAGGACGAAGCTGGAGAAGGGCGCGTGGGGCGGCGCAGGTGACGGGGGAGATACCTGTTCAACCGTGAAACTGGCCTCAAGCCCATCTCCGAGAACCAGGTTCACTACTGCCGGACCCTTTTCCACGAATGACGCGATAGCCTGGTATCTCTGACCCATTGCACCGCCCCTGGCACTATGATGCCCAAAAAAGCAGCGGGGACAGGCACGCTGTCCCCGCGGTGCCCTAGACGGTAACTACAAGCACCACCAGGGGATGCAGATGCAGAAGATGAGGATGAGGAAGATGATCCACCACCAGTTGAAACCGCCGCCACATCCTCCCCTGCCACCGACGCCAGCCATGTCCAGACCTCCTTCCAGGAGATAGTCGCAACATTTTATGTCAACCCGCCTGGGAGGTTACCGCATGCTCAGGAGCAGGGTGCGGTACCTTCACAAGGCACGGTGCCTGCTGTGGACACCGAGGCTGCATCCCCCGCGCCAACTGCCCGGTTGCCAGACCGGCGGACAATCCCGTACATTATTAGCGAGCGTGACTCATGCTTCATAACTCCACACGAGGTAGGTGAACGCCTTGCCCGCAAACTTAGGCCCGCAGTACCTTGCCGCGGAAGAGCGTTTCAGGCAGGCGATCACCGACGAAGAGAAACTAGCCGCCCTGGAAGAGATGATGCAGACGATCCCCAAGCACAAGGGGACCGAGAAGATGCAGGGCGATATAAAGCGGCGCATGGCCAAGATCCGCGAAGGCATGCGGAGCGGGGGAAAGGGCGCCAAGCGAAAGGAACTATTCAGGATCGACAAGGAGGGCGCGGGACAGGTAGCCCTGGTCGGTCCGCCCAACTCCGGCAAGTCGTCTCTGCTCAAGGTCATGACCAGGGCCGAACCTCTGGTTGCGGAGTATCCCTTCACGACCCGAGTCCCTCTTCCCGGGATGGCGCAGTTTGAGAACGTGCAGATCCAGCTGGTGGATATACCTCCCGTGGCGGAGGAGACCAGCCAGACGTGGCTATGGGCGCTCTTGCGTCTCGCCGACGCGCTGCTCATCGTGCTCGATGCCGGAAACGACGACGTCCTAACAGAGGCCGAGGAACTCCTGGAGTTCATGAAGTCCAACAACGTTATTGTAAAGAACCAGGGCGACCGAGCGTTCAACGAGAAGAGAGCCTTGTGCGCGGCGACAAAGGCCGATATGCCCGGCGCAGCCGAGAGGATCGAGCTTCTGAAGGAAATCCTGGGAGACAAGATGGAGATCGTGCCTGTCTCAGCAGCGACCGGCGAGGGACTGGAGCAGCTGAAGGCGGCGCTGTTCTTCGACCTCCTGGGCAAGATCCGCGTGTACACGCGCCCGCCTGGGAAGAAGGTCGACTACACGGCCCCGTTCGTGCTCCCTGCGGGGACCACCGTGCTCGAGGCCGCTCGAGAGATCCACAAGGAGATAGCCGAGACGCTGAAGTATGCCCGGGTCTGGGGAAAAGGCGTGTTCGAGGGACAGATGGTTCCCCGCGACCACGTGCTGTCCGATGGCGACGTAGTCGTCTTCTACACCTAGGTGGCCGGCGATAGCATGGACTCCACCAACGAAGGAAACCCAATCTCGAGAGAAATCCTACTGAGGACGCTGCGGCTTAACCTGATCCCGGCTCCGCGCGTCATAACGCCCGGACCCGCCACCCGATTCCCGGTAATCTATGAGACTCCAAAGGAAATCATTGTGGTGATGTCCCTCAAGGAGGTCCGGTCCCGTTCATGGGACGGGGGATTCTTCAGGGAGTACCCCGCCGTGACCAAGACCCGTGTGTTTCAGGTGGAAGGATACTCGGCAACCGCGGCGATGGACGGCGGAGAGGTTGCGTCCGCAGGCTATCCCGCGTGGCGGTTTGGAGACGGCTCAGACTTCGATCTCACGATCAGGGCTGCATACTGCCTCGGTCTTCACCGGGCCGAAGTTGAATTGGGCTACGGCGAAGGCGGGCCTTGGGTGCTGGATGTGAGGATTCCACAGCCCCAATCGGCGCAGGCCTATGCGTGGCATGGCGACGGCAAGCCAACAAGTGGCGTGTCCAGCGACAGCATGCCAGGAGGGATGCCGGCTTTCGTAGGCGCTGAGGTCGAGTACCTTCGCATCCATCCAGATACCGGCGAACCCCAGCCGTGGTTCTACACTGTGCGCTTTTCGCCTGAAGGCGAGCCCGAGTCCCCCGAGGACGCCGGGACAGATGGTTTTACATGGATCTCATCTCCGATGCCGTTCCCGGACATGCCCCTTTCGACCCGCCTGATCTTCAAGGGCGTCCCCGACCCCAGCTTTGTGAGAAGCCTGGACGAGTCGGTCGCGGTCATGGCAATGATGGCCTCACCGGTCTGGGAAGACAGGGAGCGGCACTCGACACAGGAAGGGCTGCTAGGAAGCATCCGGTCTATTGAGGATGGCTTTGAGTATGTGACGGCGCCGTCGCTGCTGTGGAACACTGATGCTCTGCGAGAGGTCATCGACAGGGCAGCATCGCTTTGTGGTGGGACTGCCGGCGCCGTGACCGCAGGCGTTTCGAGGTCTACGGCTGCCGCAACCGGCGCGGCGAGTGATGGTCCTGCAGCACGCAGCGCCAAAGAGCGGTACCTCTGGCAGAAAGCCTACTACAACTGCGACAAGGCGTTCTTTGCGGGCAAGGTCCCGGGTCTTGACCCGCTGGCGAAGAGCCCGGCGGCGCCAGTATTCGGCAGTCCGTGGGCGCCGGGGTTGGGCTATGCGTCCTATGGCTCTCACCGATCGCGTCCTGTCCTGGGCATCATGGCAAAGCTTGTCGATGGCCCCCGGCGTTTCGGGATAGAGACCGATAGGTTCAAGGAGCTGATCAAAGCCGCTGGTGAGCGGGGCATTACGGCCTACGTCTTCTACCCGCCCCAGTCTTCCGATACGGGATGGACTTACCGGGAACGCAGGGGCTGGTCCCTGGTGCCGGTTCCTCCGCCCGACGTCGTCTACGACCGGCACATACCGGACGCGATGCCCTCCGGACAGACGCCGGACGTAGCGCGTGAGTACCAGGAAGCGCGGCCGGACGTCCAGTTCGTGAACTCGCTTTCCTTTGTGCGAGCGTGCAGGGACAAGTTCGCCGCCCACACCATCCTTTCCGGCGATCCGTTCATCGCCCGCTACCTGCCCGAGACCATTACGGCTGAAGACCCTGACGCCGTGGCGGCGTTTGCGGAGAAACGAGAGCGCACCTACCTGAAACTCCGCGGTGGGACCGGATCGAAAGGCATCATCCTCATCGAGAACATGGACGGGGGAAGGTACCGAGTAACCCGGCGAAGTGTTCAACCTGGTCAGCAGGCCGGCGCCCCCGAGTCCAATACAGCCGGTCGGCAACAGCTGCTGGACATGCTCCACGAGATACTTGTGGCCGGAGGCGGCGCCGGCCAGTACATCGCCCAGGACGGCATCGATCTTGCCCGAGCTCCGGAACTCGGCGATGTGTTTGAGGTCAGGGTCATCTGCCAGAAGGGCGGGGCCGGCAAGTGGCTTCGCACCGGTATGGTCTGTCGGCTGCATCCCTCGGCCGGTGGATTCATCATCCCAAGAGAAGAGCTCCACGTGCGGGTTGACGATATGCTGGGCCGGCTCTTCCCCGGCCGCGTGGCTGCCATCAAGGATGAGGTGAGGGAGATCGCTCGGCGCATCCCCCCTGTCCTGGAGGCCGGTTCCGGGAGGGGCGGCGAGATGTCGGTGGACCTTGGCATAGATGTTCACGGCCGTCCCCGCCTTATCGAGGTAAACTCCAAGCCGGCGTCCCTTTTCCGGGACATCGCCGCCTTTGAACTGAGACGCCTTTCGCTCCGCAGGATCGTCAACTACTCCGCGTATCTCTTCGACAACAGGTAACGCAGGAACCGAATTTCGCCCGGTAGAAGTCTCCACTACTCAAGAGCGCCGAGGAGATGAATCATGTACTCACTGGTTATTCGCCGAGGCAGAGTTTACGACGGCACCGGGAATCCCTGGTTTGCCGGGGACATTGGCGTCACAGGCGATCGCATTGCGGCTATTGGAGACCTTTCAGGATGCAAGGCGGAAAAGGTCATCGACGCGAACGGGATGGCGGTGGCGCCCGGGTTCATCGACATCCACACCCATTCAGACACTTCACTGCTCATCGACTCCCGGGGAGAGAGCCATATCCGGCAGGGAGTGACTACCGCGGTCATCGGCAACTGCGGGACCTCGGCCGCGCCTGTTGGGAGCGACGAGCAGCTTAAGCGCCAGTTGCCGGCCGGATTCCCGTGGCGGTGGAAGACCTACGCCGAGTATCTCGCTTGTGTGGAGAAGGCAGGCACGAGCATGAACGTTGTCCCTCTGGTTGGACACGGCACCGTCCGGAACGCCGTTATGGGGTACAACAGCGACAAACCCAGCGGGGCCCAGCTGGAGGAGATGGCAAACCTCGTCAGGCAGGCCATGGAGGACGGCTGCTTTGGCATTTCCACCGGCCTCATCTATACTCCTGGCTGCTACGGAGACACTACCGAGATCGTGGCTCTTGCCAAAGTGGCCGCCGGATACGGCGGCCTTTACTTTACCCACATCCGTGGCGAGAACGACACGCTTCTGGACGCCATCGCCGAAGCCATCGAGATCGGACGGCAGTCGGGCGCCCCGGTCCAGATCGCCCACCTCAAGGCCATGGGCAGCCACATGTGGGGCAAGTCTGTCGACGTCCTCCGCATGATAGACGAGGCCCGCGCCGAAGGTCTCGAAGTCACCTTCGACCAGTACCCGTACACGGCGTCAGCCACCGGGCTGGCGGCCACTTTGCCCCCCTGGGCCCAGTCCGGCGGCCGCGAGAAGTTCTTGGAGCGGCTCAAGGACCGTGACACTCGGGCCAGAATGCGCAAGGACATGGAAGATGGAGTCGATGGCTGGTTCAGCCTCCTTAAGGGCGTGGGCTGGGACAAGATCCTGATCACAAACTGCCGCGAACCCGAATGGATAGGCAAGTCGATAGCCGAGATCGGGGCGGCGCAGGGCAAGGACGGCTTCCACGCCTGCTTCGACCTTCTGCTGGACAACGGCGGCCTGGTCAACATCGTCTTCTTCAACATTGGCGACGAGGACCTGGAGAGAATCATGCGGCATCCCGCCGGAATGGTGGGCTCCGACTCCAGTTCATCCGCTGTGGATGGACCCCTCTCCGTAGGCAAGCCTCACCCCAGATCCTACGGCACGTTTGCCCGCGTCCTGGGTCATTATGCCAGGGACAAGGGCGTAATCTCCCTTGAAGAGGCGATCCGCAAGATGACCGCCATGCCTTCGCGCAAGCTCCGCCTGTGGGACAGGGGACTGCTCCGGCCGGGGATGAAGGCCGACATCGTGGTGTTCGATCCCGAGACCGTGGCGGACCGCGCCACCTACGTGGACCCCTTCCAGTACGCGGAGGGAGTAAGCACGGTTATCGTGAACGGCCGGGTAACGGTCGAGAGCGGTCACAACACCGGCGAGAAAGCAGGACAGGTTCTGAGAATGCAAGGTGCGCGGCCGTAGCGTTACCGCGGAGCTTCTGGCGATGTGTCAACAAGATGAGGAGGAGAGACTGTGAGGAGCTTCCCTGCAAAGGAGTATGAAGAGTTTGTACGGAGCATGATGGCCGAGTACAAGATCCCCGGCGTCGCCGTGAGCGTCGTCGACCGGGGCGAGGTTATCTACAAGAAGGGGTTCGGCTATCGCGACAAGGAGCACGGCCTTCCGGTTACGCCGGAGACCATCTTTGGCGTTGCGTCGGTAACCAAGTCGTTCACCTCCCTGGCCATCATGCAGTTGGCCGAGGTAGGCAAGCTGTCGGTCCACGATCCGGTGCAGAAGTACATACCCGGCTTCGACCTGCCTGGAGGCGGCGGCGAAGCTGTCACTATCCACCACTTCATGACCCACACGAGCAGCCTGCCGCCGCTCCCGACGCTGGACTGGTCGATCACCGGAAACACCAAGCCAGACGACGTCGGCCCCGCGAAGACAAAGGAATCGAAGCAGGCTAAGGCAGGGACTGACAAGAAGAGCGCGGAAGAGGCCGGCGCCGAACCCAAGATGCGGCCGATCAACACCTACGATGAGATCACCGGGTACATCAGGAACGGGGACTTTGAGCTGCTGGGCAAGCCCGGCCAGTACTGCAGCTACTCCAACGACGGGTACGCCCTCCTCGGGCCCATCATCGAGGCCGTCAGCGGCGAAGAGTACGAGGACTACATGCGCAACCACATCCTGAACCCGCTCATGATGGGCAGGAGCAACTTCGACCTCTCGTGGGTCCTGCGCAGGGGCAATGTCACGACGCTTTACTACAAGGACGCGGATAAGAACGTCAGGTGCTCGCCGAACTGGCAGGTGGCGCCGCCGTTCGTACCGTGCGGATGGCTGAAGTCCACGGTTATGGACCTGGCCAACTACCTCACCATGCACGCGGCCGGAGGCGTCTTCGGAGGGCACAAGCTCCTTTCCGCCGATGGAATCGCCACGATGCGGGCCAAACACTGCCCGTACACCCGCGATCGCTTCTACGGGTACGGGTTCTCCAGCCTTAGCGGATACCACGGCGCGACTCTGGTGGAGCACAGCGGAGGGCTCAAGGGCGTGGCGTCCAACGTCGGATACGTGCCGGAAGAAAAGGTCGGCGTAGCCGTGCTCACCAACCTGTCCGGCGCTCCCTCGGGCAAACTCTGGCTCGGCGCCATCAACCTCCTGCTGGGGCTACCCGTGGACTCGGTCAGGAGCGAGTACAAGAGAGAGCGCTGGGATGAGTCGGAGCTCCAGCCCCGCACCGGCAGATTCAAGTCAGGAGAGGGAGCCGACATCACCATCACCAGCGAGGGTGGCAAGTTAGTGGCTACCGTCGCGAAGGAGAAGTACGAGATCTTCAAGGACCGCGCCGAGTTTGGCGTCGCCACGGTGGACGGTCTGGATTCTGAAGTGAAGTTCTACCTGGGCGATGACGGCAAGGCATGGGCTATAGGCTGGGGCGGACGCATCATCAGAAAATACAAGGATGCATAGGACTTAGGCTTCTGGTGTCGAAATCCATAAGTAAAAAGCCATTGCCTCCTAGGGTGAGGTCTGGTGTAGAGATCGAGACCGTAGGCGGCATAGGAGGGTAAACCGTGAAAGCCGTAGTGAAGAAGGAGCCGGCTCCGGGAGCTGTCTTTCTCGACATACCCGTCCCGAAACCGGGGTTTGGGGAGGTGCTGGTCAAGATAGCCGCAACGTCCATTTGCGGCACTGACCAGCACATTTACGTATGGAACGAATGGGCGCAGAACAGGATCAAGCCACCCAAAGTCATGGGCCACGAGTTCGCGGGCCACGTAGTTGAGGTTGGCCCAGGATGCAAGAGCGCCAAGGTAGGCGACTATGTGTCGGCCGAAACCCACGTCGTCTGCGGCCACTGCGTCCAGTGCATGCTGAACGAGAAACACGTCTGCCAGAACACCAAGATTCTGGGCGTCGATACGGACGGCGTCTTCGCCGAGTTTGCTGTTGTGCCGGAAGAGAACCTCTGGCCTAACGACCCGGCGATCGAGCCCGCGGTGGCTTCCATACAGGAGCCGCTGGGCAACGCTGTCCACACCGTCATGGCGGGGGAGACCAGGGGAAAGAGCTTCGTGGTGTTTGGATGCGGCCCGATAGGCATCATGTCCATACCGGTGGCCAAGGCGGTTGGAGCGTCCATGGTCATCGCCGTCGACATCAATGAGTACCGGTTGGACCTCGCCAGGAAGGTCGGGGCAGACCTCGTCATCAACTCCAAAGTAGAGGACCCCGTTGCCCTCATCCTGGAGAAGACTCACGGCCAGGGAGTTGATGCCGTGCTGGAGATGTCGGGCGCGTCGGTCGTGTTCGGGCAGATGTTCAAGGTGGTCAGGCCCGGTGGCAGGGTGTCTCTCTTGGGTCTACCGTCGAGACCCCTCACGGTGAACTTCTCAGACGACATCGTCATGCGGGGGATTACCGTACAGGGCATTACCGGCCGTAGGCTGTGGGAGACATGGATGACGGGACGGGAGCTCCTGAAGTCGGGGCGTCTCGACCTCAATCCCATCATAACTCACCGTCTTGACCTCAAAGACTACGAAAAGGGCATGGACCTCATGACCGCGGGCAACTGCGGCAAAGTGGTGCTGTACCCGGGAGGAGTAAAGTAACATGTCTAAACTGGGATTCCTCGAAGAAGAACTGGACTCCCTAAGGGAGCAGGGGCTCTACAACAACATCCGTACCATCACCGGCCCCCAGGGCGCGTGGTTCGTGGTGGACGGCAAGAAAGTCCTGAACCTGTGCTCCAACAACTACCTTGGCTTCGCCAACACCCCTGAACTCAAGGAAGCGGCCAAGAAGGCCGTCGACGAGTACGGAGTGGGGCCAGGCGCCGTCCGCACCATATCCGGCACCCAGGACATACACCTCAAGCTGGAGGAGAAGCTCGCGAAGTTCAAGCATGCTCCGGCCTGCATCGTTGTCCAGGCCGGATTCACCGCCAATACAGTGGTTATCCCGACCATCACCGGCGAGGGCGACTTCATCCTCTCCGATGAGCTAAACCACGCCAGCATCATCGACGGCTGCAGGCTCTCCAAGGCCAAGGTCGTGAGGTACGCCCACAACAGCATTGACGACCTGCGCAAGAAACTCTCCGACGTGAAGCCCCAGGCCCGCCGCATGCTCATCATCACAGACGGCGTGTTCAGCATGGACGGCGACATCGCCCCGCTGCCCGCCATCTGCGATGTGGCCGACGAGTTCGGCGCCATGGTCATGGTGGACGACGCTCACGGCGAAGGCGTCCTCGGCGACAGCGGACGCGGAATCGTGAACCACTTCAAACTTGAGGGTAGAGTTGAGGTGGAGATCGGCACCCTGTCCAAGGCGTTCGGCGTCATGGGCGGCTACGTCACCGGCGAGAAGGTCCTCATCGAGTACCTGAAGCAGCGCGGACGCCCGTTCCTGTTCAGCACCGGACTCACCCCCGCGGATACGGCTGCCGCCATTGCCGCCGTGGACGTCCTCCTCGGCAGCGACCGCCTGGTCCGCAAGCTCTGGGACAACGCGGCGTACTTCCGGGCTGGCCTGAACGCGGCCGGGTTCGACACCGGCAAGACCGAGACCCCCATCACCCCGGTTATGCTGGGCGATGAGAAGCTGACCTCCGAGTTCTCCAAGGAGCTGTACGAAGAGGGCATCTTCGCCTCGGCCATCAAGTACCCGACCGTAGCTCGCGGCAAGGCCCGCATCCGCTGCATGCTCTCAGCGGCTCACGAGAAGTCGGACCTCGACTTCGCGATCGAGAAGTTCACCGCTGTCGGGAAGAAGCTGGGGATGCTGAAGTAGGGACGGCGTAGTCCTCCGGCCGGCGTAATCGCCGGGCAACTGGCTTCGAGACAGGGAAACGAGTAGCCACAGAAGCGAGTAGTCATAGAACCAGGTAGCCATAGAACCGGGTAGTCATAGAAATGAGCAGGGCACCGCTGTCGCGATGCCCTGCATGTTTATGAGAAGGCTAGTCCTATGGCAATGTGCCGAATGCCGCCGTCATAGATCGCCGGGGCTCTTCAGCTCCTTCTCGAGCTGGTATTCCTTCATTACATCCCTGGCGGTCTTTACGGTCTCGATGCCTTCCGACAGTACCAGCCTGCGGGTCTCTGGAGGATAGTCGTCCAGGATTAGGTTCACCGTCAGCTCGGGCCTGTCGTACAGCGGAATGTCTGTCGGCTTCAAGATACCCGGGCCGCTGACGATCCTGACGAACGGCCTATTGTTTGACCGGGGATCTTGCTTCAGCACGACTGCTACGTAGCCGCCCCACAGTGAGAGGATCGTCCCGGTGGGATACAGCGCGACCCGCTTGAACAGGGCCTCGACGATGTCTCCGTCGAAGAGCGTCCCGCGCTTCTCCATCATGAAGGCGTAGACGGCCTCGGGCAGCACCGCCCTTCTCTGGGGCCTGTCCGAGGTCATGGCTTCGTAGACGTCGGCAACCGCGACGATACGGCCGATCTCCGATATGTTGTCGCCCTTGACCTGCCTGGGGTAGCCGGACCCATCCAGCCGCTCGTGGTGGTCGAGCGCGGCGTGGGCCGTCACCGCTCCAACGTCGTAACAGGATTGGAGCAGTTCCCATCCCTTCTGAGTGTGGGTCTTGACCAGGGCATACTCATCGTCCGTCAGCAGCGCCGGCTTGTTCAGGATGTGCTTCGGGATCAGCACCTTGCCGATGTCGTGCAGCAGCGCTCCGATGCCAACCTGGCGTAGATCCGTTGCCTGCCAACCGAGCATCTGGGCCGTCGATATCGAGAGGACGCACACGTTGATGCTGTGAGTGTAGGTCTCCTCGTCGAAAGAACACAGTGAGTAAAGGCCTACGCAGGCCTTGGGGTTATCTCTCAGGTCGGCGATGATGGCTTCAACCGCGTTGCGGATGGGGCGGAGGTCGCCGGGTGTGCCGCGAAGCACGCTGTTGGTTGCGGTATCCATCACGCGGATGGTGAGCTGGCGGGTCTCCTCCCGAATGGACTCGTCTATCTCGACGTCGTTCAGCATCTCGTCCTGGATCGCGACGCGGGTATAGCCGCGCTTCCGGAGAGACGTAATGAGCGCGGGCGTGAGCCGCATCCCGGTCGCGAGCATAAGCCTGCCCCCGTCGCCGTGGACGGGCATCGCCAAGCATTCACCGGCTATCTTATCTTGTAGCGCTACTACTCTCACATGGAATCGTCCTCGCTTGCTCCGCTTCGAACTCCTGCTCTCTTTGCTTGCGCAAGGGTTTGCCCAGTAGGTTTATCGTCTACAACCGGGCTCGCGTGTAGAGGTGATATTGCACCTGTAGAGGAGATGTCGCGTCCATAGCGGAGGTGTTGCGTCCAAGGAGGAGGTGTCTCGTATACATAGGGGGGACTCTTCGCCATAGAGGAAATGTTTCGCCTATAGTAGAATTAATGTATGTTGACGCTCGCCCTTGAGGCGTAGGCAAATCCGGCCAGGCGAGTATAGGGCGGGCGTGCGGCATTCATTCGCGACGGGATGTGTTTAGGGAGATATGGACGAAATCGGCGAGTCGTCGAAGCACGAGACAGACCAAGTATCTCGGCAAGAGGGACAGCCACACCTGAACGGGGGCTCCGGCAGGGGCAAGCACCGGTTCCAGCGCAACGCCGTCCTTTACCTGCAAACGATATCAATGAGTTCCCTTGCTCAGGGAGCTTTTGGTGTCATCCAGGGACTCTATATCCTTTCCTTGGGTTTCAACGAAGAGGTGCTGGGGACCGTCCTGTCGTTCCGCATGCTCCTCACAGCCATAGCCTCGGTTCCAGCGGGCATCATCTCCGACAGGGTAGGCAGGAAGCCCGTGCTAGTGGCCGCCGGCCTGCTTACGACCGCCGGGTACCTCGGCATGTCGGTTGTCTCCGCTCCGTCTTTGATGGTGCTTTTCTCGTGCCTGGTCGGTGTGGCGCAGGCTTGTCAGCAGACTTCAGGCGCTCCTCTTCTCGCCGAATCATCAACTGCTGAGGATAGGGCTAAGCTCTTCGGGGTCAACTTCTCGCTGTCGATGGCAGTCAATATGATCGGAAGCCTGCTTGGCGGCTTTCTCCCCGACCAGCTCCGCAGCTTTGGAATGGTCCGGGCGTACAGGATCTCGCTGGCGGTCTTCTCCCTCATCACGCTGGCCGGGGTGACTCCTGCGATAAGGATCGCGGAGAAGAAGCAAAGGGCTCAGTCAAGTGAAGAGCCGGGCGGCCTGTCTGCCTGGAAGATCGCCGCCCAGGAGCTGGTGTCCCTGTACAAGACCGCTTCGCAGAAGACGGTGATGTCCCTTCTGTTCTACAACCTCCTCATCGGCTTCGGCGCGGGGCTGGTGTTGCCGTACGTGAACGTGTTCATCTCGCGGAAACTCGGCGTCGACACGGCGGTTGTCGGCGTGATCCAGTCCTTCAGCCAGGGAGCCACCGCGCTGGCGGCGCTGCTGTCGCCGGTCCTTGCCGACAGGTTCGGCAGAGTGGCAACGGTCGTCGGGACTCAGATAGCGTCCATCCCCTTCTTGCTGCTCATAGCCCTGCCGCCCAACATCTACCTGGTATCCTTCGCTCTCTTCATGCGGTCGGCGCTCATGAACATGTCCAACCCGGTGGCCTCGACTTTCTCGATGGAGATCGTCGGACCCGAGAACAGGGGAAAGGTCTCCAGCCTGTCACGCATCGCCGACAACCTGACCCGCGCTCTGAGCGCGGTCGTCGCCGGCTACATCATGGCCAACTGGAGCTACGAGATCCCCTACTTTTTCACCGCCATAACCTACTTCTTGGCCAGCGTGGTTTACTACCGGGCGTTTAGGGGATGGTCCGCTCCGGCACGTGATGGGGAAGTCAGCAAGTCCTCGGCCATGTGATCGGGAAGTCAGCAAGTCCTCGGCCATGTGATGGGGGAGTCACCCACTCCCCGGCCACGTGATGGGACGATAAATGAAGCCACCCCGCCGAAGCGGGGTGGCATCGCTTTTGGCTCAAGGGTCTCGAGGGCCCCGTGAGGGGGCCGGCCCGTGAGGGTCCCTCGAGGCACCTAGTTGCGGAAGTTGCCCGCCACTTTTTGAGGCAGTGGCGGGCAACGCCGACATTGGGTCGGAAACGTGGCGGATCTTGCCCGCCAGGATTTGAGGCTCGTGCGGGTTTCACCCGCCACAGGGCGAAAACGTGGCGGGTGAAACCTACTTCAGGAACCTCACAAACCACTCCACGATGTGCTCCACACGCTCGACCCTGTTCCAGGGCTTGCCGGAACGAGAGAGCTCGTGGTTCTCGCCGGTGAACTTCACAAACTCCACCGTCTTGCCTAGCCTCTTGAGGGCCACAAAGAACTGCTCGGCCTGTTCAAGCGGGCAGCGGTAGTCCTGATCCGAGTGGACCAGGAGAAGGGGAGTGTTGACCTTGGGGGCGTGCCGCATCGGCGAGCGCTCCATTATGAAGTCCTCGCTGTCCCAAAGGTCGCGGCCGCCGAACCCGGCCTTGTTGCCGTACCATCCGATGTCCGAGACACCGTACTTGGTGTACATGTTGGATATGCTGCGGCAGGAGACAGCCGCGGCGAAGCGGTCCGTCTGGGTGACTACCCAGTTGGTCATGTACCCGCCGTAGCTGCCGCCGGTGATGCCGACCTTGGAGTCATCCACCCAGGGCGTGTTGGCGACCACGTCGCGGAGCGCCATGATGTCTTGATAGTCCATCCCGCCCCAGTCGCCGATGACGCCGTCCGCGAACTCCTTGCCGTAGCAAGAGCTTCCGCGCGGGTTGCAGAAGAACACGCCGAACCCGGTGGACGTCATGAGCTGCATCTCGTGGTAGAACGCCTCACCGTAGGCCGAACGGGGACCGCCGTGCACCTGGATGATCGCCGGATACTTCTTGCCCTCCTGGAATCTCACGGGTTTCATGACCCAGCCATCAAGCACGAGGCCGTCCGACGACTTGAACTGGAAGGGCTCAGGCTTCACGATGTCGAGGCCCGACAACAGTTCCTCGTTTACCCTGGTGATCTGCTGGAGCGCGCACTGCTTCACATCTGCTCCGGTAGCGGCGCAAAGGTCAGCCGGGATGCTCACGGCAAAGATGTCGTTGGGCGATACCGAAGAGTTGCCGTTGAACCCGAACACAACGCTGCCGTCCTCGGGGAACGCTGCCGCCATCGAGTTCACTACCGGAGGATACTTGGGACATGCCTGGATGTTGCCCGGCACGGCGCCCGCAACCAGAATCGGCCCCGACCCATCTGTGGACACCTTGTAGATTCCCGAGTATCCCCTGTCGGCCATGATGAAGTACAGGCTCTTGCTGTCGCGGGACCAGAACGGACCGGCGTCGCCGGCATCCATCCTGGCGTCGGATCCCGCTCCCGGCCCGAAGCTTCTATCGAAGCCGTTCCACAGTTCCTTGACTTCTCCGCCCTCAGGGCTGACCAGCAGGATCTCCGTGTTCGCGGTGGATGAGTGGCCGTGGGTGTGGCCGAGGAACGCGATCCACTTGCCATCGGGAGAGTAGACCGGGTTGTGAGCCGGACCCTGCCCGTGGGTGAGTTTCTTCGCCTCGCCGCCCTCGGACGGGACGACCCAAATGTCGTTGTGGATCATCTTTATCTCGCGGCCGGGCTCGCGGCACGAAGAGAAGGCTATGAACTCGCCGTCGGGCGAGAACGCGGGCGCGGAATCCTGGAAGTCGCCGGTGGTTACCTGCCTCACGGCGCCGCTCTCAACGTCCACCACGTAGATGTGCAGGGGTCTCTGGTCAAGGACGCCCGGCACTCCGTTGGCCTTGTAGCGCAGGTTCTTGATGACGACGACGTCCTTGTCGGTGCGGATCTCGTCGTCCTTCTTTTCCTCTTTGGGCTTTGGCTCTCTCATGACGAAGGCGATGGACTTGCCGCAGGGTGACCAGGTCATCTGGGACGGGCTGTCCTCGCCCTTGGTGAGTTCCCTGGCTTCGCCGCCCTCATGCAGAGGCAGGAGCCAGATCTGGTTCTTGCCCGAGCGGTTCGACATAAAGGCCAGAGTGGACCCGTCGGGGCTAAAGCGGGGCGAGCGGTCCATGGCTCCGTCCCCGTCGGGACGCTTCCCGTAAGTCAGCCGGGATGGCGGTCCGAATGTGCCATCGCTGCCGCGACGGGAGATGTAGATGGCGGATTCATAGTGATTCTTCTTTGCGTTGGTCCAGCTCTCCACCCACACTAGTTCATTGCCGCTCGGCGACAGGCATGGTTCCCCGACGAAGCGGAGGGACCACAGGTCGCGCGAGGTTACCGGCCGTTTTTGTGTAGCCACAGCATAACCTCCTAGTGACTGCTGGTGTGTCTTCCTGCTACTCATTACTGAACGGGGCTCTAGCCTCCTGCTTAGGGACGGCCGAACGCCTTCGCA